>JBDKFK010000007.1:0-59659 GCA_039798745.1 Candidatus Parcubacteria bacterium
CGGAACCGGCGAAAACCTGAAAATTCCCATAACATTCTTGTATTGACTTTGAGCAATGGAATCTTTAACATGGATTTGTTAATATTGAAATATATTATGGCAAATACTAAGTATATATTTATATCTGGAGGAGTAATTTCTGGAATAGGTAAAGGCATTACAGCTGCTTCGGTCTCTTTTCTTCTTAAACAGGCGGGGTATAAGGTTGCTCCTATAAAGTTTGAAAACTATCTCAATATTGACGCAGGAACTATTAATCCTATCGAACACGGCGATCCCTTTTTGTGCGAAGATGGAGCCGAGACCGACATGGATATAGGCACATACGAAAAATTTCTGGATATGGACATGGGCAAATCTAATTTTGTTACCATGGGGCAGATATATAAAGCGGTTATAGACAGAGAACGCAGGTTTGAATATCACGGCGAAGATGTAGAAGCTATACCTCATATTACAAATGAGATAACCGATAGAATTCAGAAAGTAGTAAAAGAAAGCGGGGCTGAAATAATAGTGATAGAACTGGGTGGTACAGCCGGCGAGTATCAGAATATCTTCTATTATGAAGCCTCACGCATGATGACCCTTCAGAAACCCGGAGATGTAATACACGTGCATGTAAGCTATGTCCCCACCCCTGGACATCTGGGTGAACCAAAGACAAAGCCTACTCAGCTCTCAGTCCGCACACTTAACTCCATGGGTATACAACCCGACTTCATTATTGCGCGTTCTGAGACATACCTTGACCAGCGTCGCAAGGATAGGTTTGCGCTGTTCTGCAATATGCATCCGGAAAATATCATTTCTAATCCCGATCTCAAGAGTGTGTATGAAATACCTCTCGTGCTGCACAAACAGGAACTGGAGCAAAAAATCATGAAGAGACTCGGGTTGCCGGTAAAAGAACCCAACCTTACTCAGTGGACAGAACTCGTTGATAAGATAAAATCAAAAAAAGAGAAAACTATAGAGATTGCTATTATAGGAAAGTATTTTGGTACAGGAGACTATCAGCTGCGTGACTCGTACGCTGCACTTCTTGACGCTATTGATCACGCTTCATATCAGTTTGGGGTTGATGTAAAAACCCGCTGGGTAGATGCAGAAAAGATAGAAAAGGTAGGCACTGAGCTTATCGGCGAACCCGATGGCATTATTGTACCTATTGGCTGGGGTGAACGGGGAGCAGAGGGTATGATACAGGCTGCAAGTTATGCCCGTACCAAGAAAATTCCGTACCTCGGCCTATGTTACGGTATGCAGTTGGCGGTAGTGGCCTTTGCGAGGGATGTATTGGGATGGAAAGATGCAAATACAGCCGAAAATAATGCTGAGAGTAAACATCCGGTAATTCATATTATTCCTGCCCAAAAAGAGCTCATGGCACGTCGTGCATATGGCGGCACTATGAGATTGGGTGCCTGGGAGGCAAAGGTAAAAGAGGGTACAAGGGCATACGCAATCTATGACAAATATAACGGCTTTACCGATAAATCCAAGGGTCTTACTAGCGAACGACATAGACATAGATATGAGTTTAATAATGAATATACAGATGATTTTGAGAAGAATGGCCTCATAGTAAGCGCGCGTTCAACAGCCGAAAACCTGGGTGAAATAATCGAGCTACCTGAAAAAGATCATCCATTTTACGTAGGCACGCAAGGCCATCCTGAGTACAAAAGTAGGCCCATCAAGCCTAATCCAATATTTTCCGCCTTCATTGAGGCTTGCAAGAATCACAAATAGATGATACAATAATCACTGTCATCCCGAATTTATTTCGGGATCTAGATGCCGAAATCCCGATTTCATCGTGGATGCACGGCGAAGTCGGCACAAGTTCGGCATGACAAAAGATATATATGGCTAACAAAATAACATTCAAAGAACAATCATTCTGTATCGGAGATACCATAACCATCGACTACAAAATTAAAGAAGGTGCCAAGGAGCGTATTCAGGCGTTCAAAGGTATTCTTATGAAAGTAAAGGGCGATGGAGAGAATACACGTATGATCACCGTACGTAAGGTATCAAATACCGGTATAGGCATTGAAAGAATAATTCCTCTTATGTCACCGTTTATTGCTGATATGAGACTGGAAAAGAAAGCCAACTATCACAAATCAAAGCTCAACTTCATTCGAGATCTTTCAGGACAGCAACTGAGACGCAAACTGTATCGACAGGATAAAAACAGAGCAAAATAACCTATGGTCAACCCTAACCCGGTTGGCATGCATGGAGAACGGCTCGCACGAGAATATCTCACTCACAACGGTTACTCGATTGTTGCTTCAAACTACTCCACACGCTTCGGCGAAATTGATATTATCGCAGCAAGAGCTCACTCACTTATATTTATTGAAGTAAAAACCCGCACCAGTACCGAGAAAGGATACCCCTATGAGGCCGTGCGTGCCGGCAAGATGAGACGGATGGTGAGGGCCATTCATATGTTTCTGGCAACTCATTCATATAACACCTATACCATGCGCGCGTGGGTTATCTCTATTATCCTTAAGCATGATCTCAGTCCCGTGTCTTTTACTATATATGATGATGTGCCATTAAAGGTGTCATAACGATCTTTTCCTGATATAATTCATACGGGATTCTTACACGCTATTGTTAAAATCTGAATTACCCGTTATCCTGTAAATATAGTTATCAGTTTTACATATTACTATGATAGAAGTCGTAAATGGCATACTTCTGCAATTTTTTCAGAGACTCGTCGGGTATCTGCCAAGTTTTTTTGGCGGACTTATAATTTTTCTGATTGGTCTTATCCTTGCTAGCCTGTTTAAAAGACTGCTGCTTTCGGTTTTTTCATTTTTCAAACTCTCCAGCATTCTTCAGAAGATGAGACTCATGAATAAGAATGAGGTAAACGTATGGGAAGAGGTACTCGCCGAAGTTCTGAGATGGACTGTGGTTGTATTATTTCTTATACCGGCACTGGAAGTATGGGGTCTCTCAAGAGCTACCGCGGTATTAAACCAGTTTCTCTTTTATCTCCCGAACGTAATTATTGCCGTGATTATTGGCTTTGTAGGTCTTATTGCTTCTAACCTTGTATCTGATATCGTAAAGCAGAGCATAAACAGTATAGGCTCTGCGTCCGCGCAGACTCTTGCGTTATTTTCTAAATGGGTAATAGTATTCTTTACTATCCTCATCGTAATGAATCAGCTGGGTGTAGCCCAAGATCTTATCCGTATTCTTTTCACCGGAATAATCGCTATGATAGCGCTTGCCGGAGGATTGGCGTTTGGTCTAGGCGGTAAAGAGACCGCAAAAGCGACTCTTGAGGAAGTAGTAAAACGTTTTCAGACTGAGCAGTCAAAAGTAAAAGAAACACCCAAAAACAGTAAATAATTGGTTACTAAGCGTAGGGGGCAGGATATTCCTGCCCCCTACGTTGATCACCCGGCGCTATCTAAAGCGACGGACAATCCGGGTTATGGCCGAGTTCAGAGCGAAATAGACCATATACCCCCACATGGTTGCCCCAACGCAGAATACGTAGTTGAGATACCCGGTAGGCATCTTCTCCGCATTAGCCATCAAGGCAAACACGACTCCAAACAACAGCGTCCCCTTATAGGCTCCACGGGCAAAGTCAATGCCCTTCAGGAAACGCATGCAGTGAGTGGACCACACACCAGCAGCCGTGGTCGCGATCAGTAGCCAGCTGCGCGACTCGAACGATGGCGGGAGTGTGGTGGCATAGAGGAAGAGCCCCATTGTGACCACTCCAAGAGCGGTAATAATGAGCCCCATAACCGTCATCATGTTGTTGGAAAAGCCTTCCGGATGCTGACTGGCATGGGTGGACGGTGCGAGTGGGCCGACAGCAGTGAGCGGCTGGGCTAGCAAGGTTGTCGGTCCATCGGCTACTCCTACTGACACATTAAGCGGTTTTCCGCATTCTGTGCAGAACGCAGCAGCCGGCGTCTCTTGGCCACAGATTGGACAGCGCATAGGCGTCTCCTTTCAAAACTATACCGACGATATGTGTGAATGTGCCGTATCGGCGGCCCATTCGCAAAACAATGGAGAGCTCCGATAAGCAAAGACTGAGAAGCCTATAGTATAGCACACCGTGTAGGTATTCTCAATATTTACTGCCGCTAATTCGCTAGTAATATAGGTACTCTTTTGATACAATAAGTCCTTATACCGAATCGTTCGGCCCCATCGTCTAGAGGCCTAGGACGCTGGGCTTTCATCCCAGCAACACGGGTTCGAATCCCGTTGGGGTCACCTAACGCAAAATCAAGCCGGTCGGCATCACGAACGGCTTGAAATACAGGGCTAATCTGGTGGTTCAACCTCCCAGAATTGTCCCATGTCAGTCCAGAGGTGAAGGTTGAACCGAGAAGCACTTTTATCTGATCTATATTTGAATTCTTATATAGATTTCCTAAGTCACTAAGATTTCCCTTCATAAATGCAATGATTTTATCGATATCGTAATTCTCAAGTAATGTATCACTTTTAGCAAGGTACGCTGTCGTCATTTTTTCCTCTATAATCGCGCTTTGTTCTTTGAAGATATCATCAGAATAGATGCCTCTCAAGTTCTTTTCTATGAGAGATTGTCGAAGCTCAGTTAACCTCTTAATCTCAGCATCAGCCTGACTTTGGGTATTCTTTTGACGAGTAATTCGTTTTGCATAGCATTTATACATATAGTAGGTAAACAGTTCTATACATTGATCTGTAGGTGATATACTCTTGAGAAGCTCCATCATTTTATTTTCCAGCACATCAACGCGTGTAGAGCTGCCTGAACATCTTCTGGAGCAGCGATAGTACGCATATTTTGCACTTCTTCCTTTAGTCCACCCTCCCGTTAACCCAATATCGCATGCGGCACACTTAACGATGCGTCTTAACGGCATTGTAGGGTTATCTCTCGTATGTTTAGCGATCTTTCCAAAGTTAAGGTTTCTTCCATCTAAAATAGCTTGCACTTTATAAAATAGTTCTGCGGTTACCATTGGTGCGTGCTGCCCCTTTACTTCTTCGGGATATCGCTGCGAACTTATGATGCCCATGTAAAATTTCATTCTAAAGATTCGATCAAGCGTATTTGCCGTAAAAAGATAAGATTGAGTTCCTACTTTGCTTCGTAAATCCCAGCCATTCATTACCTTTGTCATCTCTATAAGACTTTTCGTACCCGTTGCCATAAGTTCCCAAGCTTCTTTCATTTTGTCAAAGCCTTCCGGATCTTTAGTGACAATTCCTGCTTTCATAAGGTATCCGGCAGGTGGCCTGCCGTTAAAGAGGCCGGACAGAAAACGTGCTCTCATACCGTTTCTGGTTCGTTCGCTTCGCACATCATTATCAAGCTGAGCAAAACCGGCAAGCATTGTCTCAACTAATTTTTCTGTAGGACTGTTTCCGGTCGGTTCCGTAGCGGAAATCAGTGTAATATCGCACTCGGTAAGTTTCTTACGAATAGCTAGATAGTCGGCAGTCTGACGTGATATTCTATCGAGCCGATAGATAAATACCGCCCCGGTTGTCCTCTTATTTCTGTGACAGTATTCAAGCATTTGAAGCAATGTAGGACGACCTAATATAGTTTTAGCAGAACGACCTTCTTCTCGGAATATTTCAGTTATAGTATATCCCCGGCGTATGGCTTCTCTTTTACAGATGTCTTCTTGTGTATCTAGCGAAAAATTATCAACTTGCTCTTCTGTCGAAACCCGTAAGTACAGTACCGCGTTCTTTGACTCAGGCACCGAGTCATCTCTTATTTGTGTCATAATTGTTTTGAACTTAATAACTCATGTAACGTTTGACCTTTAAATATCTGTCGTTCGTATTCGTCAAGCCATGACTGAACTAGGTATTGGACTTTAGTCATCAAATCTTTTATCTGTTCGGATGTGAATTCTTTCTCTTTTTCGCCTAATATTTGTTTTACCTTGAGTAGTTCTTTATCTTCGGCTCTGTTTTCAGGATATAGCGTGTGAAGTAGGTTGTCTAAAGAGTGTCTTTCCATATTAAAGTTATTTGCAGAAGGCTTTGGTCCTTCAGACATATTCAAATCTGCGTTAAGGAGTGGTAAAATCTTATTAGGTTCCATAATCTTAAAGAAATACTCTATCTCTGATAGAGATAGTATATATCTCTGTCAGGGATAATGTCAAGGGTGATTTGCCCGATAAAGAGCCCTATAATATTTTGCTCGCAATTATGATATACTATAGATCAATATGAACAGGTTAACCGACCAGAAATCCCGAGTTGAATTTGGCGAAAAACTCAAACAAGCTCGTGAAAAGAAAGATATGAGTCAGGCACAAGTTGCGCTCTTAGTCCAAATACACTCCAACTATTACGCCCGTATTGAACGCGGTGATGCGAACCCTTCATTGGATATACTGCTTAAAATTGCGAAGGCTTTAGGTATACAAGCATCAAAAACGCTTATGTCACATGAGAGTTGAGCGTTTCCCATAAAAGTAGCCAAGTGTAATATATCTTAATCTAAGGCTTCATAAGAAATACTCTAAGTCTTTCTTTTCCACGTCATTATTGCTATAATTCGTAAAATTAGCCTATCGTTATGGTCCAAATTGCACATCGTATAAATTTAACCGCAGTTCTTCCTTCCTATTTACTCGTGTTTTTTACGCCATGGGGTTTTGGTGTATTTCTCATGTGCTTGGCGATAGCAAGCGTTTTGACCGCAGTCTACCAGTACTTTCGTATCAAAAGAACATTACTGAAACAATATCTCTTTCTAGAAATCACGCCTGCATATAACAGCATAAAAACTGCGTTCTCCACAAATCAGTTATTTAATGTGATTCATTCCGTGCATAGTCCATCTTCCTTTCTGGATAGATTTCTCAAAGTTAGAAAAACGATAAGTTTTGAAATTGTATCTACGAAGGAACTAGGGATACGATATATTCTGCGTATCTGTCGTGAAGATGTTGCAACGGTTAAAAAAAGTTTACGCGCATATGTTCCCTCTATAGAAATAGCGGAAAGGGGAGATTATATGCCTGTCACGCGTGAGAATCTGATCATAAAAGAAATGAAGTTGAGCCGTCCTTATGTTTTTCCTCTTCAAGAACAAACACTCCTGAATGAGTTTGATCCGATCGCGTATCTAACCGCCCAAATGACCAAACTGGACCGGAATGAATTAATTGCATTGCAGATTGTCAGTATTCCGGTTTCAGTCAATACGCACTCTGCCATAATACATAAAATCGAAACACTAAAGCAGATGATATTAAATAATGAAGATGTCAGCCGTAAAATCAATACGGGAATTGTATGGTTTCTGCTCAACATATTCTACCGTTCTAAAAAGAAAAGATTAAACGAGCTCAGTGGATCTAAACAGCTTCAATATAAAGCCATGGAAGGCAAGATTAACCAACCGATATTTGAAACTGCAATACGGCTGGTAGTACAATCCGAAATGAAGGAGCACAGACATAACAGAATGAAAGATTTAGTATCAACATTTGACGTATTTACCAGCCCGTCACAACGAATCAGGCTCAACCGCACCCTATTCAGTTATTTAAAAACCCGATTACTCGACAAAATCAGATATTACATGGTTACCAATAGACTCGTGTCACCAGCCAAAAACCTGATCCTTTCCTCCTCAGAAATGTCATCTCTTTATCATTTTCCCTTTAATAGCATCTCAAAAACCGAAGATTTGATTCAGAATAAGAGTCCGAGACTGCCGTCTCCTTTAAGTTTTAAACAATCGAATAATGAGCTGGACATCATATTTGCCGATAATGTATATGGGGAAACGTCAACCCCTATTGGCTTGACACTTGAGGAAAGACGACGCCACATGTATGTCATTGGCGCAACTGGCACAGGTAAAACAACCTTATTACTTTCCATGATTTATAAGGATATTTTGCATGGGAAGGGAGTTGCCGTACTTGATCCCCATGGAGATTTAGCCGAACGACTTATTGGTGTCGTTCCCAAGGAAAGATTACAAGATATTGTCTATTTCAATCCCTATGATTCGCAGTATCCGATTGGACTAAATGTTCTGGAATTGAACGAGAATATATCAGACACTGACTTGAACCGCGAGAAAGACTTAATTGTTTCAAGTTTAATTTCCGTTTTTCATAAGTTATATCCGGCCCGCTTCATGGGACCCCGAATGGAGCATGTCTTAAGAAATACGGTGTTGACGGCGCTTGAGGTGGAGAATCCAACCTTATTTACCGTGTATAAACTCCTCACGAATGTGACATATAGAAAAAAAGTTGTCAAAACATTGGAAGACCCCATATTGAAAGATTTTTGGGTGCAGGAGTTTGAAAAGCTGGGAAGTTTCCAAAAAGCAGAGCTCATTTCTCCGATCACCAATAAACTGGGAAGGTTTTTAACGACTTCAATGACCCGAAATATCTTGAATCAACCGAAAAGTAGCTTGAACTTCGAAAAGATTATGAACTCTGGCAAAATTCTTATATGCGACCTTTCAAAGGGAAAGATTGGAGAAGATACGTCATCATTTTTAGGAAGTTTGATTATTGCAAAAATTCAACTTGCGGCCTTAAATCGCGTGCATATTCCCATGGAAAATCGTGCCGACTTTTTTCTATACATTGACGAATTTCAGAACTTCGCCACCATGACATTTGCGCAGATATTGTCTGAAGCCCGAAAATATCGGTTAAATACAATTCTTGCTCATCAAACCGTGTCCCAAATTGAAGACAAAGATTTGTTAAAAGTCATACTCGCAAACGTCGGAACCGTCATTTCCTTCAGAACCAGTAATCCAAGTGATGAGGATATTGTATTACCCTTATTCACTCCTCATGTTCAAAAAAATGAGATATCAAATCTACCTTCCTATAACTTTTATATAAAGATAAACGCGCTTATTCCTCAGGACGCGTTTACCGGCATTTCTTCTCCCTTTTCTCTAACACATGACAATGATGTGCAACAATTTGTGATCTCACATTCAAGACGTACATATGGACAAAAACGAGAAAGTATCTCGCATAAAAAGAATGACAAAACAAAGGTGAAAGGACCCCAGGTATTGGCAATAAGTTCATTGGATAGTACTAAAAAAGTGAGGATTGCTATTTAAAAAATTGTGTCAGCGGCTGACACAATGTGAGATGGATTTAGACTATTACAATAGCTTATGTTATTTAATTCTGTCACTCTCTATTCTTATATATAAGAAAGAGTGAAAATCATCTCCCTTATAAAGGGAGAATGAGAAGGTTTACTACAAACTATATGCAACTACCACCAATAACAAAAAAACAACAAGACATACTATACCTACTCTACCGATTCAGATTCCTCAACAGAATACAGATTCAAACACTCCTGCATCACAAAACATTCAACAGAGTGAACAACTGGCTAAAAGATCTAATAAATAAAAACTATATTGGAAAAACCGAGAATGTATCAACGACTATAAACACAACACTATCAACCTATTACCTCGCACGTAGTGGGATCAAATACGTAAAAATGCAGCCAATTTGTATCAAAAAATATATAAAGAGAGCTTATGCAGATTACGCGCGCTCATTTGGCTTTGTCGATCAGTCTCTTTTTATTGCCGATATCTACATCAGCCTAATACAAAGATATGATAAAACATCCGGTTTTGTCTTTTATACCCGATCTGACTTCACAATAGACGGCATAGTCAAAGAACTATATCCTCATTTCGTCTATCGGAAACAAGTAGATAACCCTTATTATATTGCCGAAATATTTACCGATAATAAGCCAAACAAAGCGATCAAAAGTCGAATAACTGTATATCTCCATTTTTTTACACAAGGCGATTGGATTCGCCAGGAAAACCCACCTAATATTCTATTCATCTGTCCCTCAGAGAAGATGGAACAGTACGTATATAACATAACTAAAAAAACCATGGATGAGATGAACATTGATTTACCCGTTTTTGTTACAACCGAACATCAGCTGAGAACGCACTCGATACATGGAGATGTATGGGAGAAAGTGGTAAAGGATAACTAGACCAAAAAAAACCGCAGACACCACACGTGCGATACCTGCGGCAAAGTTCGTTAAATGAGATGATGATCTTGAAAACTGTATAACGCATGCGGTGTATAGATGATGTGATCAATAAGCGAAATCCCGATGATCCGTCCTGCCTCAACGAGTTTTCTCGTCACGGCTATATCCTCCTCTGACGGATCTGGATCTCCTGAGGGATGATTATGGGCAACAACAATCTGTGAACATCGATTTCTCACAGCTCGTGTGTACACTTCACGCGGATGAACCAGGGACGCATTTAAAATACCCACACTCACCAGCTCCGCAACCAATATTCGGTTCCGACAATTGAGCTGAAAACAAAAGAAATGCTCCTTATCCCGATCGATCTTATCAATCGTCTTAAAGTAATCAGCAATGATCTCGCCCACTTGAAACGGATTACCAACTGAACGTTTTGAATCTAATATCTTGATGATCATAACAAAAAAATAAACTAATAAAAAACAGGGACCGTCACCGAGACAGTCCCCATATATAAAACCACGTACCTGTTACCGCTCGGGTAATTCAGATAGGTGACACGGTACAAAATACAGATCTCGTTCAATCGGAAGCCTGAGTGGTCCTCGTGTGGTCTCGAGTTCTGAAAGGCTGAAATACCCCAGTTCTCGTTCAAATCCATCGACTAAGCCAAAGAACGTATCCGCTCCGTCAAACTCTATGGCAAACCACGTCCAGTTAGAATCAGGCGTAAAGAACTTGCACTGAACCACGGGGTCCTTTACCTGTTCACATGCATAAAGAGCGGGTAACTTCTTTCGTATCTCCTGCGTCAATAGCTTCATATATATTCACCCCCTTTTGAGAAATATTTAATAAGTACGAATAGAACGTCTCTGTCCTATCCGCATATTCAGGGGTATGGGGTGAAAAGCATGGTTACTGGTCAACAGGAAGGTACCCGGAGTAAAGAGGTTGGAATATATACAAAACATGAAGGGCGTCCCCATCTGTCAAACGTTTTTTGGTGTAAGCAACACAAAAAAGGATTTTTACGCCTGTCAGAAAGATACGACCGAAGAGAGTATGTTTCTACAGGCTAAAAACCCACCGTTTGACGGATGCTTTGAACCCCATATACTGGGAAAGCAGGATAGGACAATGCGCCTATAAGCATATGAACATAAATATTTGGCGCTTATTTAAGTTGAAATTCGAATTCTACATCTGAGAACAAGAGAATCATTCACTTTTTATATAGGTCAAAGAAGAGTATAATCTGACTGTCACAGATACCTAAAAATATTGAAGATTAGAGAAATGTTAAAAGTGGAGAAAGAAAAGCGACGCTAAAGATGCGACTCTTTGATGATAAAATTATGACTTCTAATACTTTAGAAACAAAAATAATTTCAACTGCACTGCGTCCATCTAGGGTGGCAATCTTTATTGATAACAGTGATAAGAAATGGAAAAATACAATCGTCCATCTCATGGAATTGCTACCCGCAATTTGGGGTGGTGATGGATTTATCTTGATTCCCTCCGATGGCGAATCCATACATCCATTTTTTGAAGAACTACTGCGTTCATATGATCCTGATTTTATCCTTAAATACCAAAGAACAGGTTATGACTTAAAAGCGAATGATCCTAAAAATTTCCAGCAAATTATTGAAAGAGCTGTCCAAGAATTTATGATCCAAAATCCGGGTCATGCAAAAGAGATTATTCGAGAACATTACGAAAAAGAGTTATTGAGAAATCCTTTGGAAAGGAATTTTGATCTAAGTAAAAAAATAAAGCAATACATCCTTAAAGACTTAGCTATTTTTCACCACAGAGATGATATTCGTATACAATCTATAACATATTCTGGAACCTTTCCTAATTTTTTACCTAAATTTGTTGATATTATTCAACATAGTGAAAAACTTAAAAATTTAAAAATAGTCCAACTTGACCTTAAAAATCATGCAATCGATTTTCAGCTCATGGGTTATGGAGCAACAGGAAAAGCGGAGTCTTTGATTAACAACTTTCATGAAAAGCGTGAAGAACTGGAGAAATTATTGCCAAAAATAAAGAGACATTCCCCGGATCAGATAGCCGAAACCGAAATTATGATTCAGAAACTGCAAAATGCTGTTCACCCCCAGGTGGAAAAATTTGCGCGTTCTGATTCATCCGTTATGTTTAAGTCAGTGTGGAATAGAAGAGTTGATCTGGAAGGCATTGACTTCAGAAACATTTGGCGATCGATGAACAATAAGTCAAAGAAGAAAAACTCTACAGATAGTTATGACTTCTTTACACGAGTTCCTTTTAGGGTTTCTTCTGTAGGATTATCATATTTCTTTAGAAGAACAGACTATTTGAAGGATGAACAAGGAAATCCCTTAGTAATTGTTGGTGACTCAGTTGAAGACTATTGTTTATATTATTCGCTCACTCGTTTAAGAAAAAAAGTATATTGGCTGCCTTATGTGCGTCTTTTGAATGACTCGAAAAAACCGAACGCTGCAACATATTCTTTTATTCTTGCCACTGAATTAAATCATGAAGGTAGCGAGGCAGATAATAAAGAAATTCATTGGACGTCGATTTCTCTAAAGAAATCACGATTGTTAAAGGTTCCGAGTTTGATGTCGAAGAATGACATAGTTCGAACTGCTAATTATAATGGAGTCACCGGCCATTTAGTTTACGTTGATAGCTCAAAAAAAATCCTGCCATATTTGCTAAGGCTTTATGAGAAGAAAAATGCAAATAACAGAAGTGCCTATCAATTTATTGACGGAAAAGGTATTAATTTAGTTGATACACCTAGACCAAAATCCTTTGATGGCAACGATATTTTAAAGCACAAATGGATTTCAGAAATAAGTATTTTAGATAATGTTTATCCTACGGCAGACTTTCTTAGTGGCAAGGTATTTTTACCAGAAGGAATAGGCGCTTTTCATTTGAATAGTGTCGCTACTAGAGTATCCCGTTCTGGAATTCACTATCAATGTCCGGCTATGGGGCTCATTTCCCCTGCTGATGAAGTCTCTGATAGTCTTGTACGGCCAATGCTCAACATGATTCCGGCTAAGAAAATATTTGAAGGCTATTTTGGAAGGAAAAAATATGATATTCGTTTTTCAGACAAAGGAAGTTATTTTCGTCAAGTTCTTGAAAATTTTAAGAACTTCGATACTCTTATCCAATTAATTAAAAACAAGGATGCCTTTGAACTTTTTAAGTTATATATTGATGGGAGTGAGAATAGGTCTGGAGTTTTTGATCGGGGAGTTTTTTTGAAGAATGAAAAAAGAAGATTTATTGATTTTGCATCTATTGACAAGCTTTTAGAAGCGAAATATCAACAGAACTCTAAAACAGAAACTGCGAAGCTTATCAATAGTTTAATCGAAAACAACCTCTTGGAGAGAGGCTATATCTTTAAGTGTTCATATTGTAAAAATAGTTCATGGTATAGGCCAGATGAAACAGCAAATAATTTTGTTTGTAAGCGCTGTAGCTCTCAAAATGCAATAAGAGAAGAAAATTTAAGAATTCAGCCTCCTGGTTTACGATTTGAGCCGTTAGTGTTTTACAAATTAAATGAATTGTTTTACCAATTTTGGAACAGCAATGGATGGATAACAGCTTTGACACTATCACAACTAAAAAAAGGATCAGAAGGCTCTCTTATTTTCATGCCTGAAACGGAATTTAGAAAACATTTAGAACAGGAAAAGCCTGATTTTGAGATTGATTTACTCGTTATTCTTGATGGAAACATATATTTTGGTGAAGCAAAAAGAGACGCAAATGTTAATGATCCAAATAACAAGCTAAGCGTATCACAGATTGAACGGTTACTAGGCTTCGATGAATTTCTTCCTTTGAAAGGGGTAGTTTTCACTAGTTTTTCAGGGAACTGGCCAGATGACGTACTAAAAAAATTCGACGAAATAGAAAAGAAATCACAATTTGAATTAATAAAATTTACTGCAAAGGAATTGGGTTGATGTGACAATCGAGAGTAGGTAGACTGTGCGTCGATAGTAAGCTGTATCTAAAACTATGTGGAAGCGGATTGGTTAAAAATTTATTTTCACGAATTTTTCGAAGAAAAATTAAACTTCAATACACTTATAGTAGTCAATATATTGTTCTAAGGTTAATAACTCTTCTTGATCTACTCTTTCAAGCATGATCATCGAATAGTCACAATCTCTCTCTGTGGCGCCATTATTTCTAAGGTGTGCGTCTATTATTGCCTGCGCACTTTGAGTATTTTTACACATTTTAATACAAATCTAGTATGTAGTGGTAAAATAAGTAATAACTATGAATAATGAAAATAAAGTTGCAAAAAATACTAAATGTTCATCCACATACCTTGCGGAAACGGAATAAAGATGGAGGCCTAAAGCCAGTTCTAATTGGAAAGAGAAATGATGGACGATATCTTAAAGTTGATGTTGAAAAGTTATTAAGTACTTAATATGCGAAAAACCTTTGCTGATGTTCAACGTAATGTTTCAGAGATAGCTAACAGACAAATATACACGTCCGATGTACTATATGAACTTATGGCAGCATATGGTCGTTCTGCATCTTCAATAACTAAGCTAAGAAATGGAGTTATAAACCTTGCTGATGACCCAAATCACAGTGTGCTTCAAAGAGGAGTAGTCTACTTTAGAGAAGTCCTAAAAGCTGCAAGCCTACCAGCCGAAGTAGAAAATCTTGAGATGGATCCTTTAACTACAAGATATAACCCTAGGTTTTTAATTGTTACAGATTTAACATCATTTGCAGCAAAGGATACAAAAAAAGGCAATACACTTGAGTTAAAGTGGGAAAACATTGATAGAAATGTTGATTTTTTCTATGGTTGGACTGGGGATGAAGTTGTAGATGAAAAAACTGAAGCAGCTGCAGACCGAAGGGCTGCAGACAAAATGAAAGAATTATATTCTGAGGTGGAAAAGGTGAACATTGAACATTTAACTGAGAAAAATAGTAACTTCCGACATGAACTTAATGTTTTTTTCACTCGCCTTCTTTTTTGTTTTTTTGCTGAAGATACACGTGTTTTTACAAAAGACGGCAGTAATATTTTTACCAGTTCTATCAAGGATTTCACTCAAACAGACGGCAGTGACTTAGATCAATTTTTAGGTACTCTTTTCGAATCACTAGACACAAAAGATAAAAGCGAATATACAAGTCCTTTTTCTAATTTTCCGTATGTAAATGGTAGTCTATTTGATAAAAAAAAGGGCATTACGATACCTAAGTTTAATGCACAAGCAAGAAAGTTGATTCTTGACTGCGGTGCATTAAGTTGGGCGGAAATAAACCCGGATATCTTCGGCTCTATGTTTCAAAGTATCGTCGATGAAGCACTGCGAGAGACTCATGGCATGCATTACACTTCTGTTCCAAACATTATGAAGACTATCGAGCCTTTGTTTCTCGATGAGCTACGTAATGAATTTGATAAATATTTTAACAACAAAGATAAACTTGGCAAGCTTCATGAGCGCATATCCAAAATCAAAATATTTGATCCTGCATGCGGATCTGGAAATTTTCTTATTATTGCCTACAAAGAGCTTCGTAAACTTGAACATGCGATAATCGATCGAGTGTTTGAAAAGGATTATGAAAGAGCTGCGATGGCTGGAAAACTTACAAGCAGAATTGACTTAAATAATTTTTATGGTATAGAAATAGATGATTTTGCCTGCGAAGTCGCCGTTCTTTCCTTATATATTGCCAAGCACCAGATGAATATTGAGTTTGAAAAGCAATTTGGAAGAAGAATTGAACTAATTCCACTTGAGGATAAAGCAAATATAGTAAAGGCGAATGCAGCAAGAATCGATTGGCAGGATGTATGCCCGAATAAACCTCATTCTATAGGAGAATCCACTTTTAAACAGGTGAAGTTAATCGCAGACGAATTCGAACAAAAAGAGTTAATCGATATTGAACATAATAAGAAGATTTGGGATGAAATTTATTTAATTAGCAATCCCCCATATCAAGGAGCCAGAAAACAATCTGCGGATCAGAAAAGGGATATGAGTGTAATTTTTGAAGGTGTTATAGATAGATTTAATGATTTAGACTATATATCCATTTGGTTTTGTAAAGGAGTTATATACATAAAAGACTCATTAGCTAAGCTTGCATTTGTATCAACAAATTCAATAACTCAAGGGCAACAAGTATCCTTTCTTTGGCCAATAATTTTTAATAATGATGAGGAGATTAATTTTGCTCATCTATCGTTTAAATGGGAAAACAATGCTGGAGGGAATGCCGGTGTTACTGTTATTATAATCAGCATAAGGAACAAGTCTAAAGAGCCGAAGTATTTATTTGATGGCATTGTCAGATTAAATTGTAGAAATATCAGCCCATATTTAATTGATTCCGACCAAAATACCATCGTTAACCCAAGAAATAAAAATTTATCAGGATTACCACCGATGGATTTTGGTAGTATGCCAAACGATGGAGGAAATTTTATTTTGACTGTAGAAGAAAAAGCTTATCTTGAAAATAAATATCCCAATGCCAAGAAATTTATAAAATCATTTATTGGGGCTGAAGAATTTATTAATGGTATTAGTAGGTATTGTTTATGGATTACAGATACTAATATACATGAAGCAAAAGTAATTGATGAAATAAAGAAACGGATAGATAATGTTAGGGAAAAAAGAAACAAAAGTATACGAGGTGCAACTAATAAATTAGCAAATTATCCTCATAGATTCGGAGAGATAAGATATAAAGTTACCGATTCAATAATCGTACCTAGAGTGTCATCTGAAAGAAGAGAATATATTATTGCGGGTTATCTAAATAAAAATACCATAATTTCTGATGCTGCAAATGCGATTTATGATGCTGAGCTATGGGTATTTAGCATTTTAGTTTCCAGAATGCATATGGTGTGGGTTAAAACTGTGGCAGGCAGACTAAAAACGGATATAAGGTATTCGACAGATATCGTTTATAATACTTTTCCTACCCCATCAGTATCAGTTGAACAAAAAGAAGCTTTAGCTAGAAGAGCAAAAGAAATAATATTTGCCAGGGAGATGCATACAGAGATCACGCTTGCAGAAATGTATGACCCTGATAAAATGCCAGAGGATTTAAGAGGAGCTCATCATCAAAATGACATATTAGTAGATAGACTGTACCGACAAAAACCCTATGAAAATGACGAAGAAAGACTTGCTGATTTATTTGCATTATATGAGAAAATGATTTCAGAGGAAAAAAAGAAATGAAAGACGCTACTATAAATATCATAAACAATACATATGACCAAACAGGTCAGAGTAAAAAACTTAATAATCTAGGGATGCGCGAAATGCAACAGCGTGCCTATGAGAAAAGAAAAAGTAAGCACTTACTTATTAAAGCACCACCAGCCTCTGGTAAATCACGAGCTTTAATGTATATAGCGCTTGATAAGTTAAATAATCAGGGGTTGAAAAAAGTTATTGTTGCAGTACCTGAAACTTCGATAGGTGCATCATTTTCAAGTACAAATTTAACAGAAAGCGGTTTCTCTACAGACTGGGTTGTTGAACCACGTAACAATCTTTGTACTGGTACTGGAGATGATAAAAGTAAAGTTGCAGCTTTTATAAGATTCATGCAAGGAGATGATAAAATCCTAATCTGTACACATGCTACTTTACGTTACGCATTTGAAGAAATAAATCCGAATGATTTTGATAATTGCGTACTAGCAATAGACGAGTTTCATCACGTATCAACAAGTGACGTGAGTATATTAGGGAACTTAGTCAGAAATGTCATGCGCTCATCTAGTGTTCAGATGATTGCTATGACAGGGTCTTACTTCAGAGGAGATGCAGTTCCGATTTTGCGAGCAGAAGATGAAATGGCTTTTGATAAAGTGACATATACCTACTATGAACAGCTCAACGGTTATGAATATTTAAAAACACTCGGTATTGGATATCACTTTTACACAGGTAGCTATCTAGACCCAGGTGCACTTGAAGCTGTTTTAGACACAACTAAAAAAACTATTATCCATATACCTAATGTTAATTCTAAGGAATCTACCCAAATAGGAAAGCATGAAGAAGTTCAACAAATTTATGGACTCATTGGTGAGTGGCAAGAACAAGATCCTGATACTGGCATAGAGCTTTTAAAGACATCGGATGGCAGATTACTTAAGGTTGCAAATCTAGTTGAAGATGAACCGTCTCATCGGACTAAGCTTGATAATTACTTGGCTGAAGTAGCTAGAAATGATATTAATGGTGTCGATGTTATAGTTGCACTTGGAAAAGCGAAAGAAGGATTTGACTGGCCATATTGCGAACAAGCTTTAACCGTGGGTTACCGTGCAAGCTTGACAGAAATCGTACAAATCATTGGGAGATGTACTCGAGATAGTTATAATAAATCACATGCTCAATTTACCAATTTAATTGTTCAACCTAATGGAACCCGAGACGATATACAAATTTCCGTTAACAATATGCTCAAAGCAATTACAGCCTCATTACTAATGGAGCAAGTTCTTGCTCCTAACTTCACCTTTAAACCTCGGACATCTCCTACCCAAAAAACTCAGGCAGGTGAAGTTTTCGTTAAAGGATTAAGACAGCCCATGAATGAAAAAGTAAAAAGGATACTAGAAACCGAACTAGATGATTTAACAGCTGCTGTATTGCAAGACACTCAGTATCAACGATCTGTTGCAGCAAATCTCCCATCGGAATATAGAAAACACCTCCAATCAAAAATAATCAGAGAGAAACTTCCTGGATTGAACGATGAGGAAATAGAAGTTACACGCCAATATTTAGCAAGTAACCTGGCTTTTAAAACTGGCAGAATAACAGAAGACGGAGGTAGAAAGTTTATAACTATGGCGAATAGTTTTGTTAACTTAGACGAATTAACAATAGATTTAATTGATTCTATAAATCCATTTCAGCACGCTTTTGAAGTCATCTCAAAAGAAATAGGAACAGACGTATTTCGAGTTATACAAGACACCATCTCAGGTTCTCGGATAGATATGTCAGATGAGGATGCACTTATTCTTGTCCCGCAAATCAAAGCTTATGTAGTTGCACACAATGGTAAATATCCTATGCTCAACTCAAATGATAAGAATGAAAAATTATTAGCACAGGCGCAAGCCTACTTAACAGCGAGATACGCTCAGCTTCAAAGAGAAAAGGAGCGGAAAGAACAAAATGACTAAAATAGACTTTACAGATAAATTAATCAATCTTTTTGAATCCGAAGATGGTGAACTTTTCAAACCTAAGGAAAGACCATTAACTCTTACTCCAGATGACAGACTAACCGAATCTTTTAAGAAGATTATTGAGTTTGTAGATGAATATGATCGCATACCTGATATTGAATCTCTAGATATTAACGAAGCAATGTTTGCAAAAAGACTTGAAGCAATCAAAAACAATCCTGAAAAAACCGAAGCATTAATGCAGTTTGACACACTAGGTCTCCTTGTAGGCCCAGAGGTGCCTAAAACAGTTGAAGACTTATTCGAAAAAGATGAATTTGGACTTTTTAGTGGTTCTGGTAGTGAAGTTTTGAAAGTTAAAAACGTACCTGCTTACATAAAAGCATCCCCTGACTCAATAGCACGTAGAAAGAAAGCTGAAGATTTTAATTTATATAAACAAGGCTTTATAGATATGCAAAAGGGATTGGAATCAGGTAAATATAAATTAGTACGATTTACGAACAGTAATCAAATAAAAGTTGGCCGTTACTACATTTCAATGGGGCTTATGGTATTTGTTGAGAGAATTGGAGATAAAAAAATTGTCCACGGGATTACCAAAGCAAGAACGCGGTTAATTTTTGAAAATGGAACTGAATCAGAGATGTACGATAGATCGCTAGCCATAGATCTTTATGAGGACGGTTATTGTGTAGTAAGTGAAGAAGAATTATTTGATGACATTAACATTATTGACGATATTAAAGGGTACATTTACGTAGTTCGATCCTTAAGTGAGGATCCTAAAATAAGTACTATAGAAAATTTATATAAAATAGGTTTTTCAACAACTCCAGTATCGAAAAGAATTTCGGGCACAAAGGATGACCCTACTTATTTAATGGCTGAAGTTGAACTTGTTGAGAGCTTCAAGGTTACGGGAGAGTACAATCCACAGAAAATTGAGCATTTTATTCATAGAATATTCACTGATGCTGCGCTTGATATATCAATTATTGATAAACATGGTAGAAATTATATTCCTAAAGAATGGTATTGTGTACCAATTCATATCATCAGACTAGCAGTTGAACTAATTGCTACTGGAGAAATAGTTAATTATATATTTGATTCAAATACTCAACGAATGATTGAGATTTCTAGGAGCTCCTAACTCAACTGGATACTTTGTTTATTGCAACGGAGATACGAGTAAAGAAGCTTTTGACGGGAAGTTAGAGTTCGATATCAAAATTATTCCCTATACCGGGGAAGACTCATGGGTACAAAAGACTGTACTTGATTCAATAGAATGCTTAAAATGAGACACTCTTCCAGATTCAGGCGCAGAGCGTGACTTTTGCTTATATAGAAAAGCTTTCAGGCAATTTGAAAAATAATAAACATTATGTCTCATACAGATCCTCTAATTCCTTTACGGCACCAAATGCTATGCGGTCAATAACGGTATCCTCCATACCCATCATTATGGCAGGAGTCACCACAAACTCGCCATATTTATCATTTATTTTATCCATCGCATCGCTGACCTTCCTTATTTTATCTCCAGACACATCAAATAATGACATCTGAGAATTACCACATGGCTCTAAGTCATAACAGGAAACAGATAGCTTAGACACTACCTTGTGTTCAGGCTGCTGATTGAATATTAACTGAGCCGCACGATATAACTCCATCGTTGCAAACATATCTCGATCTGTTTGTCGTGCACGGTGCCAGTACGTCCAATCATCATATATCATGGCGACATGTATACCTCGTGCGGTCAGGTTGTGTCGTCTCAGACGCCTTCCCATCTTCTCAGATAGTTTCATGAGGATCCTTGAAAGTTCCTGAGGATCACCCGTCTTCTTACTGAGCGCATAATCTTGACCGATGCTTTTCCTTTTAAAGTCCATATCATCAACTTCCCATCCTCTCAGACGTTTATACCAGTAATATCCAACAATGGACTGAAAGACTTGTTTCTTCAGGGTATCCATAGGCGCATCAAGAAACTGGATAGGTGTATGAATACCATGTATATTGAGGCGCGCCTGGAACTTAACATTTATTCCGTTTAGATCGATCAGGGTGAGTTTACTCATAACCTGTCTCAAGTTCTCATGCGTAATTATTTCCAGCCCGTCCGGTTTTTTAAGCCCGGCCGCTTGTTTTGCTAAAAATCTATTGGTCGATATGCCGATACTACAGCTTATCCATTCTCCTATTTCTGACCTCATCCGGCGCTTTATTTCATTACCTATGTCAGTCAAACTTCTGGATCTTAGTATTTTTTCCATGTCTGAAAAATCTATCACAGCCTCATCAATACTTTTGGGTGTTACGTTCGGGCTGTAGTCCTTGAATATCTTTTTGAACTTAACATGTACGTCACGCACCATCACCGTATCGGTCATGCGAGAAATAACGGCAGGGCAGAGAAGACGTGCTTCCCGTAACGTCATGCCTGTTTTGACGCCATAGCGTTTTGCTTCAATTGAGGGAGACAGCACACACCCATTAGGCGTGTCATATGCGACCATGACCAGCGGTTTATTACGAAGGTGAACAAATGCCTGCTGTGTGCAGGTCGCAAAGCATGAGTTAAGGTCTATGTGCATGATAAGAGGTCTGTTTCGGTTAAGTTGTAGTTCCATCGGTTATTTCGTTTAATGTCCAATGTAGATTTTCTGTATCAAGAGATAATCTGAAATCTGTATTGCCATCGGTAACATGGAAGATATGTAAGATCGTTCTGCCCTGGCGTACCTTATGGTAATACCCCAGTTTTTTCATAATATACAGCCTTCCTTGCCACCGCATCCGGCGGGGCATGACCAGTCCTGTCATTCTGTTATATATAAGCTCGACTGATACTTTTTCATTAATGACTTCATTCATAGAGGTGAATAACTGATATGAACGATTGTTCACTTTCAAAGTGTACACTCGTTCACCACAAGGAACAAGGAGTAAAAGACATACAGACTATATCAAGTGGTATAATGGAGCCATGTGTGGACGATATCAGATAGATGCACAAAACCCAAAGAAAATACAATCGCGTTTTCATTTAAAGAAGGAACCAACGTTCATATCTAATTGGAATGTGGCTCCATCTCAACAGATGCCCATAATAAAAGCTGACAATGAAATGGAAATAGTGAAATGGGGGTTGAAACCATTCTTTATGGATAAAGATTTGATAAATATACGCGCTGAGTCACTTGAAAAATCGTGGACACACAAATATTTTCAGCATCAACGGTGTTTAATACCGGCAAGTGGTTTTTATGAGTGGAAAAAATCCAAAGAGGGGAAAGTTCCCTATTACATCCATTTAAAAGATGAACCACTATTCGCATTTGCAGGAGTATATTCCGAGTCGTCAGGATACAGTATCATAACAACCACCCCAAATGATGTAATGTCTGACATCCACAACAGAATGCCCGTAATACTTGAAAAAAAGGAAGAACAAGAATGGTTAAATCCAGATATGGTTGAAATTGATGAGATACAAACATACCTTAAACCATATCCCGCACAGCACATGGAAGCATACCCCGTATCTTCCCGAGTAAATTCACCTGCATTCAACGATAACTCACTTATCAAGGCTACATAAGTATACCCAGGGTCACGTTTTCATCTGATTACCTTCGAACATGATGGTTATTTTATAACTCTGATACTATAAGTCTCTTCTTTTCATAACGACCCCGTATTTTTACCTTTTGCATATATTATTGCCGTTGACACGCGCCAAAGCAATGTATATAATCCGCATTACAATATTATGGGTAACAATATTTCAGGGTATGATACTGCTAAACCAATTCAATTTGAAAACCTCGACCAACTTCTATGGGGTGTTGTAAAGACGTTGCAATATTTTTCTCTCCCAGTTATGGCACTTTCAATCGCTGCGTTAGGAATCGCGCTCATTGCTAGCGGAGATGACACAGAGCGTAAATCACGACTTAAAGGATGGATATTTAATATTTTGATCGGCGGTTTGTTAGTCTTTGGTGCGGCAAGTATTGCGAGTGTCCTGAAACAGTTTGTTGGCGGCACAAACTAAAAAACGCCTGAGTCCATCTGGCCGCTATATGAGATTAATTGTATTTGTATATCTCACTCTGCTATTTTTTGTCCTCACCGTACCGCGTGTTGCGGCTCAAGCTGAATCTCCTATGCCTCAATCAGTTCCCCAGTCATCAAACGAATTTACCGTACAGAATGAACCCTCATCAATCATTGTTTTACTCAAAAACTTTGTAAACGGATTTGATTCTCTTCTAGGAGGTTTCATTTTCTATACGCCTGATCCGCTTGCAGACACTGTCGTCTTAAAAGATCAGTCAGAAATCCCCGGAGTAGCTAAGTACAGAAATATTTTTTACCAGATTGCGATACCAATATTGGCAATCATTGTAGCTGGCGTTGCTATCACCAAACTTGGATCAGAAAACACTCAACAACTTAAATCCTTTGCTGTACGATTTCTAATCGTAATTGTTCTGTTCATCACTGTTCCATCAGTGTTATCGTATAGTATCCAGTTTAACAATCTTCTGGTAGAAAAAATCTCAACTACCCAACAATTCACTTCGTTTCTGACAAATTATTTTGATACCACACAGGAACATATAGATAAGGGTGAAAATTCTGAACAGTATGGCATCCCTTCGTTTGATATGTCGTTAAAGAGTGGAATATTCCGGTCTTTCGGAAAGTTCATTGTGCAAGTATTTTTATTTGCCTTGACCTTTCTCTTTCTACTCTGCGGATTTTTACATCTTGGATTTCAATTCGTTATCCGTTTTGCAAGTCTCTTATTTTTAGGTGTTCTATACCCGATAGTCATCCCTTTTGCCTTGACAGAACGTACGCAAGGAGTTGTATATAGTTTTTTTAAAACATGGTTTACTTTTCTTATTCAACAACCTGCGTTTGTTTTAGGCTTTTCTATCGCAACAGATATATTCTCCAGTATCTTAAAAGCAAAAGGTCCTAGTGTCGGACTACTCTTCTTCTATACCGGATTCCTGTTTTTCCTCGGTGGGGTAAACATGCTGGTAGGTAGAATATTTGGCGATATGTGGAGCGCTATGACTGCAAATGTGCTTGGCTCAGTTTCAACTCGGGCTATAACCAGTCCCGTGCGATCCATAACAGGTGACTTTAAGAGAGGACTCGTCGGTGGAAGTATAAGTGGTACCTTCGGAAACTATTTTCGCCATAAACTGACAAACGATAATCAGATTAAACCTCCTATCACTCCACAATCCACTGGCAAAACAAATAATAAATGGAAAAGCGAATGGGAGGTTTCCGATGATCACATTAACAAAAGTTCTGTCACTCACACACCTCCCTTCTCTCAAAAGTTATCCGGTAAAGGCCTCACTATCGAAGCGGAAAATCCTAAACAAGGGGTTGTTTCAGTCAGTGGAGAAACATACTCTTATCAAGATTCCACATCAGGACTTACATCATATTATCCAACACGTCTTGAGGCAATTCAGGACGGTGTGCCGGAAACTAAACTACAAAGAATATCACTTGATCACGCGCAGTTTATTGACTTATCCAGCTTCCACAGTAAAAATCCCAACCCACATAACTTCAATGCTATGCAGGAAGCCAAAAAGCATGGCAAGGAATTAAATTACGCCTATATCAACAAAGCTAGCCCACCACAACGGGTAAAACACTTTCTTGAACTGTCAAAAGTACGAAATGAAGCGTATGGCATACAGGGCGTGATTGTCGAACGGCAAGCAAAACAAGGTAGTGATCAGATTATTCGCATGTATTCGGATAAAACCTATGAGAAACGTAAGAATATATAAAGACGATATCAGAGTTCATATTTTACGCAGTCTGTTTTTTACAGATACGGTGCTTGTTGTGCTGAGTTCAGTTATGATAGCCAGTATTTTATATTTAATTTTTCATTATGTCCTCCACGTTTTCAATTGGGGCTATTTTATTTCATCTCTCGTCGTAACAGTCATATTCTTTGTGACGTTTATTACTCAGCGAATAGATAATCAGCCGATTTACAAAATTGCGCTTCGTGCGACTACGTTCAAAACGACAAAAAAACAACAGCGATACCGAGACCTTGAACCGTATTTTGTCGATTTTACCATTCAGGACAATCATATCGTCCGTAAAGGATCAATCGTTCGCATGTATGAAGTTGAGCCCTTCGATGTTGCCCTTCTCAACGATCAAGATCGAGAACATTTCTTTGTAAAATTAAAACAAGCTATCCATACGCTTCCTTCTCAAGTACAATTCATTGTTCGTAAAGGAAAAGCGACGAGTAGTGACTATTCACGACACTTCTTCTCACTGTATGACTCTTCAAACGAAAAGAGAGAACCGCTTATTTCCCACTATATAGAAGACATGAAACGACTTCTTGATGAAGAGACGTTTTTGCTTACACGGCATTATGCAGTCTTTTCTGTTCCTTGTACGACTGCAAAACCAAACGAAAAAATTGAAGCGATGAAAAAATTGAATGATACAGGTCTACGCTTTGCCTCATCTCTTTCTCAATGTAATATCTCAGCTCGACCACTTGAGAGTGAACAATTAATGGAGTTTGCTAAATCAACACTACGATGAACATGACACATATAAAACAAGGAGTTACCAAAGAAGCTAAACGGATGTATATAAACATGCGTAATTTTTCACTCAGCCGTGTATTGCAGACACGGGTAGAGGATCTTTCGTATGAAACAGAACAACACGCCTTTGAACTTAATAAATTAAAACGAGAATATGAACTGATCAGAAAGAAGAATGAAGGCTTACAGCGTATCGAGAAGCACTTCTTCAATGGAGAACCACAACTGGCTCAGAATGCCCTTACAATGACGCTACGGGAGGAGATCAGACGGCTGATGGACATTGTGACAGCGCAACAAGAATCTATCGAAAAATCGCCGTTTATGAGCAGTGAGATACCGACGCTTCGTAAACCTCACCTTGTGGGTAGTAAAAACCCGTTGAAGCTCGTCAAAAACTACGTCAGGTTTCAAAAAGAACTGAAAGCTTATAAAACTGCTATTTCTCACAGCAATAGATCGGAATTCCATGTAACTGTTGAGAAACATAGTGAAGAGATGCACATTGAGCATGACGGCGGGAAATCATACAAAAGTGAATATCTCAAAGAGCACAATTCGTATCTCCAAGTTGGAGAAAAAGTAAAACGATTTTACTATCTTGCCGACATTCCAGCGTATTTGAGTCCATATATATTTTTCCGCCTCCTTACCTCATCGTTGCCGTTTACCCTCAGTATATTTATGGAGCCCTCCCCGAGCAGTGAGCTTCTTAAAAAAGCGAGGCAACGAATGTCAGTTCTGGAAATGCAGCAGAACGAAAGACTGAAACAAGGAAAAGGGAGAGATCAACAAATTGATAAAAATATTGAAGAAGTTATGAGTTTTATTGATGAACTGGTTCATGAAGCAGAAAAAGGTATTATCTATTCACTGTATCTTCAATTAGAGTCAGATAGTGTCAAAGAACTAACAGAGCTTCATAAGCAGTTACAAAATATTGCAGGGTCAATGGACATTACGTTTAATCAGTATACGTTCGGACACAAAAATGCGTTTAAAAACTTTTTGCCATTCGCTATTGACCATGTAAAGGAAAATAGAGTCCTACAATCAACAGCGGCTTCATATCTGATGCCGTTTGTTTCAAAACAACTGCGTGATCCAGACGGTATATTTATGGGTATCAATGCCTATGATAATTCACTCGTATTTATTGATCCGTTCACTTCAAGAAACAATAACGTCAATATTTTCGGAGTTTCAGGTTCAGGTAAAAGTGTTACGGCAAAGGTATTGATGAACAGACTGTATATGCGTGGCGTGCAAATTCTTGTTATCGATCCAGAAGGAGAATACGTCAATTTAGCAAGGGCTTTAGGAGGAGAAGTTATTCAGTTCTCTAGGGAAAATGGAATCAATCCATTCTTTATAAGCAGTACAAAAGAAAATGATATTTTAGATCATATCTCGACACTCAAAACATTTTTCAAATTCTTTATTGCTCCCAGCCATTATGACGGAGCATTACTCGATGAAAAGTTGATTGCCCTCTACGACACGGGATCGCCCAATTTTGATAATCTTCTCTCGCTACTTGGTGATCATCCCATTGCAAAAGACTTAAGTGTGCTCTCAACCGGAAGTTTACGAGGCGTTTTCAATTCAACACGAAGGTTGGAGCTTGAAAACGATATTATCGTCCTTGACCTCCATGATCTGAAAAAAGACGAGAAACGTGATCCGGCTATGTATCTTCTCACATCATTGGTCTGGAATTTGGTCAACAAACATAATGAGAGAAAACGAGCATTATTTATTGATGAAGCACATAAGCTTTTAGTTGACCCTGATGTCGCAATCTTTTACCGAGAACTTGTTAAACAAGCTCGAAAACGAAATGTTGGGGTAATCTCTGTCACTCAAGACGTGGAAGACTTCTTACACAATGAGTACGGCAAAACAATTATTACCAACTCTGAAACAAAAATTCTTTTGAAGCAATCGTATGCGACATTATCTGATATAGGAACTATTTATCCTATGACCGATGAAGAAAAACAACAGTTAGGCCACTTGGGGATAGGTGAAGTAGTTCTCTTTAGGGAGAATGAACATGTTCGACTGAATATCGTTGTATTGCCGTTTGAGAAACAATTAGTGTTTACGAATCCTGCTGAACCCTATGAATCTTCTTAAATATGCAACAACCGCACGAAAAGTCAAAAATGACCCCTTTGGTTTCCTTATCGACACGTTAACCAAAGTTATCGTAAATCTTGTCGTCCCTATCCCGCTTGCAGGTGAGATAGCGGCATTATTTAAAGGTCCGATCCTCGGCTTTTTAGGATCTCTTCTGATTCTTGCACTATTTATGTTGATTGCCGTCGGGACAGTCTTTATGTCGCCGTTGCTAGTAAGTTCAGCTTTTTTGAAAGATTTATTGGCATTGCCTGTAAGTACTACCCACATGCCGATTGGGAGTTTTGTCCAGACATCCATTCCAAAGCAAATTCCACTTGGAGGAAAAGGGTTAGAGTATGCCAATATTACGGCTGGTTTTAAAGATCCATCATATTTCCTACATTTTGGCAAAGTACACTTTGGTCTTGATTTAGTACCCAACGATTCCTATTACAGTAGTTCTCAAGCATATAAAGATACGCACAAAGTAATTATCAACGCGACACATTCAGGTAAAATAACCTACTATGTTGACGAGTATGGATCTGAAACTGTTGAGATTATGAATGATGATAGTTCACTGAAAACAATATATATGCACATGAAGGAAGTGTACGTTTCAACTGGAGGTACAGCGCAAGCAGGAACGCCGCTAGGTGAAATGGGGAAAACAGGTTTTGCCACAGCCGAACATATTCATTATGAGATTAGAGTTAAAAATGGTACTAAATGGTTGGCCGTGAATCCATTAACATATATACAATAATCATATGAAAGATACAGCACTATTTACATTAAATCATAAACAACGCAGGAGACTTCAGCTCGGATTGGGATTGCTTTTAGTTTTATTTATTGTTGGCTACTTTTTCTTTATGAACAAGAAAACTAATCTTGTCGGTCCTAAAAATAATACTGTATATCTTCAAGACTCGAAGCTCAATGTATTCGATGACGAATACACTCTTAAGCCTTATCCAGATAAAGTACTTCTTCACTATCCGTATCTACTTATTGTTCAGGCTGATAAGCCTTTAACTACGGTATATAACTTGGAGACAAAAAAGAAGGAAAAAGAAATAAAGGATATTTTATTAGATTATTACCAAGGTAAAATCCTATATAACCGAAAAGAGAGCTATTTTAACGATAAAAACCTCGATAAGTATTGTGACTATGCTTTTATTAGAAGCAATACCGATATTCTTTGTGTCACAAAACAAAGCAGAGAAGGAATGGAAAACATGCTTATCAAGATAAATCCTTCTCAACCTAACCTATGGATACAGATTTATCAATCTAAAAATCTATTGACAGCAGTTTCAGTTATAAATAACGAAATATATACCGGAGAAATTGATACTGAAACAAAACAAAGTTACATATCGATAAATAAACAGACGATTCCAGTAAGTGATATAGTCAGTGTCATTTATCCTTTAAGTGGTCAACCATATTTCGCATCGTTTCAAAGCGTTCTAAATAATCAAAAAGGGAATTACTATATAATTAAAGACGGCAGTAACGAAAAAGTACAGAACGACAAAATTACCTTTTATAAAGAATAACTATGGAGTATAAAACAGTTACACTAAAGGAATTTCAAATCGTAGGGATTACTATACGCACAACAAATGAACATGACACGGCAATGAAAGACATTGGTGTGTTATGGAATAAGTTTTACTTTGATAACATAATGGAGGAAATACCACAGAAGGTCAATGAAGAAATTATTTCTCTCTATACCGATTATGAAAAAGACTTCACAAAGCCATATTCAGTTATTCTCGGTCATAAAGTAAACAATAATAATTTTGTGCCGGATGGGATGGCGTCAAAAACGGTTCCGGCTGCAAAGTATGCTGTATTTCATGTTGAAGGCCAGTTACCACAGGAATTGATAAAAGTATGGAAGTGGATATGGAAATCTGATCTTGAAAGGACGTATACCGGAGATTTTGAGGTGTATAAGAAAGAAAATGAAGCAGATATATTTGTTGCGGTAAACTAATTAAATATAATGTTTAAAAGGTAAAATTTCTATATCTTCGGTAGGCCCAGCTGTTAACACTTCACCTATCATGTCAGCAAACCTTAAAGTTACAGGTATTCCGTCGCCGTATATACAAGCATTGTAATTTAACTTCGTTAAGGAGAGTACGTCTGCACAAACTGTTCTTATATCTGATGACCCTCTAGTTACCCTTATGTTCAGGCAATTTGGTGTCTCCAACCCCATTTGGGTTTGCAGCCTTGGAACAAAACCTTTAGTCCATAAATACGCCTCATTTTCACTAATCAAGAGTGCCATACCACGTGGAACTGAATAAGTATGTTCTCTATATAGTTTTAGATTACTATCTGTTCTTATGCGAACACCGATCACTTTGGATTTTGACTTTACAGCATCTTCAAAACCTTGCCATTCCACATCATCAAAGTAAGTTTTTCCATGTATGAAAATTTCTTTAGGATATTTGTTGTTTCTTTTTTTGAATGTCTGTAGTGCTTTATTTAGTAAATCAAAAGCACTATCTTTTGATAGGTGATACTCATGATTTTCTGGATTATACCATGGACCAACATTACCTTTGAATACTAGCCCATCACCAGAATCTAGAAACATTTGAGCTGCGCAACAGGCAGTATTTTTATTTTGGACACCTTCAATTTTTTTATAAACTAAGCCGATATAACATACACCATCTCTTACTGAAGCTAGTTTCCAAGGTAAACCACCGCTTTTATAATATAAAGTGGTACTAATATTCCATGCTTTAGCTGAATCAAATTTTTCCTCATAATCAATTTGAAAATCACTCTTCAATAACTCTCTATATGCTATCGTACCTTCACGTATTATTTGCGTAATAATTCCATATTTAAGCAGTTTTGCTTTTAGTTGATTATGAAAGTTAACTTCGTATTGATATGCTTCTCTTAATTCATTTATATCTGGAAATAGCGAATCATTAAAACGTTCATAATTGGATTTAAGTCCTATATTTACATTTGCCTCAGAGGGGTTGCGAGATTGTGGACGACTGTATGTATAAATATCTTCTGGAATAACCACAAACCACACTGTAACAGGTACTTCCTCCTCTTCTTTGAATTTTATTAATTTACTCGTAAACATATTCACCCAATTATGTACTCTTTGAAATTTATCTTTGTATTTTAAATATCTATCAATTTCTTTGTCTAACACTACTATTTGCTGGAGACCTTCCATATTAACGTTAAAATCAAAAGCAGCTTCAATGCCAGGAAAGAAAGGCCTTGCTATATCAGGAGTTTTACTGAAAATAGGTTGTTCAATTGATTTTAGCCATTTTTTCATTCTTTCTATACCTTGTGAAGTTCCTATAACTCCGAAGTTGCCTATATCCAATTTGCCCTTAGTGTGTGGACCAAATAACATAATTCCATCTCTGGGATCAATAGTTTTCTGATTAAATCCAAACTCTAGTAATGGCTCTTGAATAGTCTGTAGTTCGTATTTCATACTAATTCTGTATTATTTGAAATTGTAAATCCTTCTTTAGATTCTTCGTCAAACACGTTCAAACGAGATTTATTTACTGGTTCATCGTAACCCATAGGAGAGAATAGTGTCAGAGGGGTATCGGGCATATCGATAGTACATTCTTCGTTCAATTTAATTTCTATTTTTCCGTCAATATTTTTTAGACTATTTATAATTGCAAGTAGTTGATCTCTCCACTCTTCATTAAACCAATTTCGCCCTTTTTTTCTTCTTGCGCTATGTAATTTGCTTTTATCAAGCCATATATTAACTCCATCATCTGAGAATAAAATGTGAGATTTCAACGAGAAAGAAACTACAGGATATAGCAAAACTTGCGTAGTTATTCCAAAATGCCAATAGCCAGTTTTTGTATCATTAATTTTAAACTTGCCAATTAGATTTTTCGTTTTTTTCTTTCCTGAATATGAAAAGACAACTTTATCTCTCCTCCCTATTGGGAAATAGTAACAATTCCTTTTAGAAGCCAATTCGTACCAATACATACCTTTTGATCTTGCTAACAAATGAAATGAGCGGGTCAGTAAACGTTTTAATATATTTTCACAATCTAAAAGAGTAGGAAAAGAGAGTGAACTGTAAGATTTATCTAAAATGTCTTGTGTATTAACAAGTATTTTATTATTGGATTTAATGTCAATCTTCCCTATTGGAGAAGGCCTAGTAATTCCAGTAACAGCATTTCCAAAAGTAGCTAAAGTATTACCATGTCTGATTACTGGGAGAATATGATTCTCGCTTTGCACTTCCGTGGCAATGGTTGCGCTTTCATATTGATATATCTCAATTTTGTCCCATATTTCATCAATCGGCCAAAGATTTGTGAAGTATTTTTCTTTCTTTAGTTTTAATCCATATTTTGTTGTGAATTGATTAGCATACCAAGCATTCAGTATTTTATTATCTTGGGGTGAGATTTTCTCTACTTGATCTTTTTCTAGTTTGCTAATTAAGTCTTTTAATCCTTTTGCCCAATTTTCATGAAATTTAACATGATTATATCTATTTAAACCTATAAAATAATCGTAAGGTGCATCGGTATCTATCTTTAAAGGAATAATAAAGTCATTATTTAGTTTTATTGCAACAGATTCTGCTAATGCAAATTCTTTTGCAATTCCCTCTTTCAGTTGTCCTGGCTTAATACAAATATCTTTTGATACTACAAGAATAAACTTCACGGCATTTTCTCTTATCTCATTGTCTATCACTTCCCAATGCTTCTCTCCGCCAATCAGACCCTCAACATCGCACCAAACGTTATAACCCATTAATTGCAATCTTGAAGCGAGCCAGACTGTAAAGTCATTATCTTGGGGATTTGCATGTGAAATAAAAATTGTTTGCCTCATATAAATTGTTACAAAGCTATAACGATATATTTTACTTGATTATATTTTACCGCAAATTTTTTATCTTATAGCCACAACGTGAAGAATCTTAAGTAGCTAGTCAACTGACGACTTATTGTAGGTTTAAAAAAGAAAGCATCTCTATAGCTAGGGCTTTTCTTTCAATACGTCTCATTATTTCTCTGCTATTATTTTGAGATAGAATGTTCAAACTCCCCTCCCATAATATTTCTCTATCAATAATAGCAAGCTTTCTATGGTGGTTTCCCCGTAGCAGGGTAATATTCACACCTATTTCACAACAATTTAGTATCTCATTGGTTGCCTGATGCTGCATGTATTCATCATGTTCTATTGGATCTCTGGTAACGATATGAACTTTTATACCTTTATCCACTAACATTTTAAAGATAGGTGTTAGTAGTTCCATTCTTGACGAGGTGATATAGGGCGATTCTATAATGACTTCTTTTTTGCAGTTTAGTAAATCTTCAATGAATTGTTTATAGAAACTTGTTTCATCGAACAATTTGGATCTTTCCAAGTTGTTAAGTGTTTGTTTCTTATTCCAGAAAAAGATCATTTTAGCCTCCTTTCCTCTGATACAATATTCTTAGGTAGAGGTTTAATAGCAATTATGTTCGGACGTGCAGAATTATCACCGGATACTATATATATCTGCATCAATCTATTAAAAACCACTATAGCCGGTTCAAATAGATTAGCGTTGGGGTCACTGCGCTGAGTGCAGTGATTACCGAGCTCAGCTCGGTCACCGCGCTCCGTAATCTTTCAAATGTCGAATATACTCCATTGCAACTACTTATTCGCCTCCCTTGAGAAAAATACATATTTTTGATATACTATAGGTACTTTTGTGCCTTCAGCACATTCATAATCCACTTTAGTCATCTGTTTAGGTGTATATATGCCTATTCTGAGGCAGAATAGCCACATTTACACTTAAACAGTGTATTCCGACGGGTCGCAGACCCCGTCGGAACATTTCCGGATCTGCACCTATTTGCCAAACGTATCCTCACGTTCGGCAGCTTGTACTGTCTGGCCTTGCCAGACACCTGAAAAAGGAGGGCATCCATGACTGATCAACGCCGCAAAACGCTCGCAGAGATCATGAGCGCACCGCTCACGGCTGCAACCGACGCTGTCTCGCTCCTCGCGGAGCCATTGGCTTCGGCAGGCGTAGCCTTGTTCGCGATCGATCCGGCCCGTCTTGTGGATCACTACTTCCTGCCTGGGGAAACCGCCAGGCTTATGCTCCAGCAAGGAGTGTACGTGAATGTTCAGCTGATCACCAGCCCGGATATTGTGGTGGTTACCTACCGCCGTATCAGGGAAGCCGCGCCAGAGTACGCCTCATGGGGCGCGGATACCGATGAGCATTCTGCTGACAAAGTGCTGCCGCTCGCTCACGCGGGCCTGGTGCTGCTGAACGGTGATATCAATGTCCTGCAAACCACCTTTCTGCAGGAGGATATCGAACGCCAGCTAGGCGAGAGGGGCGTTTACGCCGACGTCTCCATCATCTCCAGTGCGGAGGTGGTGGTTATTACCTACCGGCGCGTCGAGGCTCCTCAGACGGTCAGCGACCTGACCTAAACACAAAGGAGGTGCTCATGTCAGCTCTTGTAATGATCGTCATCGAGATCATCGGTGGAGTCGCGATGTTCAAGGCGTGGGGATGGTACTGGCCAGTCATTATGGTCATTGCTGCACTCCTGCTCCTTCGTTATACGCGATGGCTTGGCCGACTGGCCGGTGAGGCTGTTGGACTTGTTCTGTACGCGGTTGCCGTGGCAGAAACATGGCCCGACTTCGGCATGTGGTATGTGATTGCAGCCGCAGTCACCTACGCCTTTTTCATTCGTGCATTGCTGCACGAACGACGAGGGTACTAACTCGAACTGACGGACTTGCTCCGGCTTCTTCGAGGCTGTTCGACTTGGGCATGAGAGGTTCGCGCTGCGAACCCCTCATGCCTCTATTTTAAGAAGTGCAGCACCAATATGACTAAAGGGATTTATCACAAGATCTTCAAAAAACTCTTCACTAACTACATCTATTGACAATCTTCACCAGTTATATTATTTTATATCTAAATGATTGACAACGACTATATGAACACTGATAACTCATCCAGGAACAAAAAAGTATTCATTGTCGGTGCTGTATTGCTAGTTTTAGTTATCGCGCTTGTATCTTTACTGGTTCTTTCCCAGAGAACACAACAGTCAAAACAGGCAGTTACTCCGGCATCTACAGAAACAACAAACACACAGGAAACAGCAACTAATGACTTTAAACCCAATATAGTAAGTAATGTAACACAACCTCCGGAAGTTTCTTTCATAAGCTGGACTGGTCTCGATCAGCCACCAGGTATACCCTCATCTCTTGGTGTATATTCACTAAAACAGTCGTTTACAAACGAGGAAGTGAAAACTCTCGCTCAGAAACTAAAGGCTGATGCTTTGCTGCAAAAAAAGAACAATATAATAACCTCATATACAGTAAATGATGATAAAACTGCCTCAGTACTATTTTTTAATACAGTAACCGGCGAATTTTCATATAGAGCAACCAAAGGTATTGCGTTGCCAGAGGGCGAAAAAATAGAAGACAAAGCATACGCGTTGCTTCGGACACTCGGCTGGTATGACCCAACTATTCAGGTTGCGGCTACCTATCGCAATAGTCGCAAGCCGGGCGTGCTATATGTAGAGCTTCATAGAAGCTGGAATAGTTTGAACGCACCTCTTTTCAACCCGATTGGCCTGTTGAATGTACCGGAAAAACAATCATTATCCTCGCTTACTCTAAACAGCAATCTTTCAAACACTCCAAAAGACTCGGATATCACATCAACCTCAGATAACCGTAATGGATACCTGAGAGCGGACGATTTTAACACAATCACGCTCGGTATAAATGATGCGACTCAGACAGTGACAATGATCAAATCAACCATGCGACCTGTCGCTCGTACAACCGCTTCAACACCTCTTATATCCTATGAACAGGCAGTACAAAAACTAAAAAATGGTCAGTATACGTTTATCTTCACATCACCCGCGGGAGTTGGAGCTGCGGACTGGAGCAAAGTATATCCAGAAAATATGGCACGCGCGAAAAGAGCGGCAGTGACCGAAACCATAATGGCATATCTTGAACAGTCACCATCAGTCTCTCAATCGACACTCGAACCTTATTACATCTTCCGGGGAACAGCCAAACTTGATTCGGGGTATACGGTAACCTTTAATGCCGCGGTACCTGCCGCAGTAAATGGTCCGCTTTCATCAGACATATCGCTCTTGGCATCGGTTAAGGGTATTTTCGCGCAAGCTGTAGATACCACTCAAAAACAGGGGACCTTTGATGGTGGCACAAAAACATCCACCGTTACACCTTCCGCGACTGGCGAAGCACCTGTAGATCCGGGTTACTGCCGACCTGCTGCTAGCGAACTTGCGCCGGTTTATCAGGCCAACGGTCTCACCTTTGGTTGGGCGTCTTACACTTACTGGAAAACTGAGTATAGAAACAGCAAAAGTGGTTATTGGTATTACGTGCCAGACTCAGGAGCTACAGCAACCATAGTTGAAAGCAATCTGGATTCTATAATAGCTGCGCTAGAGAAGGTTAATCCAAAGGCTGACATCCGCGACGAACGAAAGAAAATTCAATATGATATACAAAACAATATCCCCGCGCAACAACTTGCGCAGGACTCAGAAGATGCCTCAACGACAACCGAAACAACGCAGAAGCAGGATACATTCTATCCTACAGAAGTTCCTCAGCCGACAACCGTACTAAACACAGTATTTATAAATATATTCGGACCTGCAACAGCTTGTCCGGTAAGACTTACCGGTTCATCTCCAACTTTATTCGTGTATGGTGTTATAGGTAGCAATATACGTATAAAACCTCCTACAACCTATACATATGCGGATCCAGCTGTATCGGCCGACGGTGAATGGAATATTGAAATACTTGGTACAAATGATCTCAAGACCAGCGAAGTGAGAAGGCCTTATATGTATTATGAGTATAAAAAGGTTGATTTTGCACGACCCGCTAAAGGATGGATTGTCAAAAAGACTCAGTTTGAGGAATGGATAAACGATTCACTGAGAACTCAGTTAGTACTTACACCTGCCGAGTCTGAAAGAGCGCTCTTTGAACTTCGACACGCGGCAGCGGATGTTGCTGGAAACGAAGTATTCGTTGGCATGATTGACGAACTGGAACTGAGCGTGAAAGTGCCGCTTAAAGTAAACGGCGCTATAGTAAAAAGACTACATATGTATGTTGGCAAACCAAAGGGTCCCGTAGCTTCACCACTTCTTACGCCTGTGATTCGCTCTGAATCACTCGTACTTGAATTGGGTTCCCATGCAGAATAAAACAACATACAAATTGAGGATTACCGCTTTTATTAAGGCTCGCCTCCTCATAGTTGTGTACAATACAATAAACTTACACAATGCACGCGCTTTTTAGGGCACACCAGACCTACTATAATATCTACATAGCTTCAATTCTGCTTGCGGTCATAATTAATATAGTACTTTCCTATATTCTTGTACTCAGACGTCGACACTCGTTCACTATCTCAGCATTTATTTTGTTTTTAGTAAGTATATCTATGTGGGCGATTGCCACAATTGTACTTAATGATTCATCCATATCCACCTATACACGCTCGCTCATGAACGATTTATCTTCGCTAGGGTATGTAACAATACCTGTGTGGCTTACCCTCTTTTCATACGCATATGTTGGAAAGGGTACACGGCTCCTTCGATACCGAGCTATGTACTTTATTCTATGTACGACCATATTCTTCCTTTACATGTCCTGGACAACTAATCTTATAAAAGGCCGCACCTCGGTCGATACTTTTATGACAATGTGGGGCGCGCAGACTACTATTGGACCTCTATATATTGTATTTTTGCTCTGGCTCGAACTTCTTTTGATCATATCGCTTATTACAATCTATAAAGACTATCGGCAGACTATAGATCCTCTGCGCAAGATACAGGGGAAATATATCGTTGCCGCGATTCTCATTCCGCTTACTGTAGGAACCCTCACAGACGGAATTCTCCCTATTTTTCATATCAATATATTCCCAGCAGCAATTCCGCTCTCAAGTATCATGAGTATGCTTATAGGCTACGCGATATTAAAGTATGGTCTGTTTGAGATGTCGTTTGAGAATTTGCTGACCAGTATGAAAATTCCTATTTTCACCTTGGGGATGAATAGCTCTATTATTATGATGAATGAGTCCGCTATATCGCTTCTTAAGCTAAACCCGAGATCGTTGCATACCGTCCAGCTGGATAAAATTATAAAAGATCTTACGAAGCGTAATGGAAGACAGCTGAGTATTAAACAAAAGATAAAGCAGGTATTTCTCGAAGCACGTCCTGCAAAACTAAAGGGTGTAAGACTAATCAAATCCACGGGTGAAAAAATAGATGTTGAGATGCATGCGCTTCCTGTAATCTCAGAAAATCAGATAAATGCGGTAAATATAGTTCTTTATACAGGACAGCCTGATAAATCCGCATTTGAAAAAAATGAAATAATCGGTATAGCAAGCCATGAGATAAAGACACCACTTGCCAGTATCAGACTGATTGCCGAAATGCTTCAGAAAACTGCCAGCGATAAACATGACCTTATATCCTACGAGTATCTAAACAAAATGAATGTACAACTAAATAATATGACAAACCTGATTAATGATTTTATGGATGTATCACGGATTGAAAAGGGCAAACTACTCCTACAGAAAGAGAGACTCAACTGTAGGGAATTTCTAATTGATATAGTAGAAATGATGCAACGGCTTGCCGGAGGAAAAACAATAACATGGGAGTTACAACCACTTATGTACATACATGCCGATAAAAACCGCATGTCTCAGGTTATGATGAATATCATCTCCAACGCAATAAAATACTCCCCCGAAGGTACTATTATTGCGGTAAGAGCATACCGTGAAGAGTCAGCTGTCTGTATCGAAGTAGAGGATCAGGGAGACGGCATTCAAAAGAAGGATCAGGCAAATATCTTTAAAAGCTATTACCGCACAAAGAGACATGCTGGCAGTAGTACCGGCCTCGGAATGGGACTCTATATCTCAAAAAAAATAATTACCGCTCATAAAGGCAAAATTGAGCTGGAAAGTAAGCCCGGAAAGGGGTCACTCTTTAGAATATATCTTCCTGACGATACATAATACTATTGTCATTGCGAGCCGATATACAAGAAGCGAAGCAATCTTTACTGCAAAGATTGCTTCCCCTCCGATTCGGAAGGTCGCAATGACAGTACGTTGCGTATATACTAGACCTTTGATATACTATAGGATTGCTCCTTAACAAACCGAGAGAGATTTTGATGGGTTTGTTGCGGAGGAAATACACTACTTTATCTAAAATATTGAGTAGTATATTCCCCCCGTAACAACACCCCCTTATGTTGAATGAAGGATATCCTCATCCGATCATTCATGTTTAGACTGTGCTTATAGCACAAACGCGTCCACGCTGAAAGGAGAGCTATGTATCTCAAGACTTTTACCCATGGTGTCCTACAGGCGCTTCCGTTTGCAGGAAAGCTACGGCAGCCGCCTGGAGATATGGACGCAGGAATAGTAATCGCCCGTCTTAATGGGGGATTTCTGCTTCCTGTGACCTGTGCTTACCAGAGATGGCAGGATCCCATGCTCGTGCCGATCGTGGAGAGCAACGAGATGAACGGCAGATATCCGTTTGGCTCGAACGAGCTTGTAGTGCCTCTTTCACAGGAGGCGATCAACTCCATACTCATCCACGGTCAGTATCTTGTGGCCAATTATCTGGTGTCGGTAGGTCTTGTCTCATACGGAGGCTTCGAAGATCCTGACGAAGGAGAACGAATCTTCGGTACGAGCTTGCTCTACACCGATATCAAGTTCTGGCAGGGGATTGAGGCTGCGGTAGAGCAACTACTCTACATCATCCTTAACCAATTCCCGGCCGAAGGGCTTGATAATCTGGACAGCCGCGCACGACAGATACTTTCAACCATGCCATTCCCCCAAACACCGCATACAATTTCGGCAGGGTATGAGAGCATGTCGTTCCGGCTCGGCCGGTTCGCGTCGTTTCACTCAACCCGGATGATTATTCTTAATCTTCCGGATCAGGCGATCAATGTAGGTTTGAACTGGGCCGTAAGGGAACAGTGTAAGAAACTGTTTCCGGCATACCCGGGCAGATCTCAGATGAGGAATCCAAACGATGCGGTTCCTTACATTGATATGCCCGAATGAAAGGAGAGCTATGTTCTACACGCTGACAACTCATAGCGGCGAGCAGTTACATGCTCGTCCCCTGGACACCTCAGTGGAGTTTACCCAACCGGCTGACGATATCGGCATCGGCACCATTCTGGTTACCGATATAACCGGCATGACTGATGTCGCTGTTCCCTTTGTCACCGGCTGGATGAGATACGGTAATGATGTGCAACTCATTCCACCAACTACCATCAAACCGTATTACATTACCGTCGAATTCATCGGCAAGATGGCCTCATTCCCGCTGCCCATGCTCGAATACTACGGAGCAGATGAGATACTGATGCTGGCTGACTGCGGCCTTGTGCTAAAGAATACCAGCGACATTTCAAAGTCTGCTACCTTTGCTTTTGGTTGGGCAACGGCCACGCATGAATGGGGGTTCTGGAAGCAACTGGTGAACGGAGTTCACTGTTTCGCGGACATGCTGCGCAACTATGCCGTTATACCGGCAAAAGTGCGCCCGAGCGTACGGGATTTCATGAACCAGTTACCTCTGTTTCCTCTAAATCTGCGAGCGCCCGAGGCAGTCGGATTTTATATCGGCTGCCGAGCACCGTTCTCAATGATGGAATCCTTCAACATAGAACTCGACTTCAACATCATGAGAAAAGTGGTGCTGAATCGTACGTTTTCAGGCATCACATTCCCCGACTGGTTCGACCCATACTACCCTGATCTCGAACATTCACTATGGGCCAGAACCGATGAACTATACCTCCGTGAGGCTCAGGCGGGCATAAACTGGCTTTTCAGCCTCTGCCCCGAAGCAGAAGGCTGGGAACCGCGGCTACGTGAGCGCGCGTTCGCGGAACGTTCGCTATGCGAGCCGTTTCTTGCTCTCCTCTTGGAGAAAGCCAAGTGGACCGCGATGGGTACCTACACTGCAAGACAGTGTGCTTTATGCGCGGCACAACGACGCCAGGATTCGATCTTGTGCGAATATCACTGGGCTTTGGTAGCTCCGCATGAAGAGGTGCCTGTCCGTCGTGAAGCCGCCCGCATAATTGCTCTTACATTCCACCAACTCGCCATCCTGGGTTTTGAGCTAACTCTTGTCAGGATGGACGAAACGGGAGAAGGTGTGGGCATCGGCGTTCACTGTGCATACCCCGACGGCTGCCGCCTCACAATAGACAATCCGATCCGGTTAACCGGCGGAACACTCATTGAAGAGTGGTTGGAACGTCTGGTGAAGCACAAAATGACGCATCACCTGCAGAGAGTAGCCTCATAAGGGCTGCTATCTGCGCCTATCTCACCCCCTGCCGTACAGGCAGGGGGTGAGCTGTACAATCTCTCTCGGTTTTATATACTCTTATCTTCTGTATAATACCTCTATGAGAACCATGTATACCCTCGGTTTTATCTTCGACCACACTAAAACATCTGTTCTTCTTATTCATAAAAATCGTCCTGATTGGCAAAAAGGTAAAGTAAACGGTATCGGCGGACATATTGAAAAAGGCGAGGAACCTATCGATTCGTTTGTACGGGAAGTACGAGAAGAGACAGGTATTGAACTTAATACAACACATATACAACTTGTGGGATATATACAATCACCTGAATCGCTTGTGCATGTATATACAACGTTATACGATGGCGAAAAAAATACAGTTGCCTCACGTACAGATGAAAAAGTAGCCTGGTTTCCCCGGGCTGAACTTCCTCCAAATATAATGTCCAATCTTTCATGGTTAATACCTTTATCTCTAGATAAACTTCAGGATGAGACTCTGCAGACAACCACTATAACCTATATTTAGCACGTACAATGTGATATACTATAGGCATATTTTTACCCTCCGAATCGGCGGGTTAGCTCTTTCACAATCGGGAAGGGTAATGTACCTTAGGGACATGAAGGCTACCAGGCATCTGGCGGCTTTGATGCCCCTAAGGCACACGTCTAGCGCTGCTAGACACCTACACAAGCATCTGTCCATCCCCGGGCAGAGACTATGAAAGGAGCATTCTATGTACAATAATGGATTCGACGAGCTTAATGATGAGATCATGGAGATCGAGCTCGTGTGGCGACGCTACCTGCAGGAAACACATCAGCGTGTTCAGCGTGTGGTATATAACTCAAGCGGGATGATCGAAATTCCGCATGAAGAGTATCACACCTACCTGCGTCTTCTCACCCAGGCGGTCAGAATGACCAACACGGGTCAATGGATCGCGTTCAACAGGGATTTCTGTGACCAGATGGGAGCTGCCGTCAGCACTTTCTGTGACGTGCTCGAACAGCGAACCGCTGCCACACTGGAGGAACTGGAGCGCGTTAAAGCATTCCTTCTATTGCCCGGCAACGTGGAAGCCGCGCTACGCGCAGGACTTGAGCAGGCAGCCGCGGAAGCGAGGGCACGGCTTAATAAGCAGGAATAACTGCGAAAGGAGGCTACATGCACGATGACCTCATCCGAAGGGTGATCGACCTTCCTGGCGCTCTAACCGGCCAGGCAATAATCGACATAGTCCGCGCGGTCGCGGGTCGAGAGTTTTACCGGGTTCACCGGCGGACTATCGATGGCGGCGAGGTGCAGATGATCGGAGTCAACGCGCTTAAGTGGTGCGAGGATCTCCTTATCTGCCCAGGCTTCGGCCCCAATCCCATGTTCTTCGAACCACAAGGCACATATACGAGCGTGGCAATTGAAGAACATGTATGGCCGGGTGATAGCTCAACCGTGTACTACATGCCAGATCAGGTCGCTAATGCCATATTCACATTTGCTGAGCGCCTCGAGCCAGCACTCCTTGACCGCATTCCGGGTCGCTGTGTGGTATGCTCATGGGTAAGCGCGCCCGACAGCCAGTTCTGCAACCAATGCGGAAAGCCTGTCGGCGGCAACGTCGGCGTTACGACCAAACTGGTAATGCCACAGGCACTCGCCGAGCCAATCGTTTCTGACGAGAACATCCAACGCTTGCTTCTGTCTGTTCGTCAGGGCGCGGTGATCGTGGCCCACAGCTACGATTACCTGCCCGCGCAACGGGCAGAGGCCAAGGCTTTCCTGTACCGCATGTCAGAACAGATTCCGATCGAGAGAGAAGAATTTGTTTTTTATATGCGGGAGGGGATGTCGCCGGAACTTATGGACTGGCTGCGCTACATTTCCTTTGAGGCATTCACCGCGCTCATTCAGCGCGACTGTCTTGAAGAAGATGATAAGCATGAAGCAATGAGAATACTCGACGCGTTCGCAGCCGAACAGGAGGTGGCGCTCGAAGTGATTCTCACCTATCTGCTGATGGCCGTAGAGCTCTCGCTCATGGCCAGGCCGGTTCAGTAGGACAAAGTGGGAAGGGATGCTTGCATCCCAACCCCCGCAAAAACCCCTTCCCGATTGTATATTTTTCACTGTATAATAAAACTCACATGAGACGTATAAGACATATACTGCGAAGAGTTATTTCACATCCCAAAACACCCTTATTTTCCGTCATTACCGGAGTTATTCTTATTCTTCTTACAGCCTTTTTCGCGTTTAAGGGAGACCCCACTTCAACAGAGGCCAACGGAGGAACACCTACTCCACAACTCGGTCTTGTTGCCGGAGAATCTACCGAAGTTACACCATCAGAGGAACCCGAAGAAGCTTCAGACGAAGCAGATATGACAATACGCGTATCGCCAACTGTAGTAAAAATTACCTTTACTCCCACCAAAACATCAACACCTGCGCCTACAAGTCAGAGTTCCACCAATACTCCGACACCAACCCATACATCTACACCCACTCCCACACCAGGAGCTGAGCAGACAGCAACGCCTACACTCACACCAACAGTAACACCTACTTCTACTGCAACCGTTTCTCCATCAGCAGAAACACCTGCGCCATAAATAATTTATCCTTTCACATCCGTAATAGTGTATTTTATGACACCGGCAGGCGCGAGAACTATAACCTGCTCGCCTTTCTTTTTGCCCATCACTGCTTTTCCAATAGGGGAGAACTGTGACAGTTTATTATTTACAATATCCGATTCATATCCACCAACTATCATAAATGTTCTTTCCGTCTTTCCGTCGCTTATCGTTACCGAGCAACCCAGCTCTACAAATCCCTTAAAATTAACCTCTACTATTTCGGCATTACGTATAACCTGAGCAAGCCTCCTAATCTGGCCGTCCATAGTAGACAGCTTACGTCGGGCGGCTGTATAGGCGGCGTTCTCACTCAGATCTCCCATTGCCCGCGCAATAGACAGATTAGTTACAGCGTCTTTTCGCTGATGAACAAGCAGATCGTGTTCTTTCTGAATTTTTTCCAGTCCATCACGGGTAAAATGGATTTTCTTTTCTTTTGGCCGCAGTTTCATATCCAAGAGTATATCACGGAGGTGCTATAATAATGTATGGAACAATTACCACCTGATTTCAGAGGATACTGCCGGTTTACAGTGGTCCGTCATGGAGAGACGGAATGGAATGTTCAACATAAGATTCAGGGACAGACCGATTCTCCGCTTACCGAAAACGGAGTAGCTCAGGCAAAAGCTGCCGCAGCAGACCTAAAAGATGTAAAATTTGATCTCGCCTTCTCTTCAGACTTACTCCGAGCTCAACGTACCGCGGAGATAATTGCCATGGAACACGATTTGACGGTTACCACCACCAAAATGCTTCGGGAGCGCGCGTTCGGATCGTTTGAGGGTAAACCCTCAGATATGTTACGAAAAGTAGAAGCACTTCTTGAGGCAATGAGTGACCAGGAACGATTTCAGTATAAAATAACGGAAGACATTGAAAGCGAAGAAGAAGTTGTGTTTCGTATGTTAGCCTTTATGCGGGAGCTCGCTGTATTTTACCCCGATAAAAATATTCTCATTACCACACACGGTGGTGCCATGAGATCACTTCTCATACATCTTGGCTATGCCACCTTCAAAACATTTCCTCCTAGAGGAATAGGGAACACAGCGTATATAAAACTGCTTTCCGATGGTACTGACTTTTTTATTGAGACAACCAAAGGTGTAGCACCTCCGCTTACCATCCCCTAACGGGCCTAGTCGTATTCATCACGTGCAAGGGTATCATCGTCACTGCCATCATCAGCGTACCGGTCATGCGCCAACTCTATCATATCGTACGGAATTTTTTCCGCGAACGCGTCGGTATGAGTATCATCAGATGGCATATCCAACTCATAATCCTGTGCTCCTTCATTAAGCCGTTCATCATATGGATATCTTTTCATAGAGCAAAATTAATTATTAATAACGTACAAATATAAGAATAGGGGGCATCCATTAAGAATGAGTGAGAAGGAGGTAAGAAGTTGGTAAGAGACAAGATGTCAGGGCGCATCCGGAAGGATGCACCCTGACAAAAACGAATAGTGGAATGTTCCCTGACTTAGGCGGGTGGCTTGCGACCGTCACGGCCGCCTGTCATTCGATACAACAGGTAGTGTGCCTCCGGCGGCAGTCGGTTATGACGTTTACGTGCTTCAAGGGCCAGCTTGCCGCGCTGACCGCTGCCAACAAGCCGGATCGAGAAAAGCACCTCTTCAGGCAGCTCTGCAATTTGCTCTACACTGTACTCACTGCGAGCAAAGGAGTTGGCTAGGATACGGTCCTCAATATCCCAGAAGTGCATGATCCAGTCTGAAACATTGAGCATCCTGGTCGGAACCTCAATGTCGATCATATCTTCGGGAATATCGTCCTCGATGCGGTGAAGGATTTCTCCGGCAATGCGCTTTGCCATTACTTCACGGCACCCGAACGGCGGAAAAACAACCGGACCTTCGACAGGACCGGTAAGCCAGTCAAGAACTGCTTCAGTCAGATAGTCATCAACAACAAACGGCTGCCGTTGAAGTACCTGAAGGTCGTCAAAGCTAAGAAGCTCAACGACGGCCGCGGTATGCCCGCAGCTCGTCTGCTGATTAACACGGACGATACGGTAGTTGAACCGGCATGCCTGACAGGCCGCGTTGGGAAAAGGAGATTCCATGTAAGCCTCCTTACTACAGAGAATAGTCGACGCGGGGATGCGTCACTATCCAGACCATGTAACCCCGGGGCGTAAAAGGGGGGACACTTTACAGCATTCCACATATTCTAAATGTTCGAGTACCCTCGTTTCAGCTGCAAATGCCGAGAAGGATAGCCCACATTATATCATTTTATAACGAGCGTTATTTCACCCTTATATGTTCTATCAAAAAGTTCCGAAGGCTTACCGCGCGAAATCTCTTCGAATTTTTTAGTAAGTTCCCGACATACAGCAACCCGACACTGAGGCAAGTGTTGATCAAGGAGTTTGAGTGTATCTTGAATTCGTTCAGGAGATTCATAGCATACTATTACAACCTCAGGAAGTAGATCTCTCATTTGCTGCATTCTTTCTATAAGTTTAATGAGCAAATTTTCACGTTTTGGCAGAAATCCAAGAAATACATGAGGATGCGGATTGAAACCCGAATACACAAGAGCTGTTGTTGCAGCTGTTGGCCCTGGTATAACGGTAAAAGGAATATTTTTTTTAACCGCGGTACTTATGAGCAGGTAGCCAGGATCAGATATAAGAGGCATACCCGCTTCTGAGATAAGCGCTACATTTTTATCCTGTTCAAGAAGCTCCAGTATATGCGGTAACTTATCGTATTCAGTATCTTTGTAGTATGAAATAATCTGCTGGTTTGTATTAAACTCTAGCGGAAAAAGCTGCTTCAAGCGGGGGATCAATAAACCCGTACTTCGGGTATCTTCGGAAAGCAACACATCGCAGGCGGCAATAGTTTTTGCCTGACGGATACTAAAATCTTCAAGATTGCCTATGGGAGTGCCGACTATATATAACATACTCTATTATACAGGGATACAGCGACTATGACTATAGACTTTTATCTGGTTTTTATGATACAATTAGTCCATTCTCATGTTTAATTTAGAGTCTAAATATACTCCAACAGGTGACCAGCCTTTCGCGATAGATCAACTAAAGAACGGCCTCCAGGCGAAACTAAAAAACCAGGTACTTCTGGGTGTGACTGGATCCGGTAAAACCTTTACTATGGCCAATATCATACGCGACCTCAATATGCCTGCGCTCATTATAAGTCACAATAAAACCCTGGCCGGACAACTATATCAGGAAATGAGAGACTTCTTTCCCACCAATGCAGTATCATATTTCGTATCCTACTATGATTACTATCAACCTGAAGCATATATTCCGACATCCGACACATATATAGAAAAAGAGGCCCAGATAAACGACCTCATTGATAAACTCAGACTGCAGTCAACTACAAACATCCTTACACGTCGTGACACAGTGGTCGTAGCATCTGTTTCGTGTATTTACAATATAGGATCGCCGGTCGAATACGGCCGCTTTATAGCGGAGTTCAAACTCGGAGAGCCTGCGGACTGGACACAGATATCATTACGGCTCGTGCAGCTACAGTATGACCGTTCAGAGTTTGAGTTCAAGCGCGGAACATTTAGAATAAGAGGAAACAATCTTGATATTTATCCCGCCTACGAAGACTTTGGTGTGCGTATATATTCTACAAACGGGGTAATTTCCAAAATAACCAAGTTTGACGCCCTCACAGGTCAACAGACCGATGTAATCTCTGATACCGACTCAAACCGTCGCAGCATAATAATATATCCCGCTAAACATTACCTTACGGATCCTGCTGTGTTTCAGAATGTGGAAAAACAAATACGTACTGACCTAGAAAAAGAATACAAACAACTGAAAGATCAGGATAAGTTGGTTGAGGCTCAACGGCTGCTGAGAAAAGTAAACTACGATCTAGAAATGATAAAAGAAGTAGGCTATGTAAACGGTATCGAAAATTATTCGCGATACTTTGATGGTAGGCGTCCCGGTGACCCGCCATATAGCTTACTCGATTATTTCCGCCAGGCATATGGAAACGATTTTCTTGTGTTCATAGATGAATCGCATATGACAGTGCCGCAGTTACGCGGTATGTACAACGGTGACTTTGCGCGCAAACGCACACTTATAGATTTCGGCTTCCGGCTTAACTCAGCATATGACAACCGTCCTCTCAAATTTGAAGAGTTTTATCAGATACCTCCGCATATCATCTATGTTTCGGCGACACCCGATAAATGGGAGGTCGAACAGACTCAACAGGAAGTAAAGATGAAAGACTATACCTATTATTCCGGCGTAGCCGAACAGCTCATACGTCCGACCGGAATCATCGATCCAAAAATTATAATGCGTCCCTCTACCAACGAAATTCCAGATCTTGTTGCGGAGATTGAAAAAAGAGTTCCCAACGGAGAAAAAGTAATGGTAACTACACTTACCAAAAAGACTGCAGAAGATCTCACCCAGTATCTGAAAGAAAAAGACGTAAGAGCCGCGTATCTGCACTCTGACATAGATACACTGGAACGGTCTGATGTACTCGATAATCTGCGTAAAAATGAGTATGACGTATTAATCGGGGTGAACCTGTTGCGCGAAGGACTCGATCTGCCCGAAGTTACTCTTGTTGCCATTCTTGATGCCGATAAAGAAGGGTTCCTGCGTTCACGTACCTCGCTCATTCAAACGATGGGGCGCGCGGCACGAAACATATCGGGTGAAGTAATCCTCTATGCTGACCAGGAAACAAAGTCCATAAAGGCCGCCGTAGAAGAGATAGACCGACGAAGAAAACACCAGACGGAGTATAACAAAGAACACAATATTACCCCCAAAACCATTTATAAACCGATTCGCGAAAAGATCGCTCAGCGTGAAGAGGAGTTTCTCACCTACGACCGCGCTTCTACAGAAATGGACGATGATTTTCTCACAAAACTTGATATACAGTCACTGACACCGTATGACAAGAAGAAAATAGTGAAGAAGCTAGAGAGAGAGATGAAGGTGCAGGCAGAGCAAATGAACTTCGAAAACGCCATACGGATCCGCGATAAAATACGCGAACTTAAAACCCCTTGATTTTTACTGGTGAACGATTGTACAATAGAACTCTATTATGATTGATACTATTCGAGTTAAAGGAGCAAAACAGCATAACCTTCAAAATGTAAGCGTTGACATTCCAAAGCATAACTTTGTGGTTATAACCGGAGTTTCCGGTTCGGGAAAATCATCTCTGGCATTTGATACTATCTACGCCGAAGGTCAGCGCCGATATGTAGAATCTCTATCAGCTTACGCCCGACAATTTTTGGGAATCATGGAGAAGCCGGATGTCGAAAGTATTGAAGGGCTTTCACCCTCTATCTCAATTGACCAGAAGACCGTGTCACATAATCCGCGCTCAACGGTGGGAACAATTACAGAGGTCTACGATTATCTCCGCCTCTTGTACGCGCGTATTGGCCATCCTCATTGTCCAAACTGCGGCATTGAGATAACCAAACTTTCTGTGGATGAGATAGTCGATAAGATTCTCACCCGTATTGAAAAGCAACTTCAGAATGATAAGATAAAGCCTCACCAGTTTGATGTCCTTTCTCCGGTAGTGCGGCAGCGCAAAGGTGAGTTTCGGGATCTTTTTTCAAACCTTATGAGTAAAGGTTTTACTCAGGCATACATAGACGGTAAGTCCGCCGATATAAATGACGATGTCTCTCTCATAAAAACAAATAAGCATACTGTTTCAGTTGTTGTCGATACGATATCAACTACTCACGCGAACATGAAGGACGAAATATATAGAGCCAATATGCGATCACGTCTTACCAACTCTGTTGAGCAGAGTGTAAATCTTTCCGACGGACTGGTGCTTCTTAAGTATGATAAAGAAGAGCATCTGTATTCAGAAAAGTTTTCGTGTCCCAACTGTAACCTGTCACTGCCCGAAATCGAGCCGCGCATGTTCTCATTTAACTCGCCTCTGGGCGCTTGTGAAAACTGCAAGGGGTTAGGCACTGTGTACCGCGTGGATCCTGATCTGCTTCTTAACCCGAGACTTAGCATAAATGAAGGTGGCATAATGCCGTACACAAAATTCTTTTTCATGGATACCTGGTATACCCGACTCCTGAAACTCATGTCCGACGAAGAAAATATCGATTTAAATAAACCTATCGAAAACCTGCCGCAGGAAAAGATTGATATTATTCTTCACGGAACTGACAAAGTATATAAGGTTCCCGGCACCAACAGACAGGGAAGAAGCACTGTAATATATGAAAAATTTGACGGTATCGTAAAAGAAATGGAACGCAGGTATTTTGATAATACCACTGAATCCGCCGGTGTCGAAGTACAAAAATATATGCGTGAAGAAAAATGTCAGACCTGTAAAGGCGCTAAGCTTAAACCCGAAATACTTGCCATAACTATTGACGGTATAAATATTTCCAAGACTTCAGAGATGGCAGTACATGAACTTGTGGACTACTACATACATACGCTGCCGAAAAAAATGAACGACTACGAAACACAGGTCTCAAAATCTATACTCAAAGAAATTGTCATTAGATTGACCTTTCTAAACAACGTCGGACTTTCATACCTCACTGTTGCGCGTGCCGCAAAATCACTATCAGGCGGAGAGTTGCAGCGTATACGGCTCGCGTCACAGATTGGTACCGGACTTACCGGAGTACTCTATGTGCTTGACGAACCATCTATTGGTCTGCACTCACGCGACGTAAGTGCTCTTATTGAAACACTGCATAACCTAAAATCTCTGGGAAATACGTTGATTGTCGTAGAACATGATCAGGAAACTATGGAAGCCGCTGATTATGTAATTGAGTTGGGTCCACACGCAGGTAAACACGGCGGACATATAACATTTACCGGTACAGTACCACAGCTTCTTAAAGATAAAAAATCTCTTACCGGTCAATATCTTTCGGGAAAAAAATCTATTCAGACAAAACCAAGAGATCTGGTGACACAAAACGGAAAACTCATGCTTAAAGGTGCTAAGGAACATAACTTAAAAAACGTTGATATAGATCTGCCGTTGGGCAATCTCATTGCCGTTACCGGCGTTTCCGGTTCAGGTAAATCCACACTCATTATCGATACACTCTATCCCGCTCTTAAGTATCACCTCGACGGATACTTTATGGCAAAAATGGGAGACTTTACTCGACTCGAAGGCTTTCATTACATTGACCGTGTATATATGGTTGATCAGTCACCTATAGGCAGAACCCCTCGATCAAACCCTGCAACATACATTGGTTTTTTCGACGATATCCGCGAGATGTATGCCGCGACAACCGAAGCAAAAGCCCGTGGATTTCAGAAAAGCCGTTTTTCGTTTAATCTTAAAGGCGGCAGATGTGAAAAATGCCAGGGCGCCGGGGTTATAAAAATCGAGATGCAGTTTCTGCCTGATGTCTATGTAACCTGCGACGTATGTGAAGGCAAACGCTATAACAGAGAAACGATAGAGGTAACATATAAAGGAAAAAGTATTTATGAAGTGCTCAAAATGACGGTCGACGAAGCAATAGATTTCTTTGCCAATCATCATCATATTCATACAAAGCTTCAATTCCTGCAGAGCGTAGGGCTTGGTTACATAGAACTCGGACAACCTGCGCCTACATTCTCAGGGGGAGAAGCACAGCGTATGAAACTGGTCAACGAACTTTCCCGCAAAGGCACTGGAAAAACCCTTTACATACTTGACGAACCGACAACCGGCCTTCATTTCTATGATATTCAGAAACTATTAAACGCTTTGTTTGAGCTTGTCGAACACGGAAATACTGTTGTCGTGATAGAACACAATATGGATGTTATAAAAAACTGTCAGTATGTGATTGATATGGGTCCTGAGGGTGGCGACAAGGGTGGAGAAATAATATACCAGGGAAGTACACGGGGATTGGTTGATGTAGAAAAATCATACACAGGACAGTATCTTAAAAAATTCCTTAATAATAACTTCAAAAAGTAAACTCCATGGATAGTATGATATACTATCAGCATTCTTCCAGGACAGCATATTGATAGCCTATATGCCGGCCGGAAACAGAACTTTTATAAACGGTTAGAGAAACATTTATACAATGATGCTTTTTGCATACAAAGCGTGCGAAGAGCTCCATTGTATAAATGGATCCTCAACAAGTCCTTTCATCCCCGGAAGGCATCTGCACGCATCTCATACCCTCAGAAAGGAGCCACAATGGCACACCTGCGCACACATGATCGCAAAGTCGTAACTGTCTCGCCTTACGATCCCGCGGCGAAAATAGACAGTACTACTCTGGCTCTCGGACTTATCGTTGTCCGAGATCAGAACGACTGCCCACTGGCCTTCACCGTTGCGTATGCGGTCACTCTTGACCAGTATATGCTTGTGCCCATTCAGGCGATCGAGATATCGGACGAAGCAATCATAGGCGTTACGGTGCGTACTCGCTATACTGAGCGCGTTCTCACTACAGACCGTAACTCAGTCACGGGAATGCTGCTGGATTTTGGCATGTATATACTTTCAGCAGTAGATCCTGAACAGGAGGCAATCGAGGTCTTTCGTCAAAGCCGACTGTATCGTACACGCGAATTCTGGATGCATATGTGGTCAGGAGTCGGACATTTGTTCTCGCTTCTGACTCTTGAGTTTCCCGCAGCAAACATGATAATCCTCAACGAGAAGATGCTCGTGGAGCTGCGATACGAAAGCTCGGCTGTCACGCTCGACACTCGGATGCCTCGCTTCCAAGAGAGCGCCGCGCGTTATGGCCATTTTATTGGCATGCACCTGGGCATTGATGAGCTGAGAAAACTGGATCTTGGCACAATCATAATGCCAAATCTCGCGGTGGAGATCTTTACCAGCGCGAAAAAGAAGATCGTCTTTCCGTCGTGGATGGATAAAACGCCGGACCAGTCCGGCTAACCGTTTCATTCGCCGCTTCCCGATAATACATAAAGTATTATCGGGAACGGCTATCCTTGTGTTATACATAAAAAATATTCTGTGGAATATAATCCACACTCCATTTACAATACCATGATGACATAAGTCATGTATCCGCTCCTTGAGCGGACCCTCAGGACTTTGAAAACAGAGAGTTCTACACAAACCCTCAACCCCGAGGGTCGTTCTCATCCTCGAGAACAGGCAGAATGCCGGTAATCCGGCACATTTCACAAGGAGGTCATATGATCAGTATTAGTGTGAATGCGCGTGGCCAGTACCGCTACGGTCTCCCTCTGACCGAAGAGCGGGTAATTGGCACCTGTGTTCAGCTTGGAAACTGGATGCAGACCACACAGCCGACCTGGCTTGCCGTTTCTCATGCCTACTCGCGACGTAGAGTACGCCATGAACGTATCTACGAGTGCGATATTGAACCAGGTGACCGGTGCATGCTCATCGAGCCATACAGCCCGAATGAGATCGCACTGGTGCGGTTCAATACGTTTGCGGGACTTCACAACCCCCGCATAGGGTTTACCCAGAAGTACTGGGGTATACCCGAAAAAGTTGAACGCGCTCTTACCCTGCACGAAAACGTGCGCGGCGACTGGGAAGACGCGGTATATGTGATGAATCCCGGTGATACGGTGTTTGTGCATCCTACCGACCGGTATATTCCTCCGTATGTGATACGATGGAACGGCGACAGTCTCGAAAAGATTCGCGTCGGGACATTTAATCAATACGTTGTTCAACCCTGGTTACAACAGGCGTCAGCCGATGATATACGCGCCGCGTTATCCAACGCCAAACGCCGACGGCACAAAAGCCTGACCATGCTTCTTAGCGAAATCGCGCCCACAGCGTAGCTCTCTGAACCATTTTTATCGCTTCTCATCGTCTGACATTGTCAGACGGTGAGAAGCCCCGTATAATCAGTGTATGATGAGGCATCTATCGAAGTTATTTTTTCTGACAATTCTTTGTTTGAGCCTTACGTCTTCCGTCCATGCCGAGTCTCCCACATTCACCAACGACTACAACGTAGAATATTTCCTTACCGAAAATCAGTCAAAGGTTGCGGCTCATGTATCTTTTACCATTACTATTACCAACCTGAGGAATGATGTATTTGTTGATAAGATGTCGTTGGCCTTTCCTAAAACATTTTCTATCAGCAATATGGACGCCAAAGACGATAGGGGCACGGTTACTCCTGAGATGGGCGGAGACGAACTGCGCACTACCATGACCTTAAAATTCAACGATCCGAAGATCGGTAAAGATCTGTCCAATACATTTCATATTGCCTTCGATCAGGAAAATCTGTTCAAAGCTCACGGCAATATCTGGGAAGTAATGCTTCCGACAATAGAAGACAAAACCCGGACAAATTACAAAATTACGGTACATCTGCCCAAAACCACGACCAAAAAAATAGCTATTGCCAAACCGCGTCCTGATGCAGTAGAAAACGGCTCGATTATATGGAATAATCCCACCTCTCGTACCATCTACGCGGTTTTCGGTGACGAGCAGTATTACAAACTAAACCTACAGTATCATCTCAAAAATCCAAAGTCTTCGCAGGGGTATACCGATATAGCGCTCCCCCCGGACACTATGTATCAAAAAATATACATTAACTCTCTCCAGCCCCCTCCTTCGAAGGTCTACACCGACGATGACGGCAACTATCTGGCACGTTACCTGATAAAGGGCAATGAACAGGTTAATGTAATTTTCGATGGAAATATCTCTGTATTTACTCGACCAAGAACCGAAGTTCAAGCGTACCAACGAAACCAGTTTGAAGTACAAAAACGATATCTGCTAACGGCATCTAAATACTGGGAGGTAGACAATCCTGAAGTAATTAAAGCGACACAGAATCCTGAAGAGGTGTACCGGTATGTGACAAGTACATTACGCTACAACTATAAACGCCTTACGGATCTCAAAAATATTCAGCGAATGGGAGCCCGCGACGCGCTTGCCAATCCTGATCAGGCTGTGTGTATTGAGTTTACCGATACCTTCGTCGGGCTAGCGCGAGAAAAAGGAATTTACGCGCGGGAGATAGAAGGATACGGATTTTCACAGGATCCTCAGTTGCGCCCGCTTTCGTTTGTGGCAGATGTACTTCATTCATGGCCTGAGTACTACGATGAACGCACCGACATATGGATACCTACTGACCCAACCTGGGAAGATACATCGGGCATAGATTACTTTGGATCATTTGATCTTAATCATATAACATTCGCCATACACGGAAAAGAGCCTGACTATCCGCTGCCTGCAGGTATGTACAAAACAGCAAGTTCCAAAGATGTGTTTGTAACCGCAGTCGACACAAAGCCGACTGAAAATATAAATATTTCAATCGAACCGTTCCGACTACCTGCACAGCTTTCGGACAAATCAACCTTCAAACACACTCTCAAAATAGTCAATAACAGCAACATCTACCTCTGGAATACGCCTATCACCTTTCAGACTGAAAACGTTAAGAGTAGTGTAAGTAATATGACCATCCCGGTACTGGCTCCTTATGAAATGAAAGAAATACCGTTTGAACTTACGCCAGCCAAGAGCAATGCCAAATCAAACGCCCGCCTTACCGTATCCATAATGGGGGATGAGGTATATAAAGGAACCATGGCTGTCGTACCGTATTACTTCCAGTTTGGCCTTAAACTGGCCTACGGAGTGCTTGTAGGATCGCTGCTTTTTCTTCTTATTAAAGGCTTCAAAAAGATAAAACTAAAATAAGTACAGTGTCATTGCGAGGTCCGATGACCATCAGACCGCGGCAATCTTGACAAGATTGCTTCGCTATATGCCAATGGGCTCGCAATGACAATCCATGCCTTGATATAATTAACCCATATGGAAGGCTTCGAAAAACATTCTGTACCCGCCACAAGAGAAGGACTGCAGTCGGTATCCAGTACCAATGGCATCTATATCTTCATAGGTAAAGGTCATGTCATGTATATTGGAAAATCAGTAAATCTGAAAGCACGATTAATATCACATTTCGAGAACGCCAAAATTGATAACAAGGAAGCCGCGATAATCCAGCATTCCGATACCATTGAATACATTATTACCGATTCAGAACTAAAAGCTCTTCTTTTGGAATCTGAACTTATTCAAACTCATAAACCAAAATATAACGCGCGATGGATGGATGATAAAAGCTACATATATGTAAAAGTTACCGTGAAGGATCGTTATCCCAAAATTTACCCGGTGCGCCGGGAAAAAGACGGAGTGTCACAATATTTTGGACCGTTTCCATCAATCAGAAGTATTGAGGAATTGCTGCGAGAAATCAGACGGGTCTTTCCGTTCTGTACGCAAAAAAAACTTGGCAAGAAACCTTGTTTCTACTCAAAAATAGGGCTGTGCAATCCATGCCCAAGCGCGATCGAGCAGATCGAAGATGAAGAAGAACGAAAAAAACTTACAAAACAATACCGTTATAATCTCCGACAGATTATACGTATATTCAAAGGTGAGACCGATCTGGTCCTGAAAACATTGTATAAAGAACTAAAAGACCTTACCAAAACGGAGTCCTACGAAGAGGCTCTTGAGCTACGTAACCGTATTTTTACCATGGAACATCTCATTCACGACAGACTATTTGTAGCTGATGTTACACAAAACTACAATCAGTCTGATGAAAGTACTGCCCGACTCATAGCTCTTCTGAAACAATATTTCCCAAACTTGTCCAGTATAAAACGCGTTGAGTGCTACGATATAAGTAATTTTCAGCAGAAGGATATTACTGCGTCAATGGTGGTATTTAACGAGGGAATTATAGATAAAAAAGAGTATCGGCGTTTTAAGATAAAAAATGAGCAGATTCAGTCGGATTTTGATGCTATGGACGAAGTGTTCCGGAGACGATTCCGTCAGTCATGGCAGTCTCCTGATCTTATAGTAGTTGACGGCGGTAGACCACAGGTAAAACGGGTGCTGGAGGTATTAGACGAGATACAGGTTAACATTCCGCTTATCGGTATTGCAAAACATCCGGACCGACTGGTAATTGGTATCCAAGGATTACCCGTAAATAAACCACCTGTACATAATCTTGGGTTTAATATGATTCGTTCACTACGTGATGAGTCACACAGGTTCGCGAAAAAATATCATGTGCTTTTACGCAATAAACATCTGAATATTATCTGAGTATAGATAGGGACGTGGGGCCCATGGGGCGGCGGCCCCGAAGACTAAAAGAGAGGATTATAACCCTACATGTAAGCTATCACCCTGCGTTATCAACCGCCGCCACAAGCAGTTTTTCATGCTCAGTGAGGAGATTGAGAATCTCAAGGTGAAGAAGCTTATGAGACTCGGCGCCCTGCGCGTACAGAACCTCAAGTTCGGCGTGCATCACGACCAGTCGCTTCGCCATTGCGACAAACTGCTCAGTAATTACGCCTGTGTTGAAGTCGTCACGCATGCGTTCGCTTTCGCGACGCAAAGCAACGGAGCTTTCGATCGCCGTCTCTACCTTACCCTTGACCTCAACCACAGTCCAGCTTACGATCTCTTCTATTTTTCCGTGGCTCTCAGCCCAGATCATGAACTCGAAAAGCTGGTTGTTAAGGTCTCCCTTGGCGACGGTATTGAGCTCAATACCTAGCTCCTGCTTTACGACAGCAGCAAGCTCGGGCACCGAGGGAAAGAGCCTTAACAGCTCCTGGAACAGATAGCGATACTGCATCGGCTCCAGCTTGGTACCTGGTATCCAGGTGATGAGAGGATTGTCGGTCATTCTGCACCTCCATTGGTAGAAAGGCGCGCCAGCAATGTCTTGACGAGCTCTTCATTGGTCATGCCGACAGGCGGCTGCAGCTGCAGCACGACAGCCATCAGAGCAATGAAACAGTCCGCGAGAAGCGCACTGTTTAGCGTACGCGACGCGTCAGATACAATGATCTGGAAAGCTTCCCATGCCAGTTTGCGTCCTTCGCGATAGCTATTGTTCGGCGGCGCGTTTTCGTCGTTTTGCGCGCCGAACATGTACATGGTCATGTATCCCAGCTCAACAGGGCGCACATCACGGTACGCAAACTCCAGCTTGAGCAGATACGCATAGGCCTCCGCGGCACCAGCGCATACATCGATCGAATCGAAGGTGACAGCCGCGACGGCTTCGTTGACTGCGCGCATAAGCGCGATGGTCTCGCCCGGTAATTTCTGTCCTCCCTTATTATGAAGAGACAGAAGATAGCCAGGTTCGATGTTGTCTACAAAGATTCCGCCAAGACCTCTGTTGTTCGCGGGTAGATAGACAAGCATGGTCTTCGTCGGATGACGAAGCAGCTCTTCTATCTGTGAGGCTTCGAATTGGGGAAGCGCAATCTCAAGGCTCGCAAGATGTAGGATCGTCGCGATCTTCACTGCCTGGATCTGTGCTTCCGTAAGATGACGTGTGGGCATGTTGTATGCTCCTTTACTTGAGTGCTGCCATTACAAGCAGCACAATTTCAGCGTTTAGATCGTGTATGAATGCCTCAAGGCCTGCCTGTCCTCGCTCAGAAAGACGTATAAGACGTCCGGCGGATACCGAAAGCATGCGTACATGCTGAGCGATAGCATCTTTAGACAGTCTGCCCGTGCGCATCTGCGCTCGATACGAGACACTTGTCTCAAGATGCTCACGGGCTTTTTGCAGCCAGCTCTCACGGGATGGAGGGAGCACTTGGTCAAAGTACTTCGTTGACTCCCGGTCAACACTCACGGTTACAAACGACCGGTGTGTAGGGCCGATCGAGTGCAGACGTGCGAGCGCATGGCTTTCAGGATCACTTCCGTTCACATAGTGAAGAAAAGCAATCTTACGCCAGCGCTCCGGCTGTGGCAGCAGATCCCGAACTTCGTGTTCTTCCGGTCGGGCATCGCCTTTGCATATGTAAACATATACAACTGCGTCCGTTGGTAGGTCGGGCATGTTAGCTCCTTCAGTTACAAATCCACGTCTCCGGGGTAATATGGAGGCGGGATACGTGTAAAGAGTAGGGGATATTCTTAGGGGGGGAACAGGGGACAAACAACGGGTAGTTTGGTCCTCTTATCTCCCCTAAGAATCTATTTTATCCTCCCGATTGTCAAAGTATGGTCGTCCAATTCAGACGACAAATAGCCTCAATTATATCATAACTATAGGCTAATATCTACGAGGCTGTCACCCTCCTTTTAACCTTTGTGATTCTTTTGGCGATCAAGTATAATAAGTGCAACAACAGCTTCAGAAAGATTAATAGTTGCTTATACATATGAAGAATATATTACTGACACTAAACATCATTGTCTCGATAGTAATCGTAGCTCTCATCCTTATGCAGGGTCGCGGTGCCGGCTTGGGTAGTGC
>JBDKFK010000008.1:0-57631 GCA_039798745.1 Candidatus Parcubacteria bacterium
GGCAATGAGTTGCCGCCGGCCTGCACCGAACTGCCCGCGCAGTACCGGCAGCCTGCGGCACCGGCTCAATAGCCTTTTCAAAGGAAGGAACGTTCTATAGTTTGCCTGTGTTCCTCTCTCCGAGTATTCGGAGAGAGGAACACTATTTACACATAAAAAGAATATATTAGAATACATATAAATAAATCTTATGATTACAGGAATAATTCTGGCGGGTGGTGACGGTACGCGTCTTAAATACCAAAACGCTAATAAAACAACAATTCCCTTCAACGGCAAACCGCTCATACAATACGGGCTTGATCTTTTTAACGATATAACTGACAAAATAGTCATTGTGGTTGGCGCGTATCCTGAAAGTGTAAAGGCTGTTATCCACTCCCCTTCTGTCATCTATGCCATGCAGGCAGAGCGTCTTGGTACCGGGCATGCGGTGCAGGTTGCGGTAGCAGAAATGCAACGTCAGGGTCTTCATCCTGAAACGGTTATGGTTGGCTACGGCGACCATATGATGTTTTATACAAAAGATATTATTACTCAGATGCTTAATCTGCATCAGCAGAAACAAGCCGCCATTACGCTTATCTCCACCGATCACGATGATCCCAACATGCTTGCCTGGGGCCGAATAATACGCGATTCTTCGGGTCATGTACTGGATATTATTGAGCAAAAAGACGCGACTGAAGAGCAGCGGCTCATGAAGGAGTTAAATACAGGGTTTTACTGCTTTGATTATGCCTTTTTAAAGCAAGCACTTCCCTTACTAAACAAATCGGCTCACTCAGGCGAAATTTACCTCACAGATCTGGTCAAGGTTGCCAATACTACGCATCAAACGGTGGTAGCCTTCAAGATACCGTTTGAGTATGTAGGCATTGGTATAAATAACGCTGAACAGCTTTCACAGAGCCAGTTACTTCATAAAGAAGTAAATGCTTAATTTCGGATCATCATTCTTCTCTTTCTACAGTAATAGTACACTCCGAAATAAGAGCCGCTATAGCACCTATTGCTGCAAGTACCGGCGCCAATACCGCTCCAATAACTCCAATAGTAAGTGGAAACTCAACAATCTCTTTATTGTTTTTGTCCTTTATAATAATTCTTCGTATATTACCCTGTCTAATAAGTTCTTTTACTTTTCCGACTAACTGCTCTCCGTTAACTTTGAATGATTCTTCTTTTTTTGTTTTTTTTGCTACCATGTATGCCGCACCTCCTTTCTTACGGTTGTAATGCTTTAACCGCGTACAACACTTTTCGTACGGTGTCTCTGATTGATAATGTATGTAGTTCATTTCGTGGAACGTACCGCACTGCTATAGTATCCTGCTGATTCCCGTTTGAAAGCAGCTCTCCCCCACTCACGGTGACCATATAAAAACATCTATTTGATTTCCATGGACGTGGAGACTGAAGATCAAGGTAATATTCTGTATAGCACGCAATTGACTGGACTGCTTTATCTATAGTCAGCCCTGTCTCCTCCATAAATTCTCGGGCAAGGGCCTGTATGGCCTTTTCTCCTTCCTCTATACCTCCTCCGGGAAACTCCCAGGTCAGTGAAGTTTTATCCTGCACCATAAGGATGCTGTCATCTTTCATAAACACGCCGTACGCGGCAGGACGATCAATATATTCCTCCTCAGCAAACTCGTGTTGTTTACCCAGTGAATCCAGACAGATAATGTTCTTCATATATCTAACCTAAATTATATCAAGCCGTAGTTAAAGAATTAATTTTTCGCTCAATGACTGTCCACGCTGGTTCATACGTATGGCATCCGCAAGCATAGGTGCCACACTCTCAACCTGAAATTTACCGGTCATCTGTAGCACCGGACTCTGGGGTATTGTATCGGTAATAAGAATTCTCTCAATGGGTGAATTGTACAAACTCATACGCGCTCCGGGGGGAAATACGCCGTGTGTGGCGGCTGCGGAAACGCTTCGGGCACCTCCTTGTTCCAGGAGCATAAGCGCCGCAAGTTTCATAGATAAACCCGTACTGATAAGGTCATCAATAATGACACAGTCCATCCCTTCAACATCACCCATAAGTCCCAGAGCGGCTGCTTTGTCATGTTGAGAATAGTCGCGGTCTTTATAGACAGATGCCATTCTTACCCGGGCTCTGTTGGCATATGCCTGAGTGCGTTTTACGCTACCGGCATCCGGTGAGACGAACATAGGGTTATCCAGGTTCCACGCCTGAATTGCGGGTATAAGAATGTTACTGGCGTACAGATTATCCCATGGACCGGCAAATGCTCCTTCTATGGCCTCATTGTGAAGATCCATGGTTATTATATGATCTATTCCTGCCTCTTCATAAATACGTGCCATAAGAGCTGCTGAAATAGGCACTCGTGGATTATCTTTTTTGTCCTGACGCTGATAGCCAAAATGAGGAATAACTGCTGTGATTTTGTCGCCTGATGCTTTACGTGCAGCATCTGCCATGAGGATAAGTTCAATAATGTGCGCATCATCGTAGATAGGTTGAACGATTGCTACGTCACGGTTTCTCAGATTATGTGTTATCCGCACTCGCTTTTCTCCATCAGCAAACTGAGATACTGGCTCTTGTATATCCATCCCAAGGTGTCCGGCTATAGCGTGACCAAGTTTGCGGTTTGAAGATCCTGAAAGAAGTACAAGTTCGTCATCAAAGAAAGCGGTAAGTTCATCATTATGTGAACCCTCAATTTCATCAAATGTAATGGAGTCTTCAATCATAATTTCCTATAACAATTGTGCAACTGCCCACATCATATCACACAATTGGGGAACATTCAAAGATAATTGAAAATCTTATAGTATCACACTATTAATAAAGCGATGGATGCACAAATGGGATGAGCGCAAATATAACCGCGTGACGGTAGTACTCGGTTCTGTCTATTACATTATGCGTGAGTGTGCCAACAGTGCCGCCTTTTTGTTTTGAGTTTGTCTGCTTGAATACAATGTCATCGGCTTCACCCAACTCCATGCCTTTTTTGATAAGCGCTATAAGTTTGTGAGGGAGCATAAATGTACCTGTTCTCCCCTTCCCTACCCTACCGTTCTTTGATTTTATGATAACCCAGGCGAATGCTTCTGCGTCCCCATTTTCCACAAACTGTATACCACCCTCAATCCCTACCCAGTAATCGGCATCGGGTGTTTTGTGTATCGCGTTCTCTACTCTCTGGATTGCCCCTCTTAAGGTTTCTTCTTCACTCATAGGCTGATCACTTACACCTGAGGAGGCTTTTACTTCATCAATCTCCCAGGGGGTGTCCGGAAACATTTCGGTAAAACCAAGAAGTGTTGCATTGCGTTTAACAGGGTTTATGGATGTTATGACTATTTTCATGTATATGTAATTATATAGTATGTTTTAAGACGCTTGCATATGTGCTCATTTATCGAAGCATTATATATATATCATATGTATCAGTATGATATAATTAGCATCTACTTAGACTTTCCGATAGGCCTCTTTTTATAAAGATGCGCCTGTCTGAAATGCCTCAGCAACTTCACAATTGGGGAGAATAATTGTTTATCGGAATGCATACTATCACACAAGAAAGAAGGTGCAACCTATGCGACATCGTAGTATAAGATTCGCACTCCTGCCACTCGTGCTGGCTATAGCCATCGCGTCATTTGGCAGTGTATCCACAGCTATGTCCGCGCCCGCGCCAGTGCCTGTTCGAGCTAATGAGCACATTGCGGGACTGCCGGCTTCGATCACCGGGCCTAGCACAGGCACGCATGGTCAGGAGATGACCTACATTGTGCGTACCACGAATATAAGTGATACGCTGGTGATGAAGTCTACATTTGGTCTGTTTGTGATGAGTCTGGAGGCGAACGCCCCCTGTACCCTGCAGGACGGCGGCACCGCGACGCGTATTTCCTGCGCGGCCACGCTCTATCGGTTCACTATCCGCTCTGATTGGGGGCAGCGCATTACTATGTCGCTCCAGGGCGTTTTTAAGGATGTAGGTATAGACGGCGAACCACAGCCTTATCTAGACACGCGTGTTTTTCTCCACGGCGCAGATCAAAATCTGCTCGTTGGGGAAACGGGAAACTACGAGATCACCGCAGTCAACCAGACCACGCAAACGTTGACGTATACGATGGATCTGGTGGTACTGAGCGGTATCCCTCGCCACGCCGCGCTCCAGGTAACCAAGAATCCATTAGGATGCAATGTTGTGATCGGTTTCGACGAATACGTGTTGCATTGCGAATGGGTTGTTGAGCCTGACCATATCGAGCAGCGGGATCTGGATATAAAATGGACATTCCCCGGTCTTCATACGCTGCAGATTTACGGCGCTGTCGATGGTGTCAGTATCGGCACCCACACGCGCCGCTTCGGCATTGTTCAGATCGGCGAACTGCCGGCTGAGCCGTATGCGGACTTCATTCCTCTCGTTCGACACGCATAAGCGCGGTGACAAACAATTATCTCCCCAATTGTTTGTCATAATAAACTGGAGTTTATTGCTAGATATTAGCTTAATCGATATATGTATGCGTCGTCAATATATACATTATTTATAGTGCTAGCTTTAAATCTTATTTCAGAAACGCTTTTTGATTCCGTATTTATTGCTGATTTGAGTATTTTAATAAGATCATTATTAGAGTTAAGCAGAGTAATATTTTCTAGGCCTATTTCTTTTACATTATTATTATTTCTGAATTTATTCACAAAATTTTCATAAACTTCATGAGTAGATTTATTATTAAATATGCTAGATGCGATCACTAGTCTCCATACTTTGCTATCAGAAATATAGAACCAAAAAAATGAATTTGGCTTAAGCATAGAGTTATCTAAAGCATGTAATAAATCCTTGGCTTTATCTATATCTGATTTTTCTAAGTTTATTTTGTCTACCATAGTGTTTCAATCCAGCCGACAATGATTTCAACAGAAGCTACCATATCCTTTGCATCGCTTTTACTAATTATATGATATCTTGTTTTTTCAGACCAGTCCTTTGCAACTTCCCATGCACTCTGTAGCTTTGTATTACTTTGAACAGTATTATCAAATAATGGCTTAACTCCGCTAACTGTAAGTATTTGGTTTAGGTCGTGTGTGTACAGTTGATCATATATTTTTCTTTCAGGCGGGTATGAATATTTTCCCACCTGCTTACAGTAACAGGCTTTAAGTGCTAATTCGATTGCGTACCCCGCTAGGTAATATGCTCCGCTATTTTCATTGCTAGATAGCAATAAACGAGCTTCACTCAATCTTTTTCTTGCAATTTTTTTGCAAAGCGCAAAAGTAAGAGGCTTAATAATTAATGCCATATATTATTTGATATTATGCTTCAGTAACGAACCTAATATAATTCACGCAGTTACCTGTTGCAATAGAATATATTCGACAATAACGAGCGGTGGCAGCTTTGCATTGTTGAGGTTACTGAACTGCTTAAGCGGATTTATCTCGCTGAAACCTCGCCGAACTAAAGCCCGCCTTCATCCAAAGTAGCATAACTTCGGCGAGGTGAAAGCGGAAGGGAGGGGATTCGAACCCCTGTAGACGTTGCCGCCTAACACGCTTTCCAGGCGTGCCGATTCAACCACTCTCGCACCCTTCCTTGTAAATCTTACCCACTTATTACAAGCTCAATGTACAATAAGATTTAAGTTTAACTATTGTACCACACTAACCTATGTTCCCTCTTAGTGACTCAACGCCAAAAAGAACGATTCCTTTTATCAATTATCTTATTATCGCAGTTAACATATACGTGTTCTATGTGCAGCTTACGGTGCCGGACCCTGACACGTTTATATATCAGTATGCCTTCGTCCCTTCGCAGTTCAGTATCTCCAATCCCGAAACATATATTTATATTTTCTACTCCATGTTCATGCATGGCGGGTTTTTTCATATCATTTCCAATCTGTGGTTTCTGCGTATATTCGGCGATAATATAGAAGATGAGCTTGGACATCTCCCCTATCTGTTATTCTATCTCGCGGCCGGAGTTGTCGCGACACTAGTGCAGTACGCTATCGCAGTAGACAGCATGATTCCCATAATTGGAGCATCGGGCGCCATATCGGGTGTTGCCGGCGCTTATTTTGTTTTTCATAACAGAGCAACAGTGCGTACTCTCATAACTTTTTTCATATTCTGGCAGATTATAGATCTTCCAGTAACGTTGTTTCTGGGTTACTGGTTTTTTATACAGCTTTTTAACGGAGTGGGATCGCTTGTGTCAAACTACAATGAGGGAGGCGTCGCTTTCATGGCACATGTGGGAGGGTTTGTGTTTGGATATTTTATCGCCAAGACCCTGGGAAGGCCTAATGGAGGCGCGGCATAGGGGAAAATTCATAGGACGGATGATATAATTGGACAACGGGAGCCTTCGCATATGTGTAAGGCTTCGGCACCCGAAGCCGGGGTGGCGAAATTGGCAGACGCGCAGGGCTTAGGACCCTGTATCTCTCAAAAAGATGTGGAGGTTCAAGTCCTCTCCCCGGCACCTAAGAGGACGCTTGAGTTTTTTTCAAAATAAAATTTTTTAATTTGTTTCTCTAAAACTTTGCCTCAAAAATGTTCAAGTCTCCTTATCTTATAAATTTCAAAGTTTTACTTCTACTAAAAATTTCTTTACTTAATAATCAACGATCTATATAATATTGTTATGACAGAACAAGAAGCGAATACTAGGAATATAGTTCCAGAAATTATTATCACACCAGACGACATGAAGAGATACTATGAGAGTGTAAAAAAACTCAACCCGAGAGTTTTAGAAATAACGGCAGAAGAACTTTTAGCTCATAAAAGACAAGAAGTTAGACAAGAGTCACAACAGACTTCACAAGAAAGACAAGCAAGAATTGCTCAAGTTGCAGATCAAATTAAAATTGCTGGTGAAGATTATATTCCTTGGGATTTTCTTTTTTTGGAAGATCCAGCATCGGCTGGAACTCAGACTGTACGCTTGAATCATCACGTAGATCCAAATACTCAAGATGTATCAACATCGTTTGATGTTAGATTACCAAATCGGGAGATGCTTCATTTACCTGGAACGCCAAGTGAATGGTCCACTGGAACCAGGGGAAACCTTGCATTACAACAAATGGTAGCAGCAAGAATATTTGACAGTAGTTCCACAAGTCAATAAATTAGTAATATCTTTTATGTCAGAGATACAAATTAGTGATTTAGGCATTGTCACAGATTCCAAATTTGGATTAAAAACCAAGGGGGAGAGAGAGGCTCCGTTACCTGTAACTGTTGAGGATATAAATCCAGATGAAGCAAAAGAGATCTTGATACAATTCGGCTATAAAGAAGATACAACCGGTCAAGCAAGTGTTCATGAAGCAGTTGAAAGAATGCGTAATGGTGAACAACGATATTTTACAGCTAAAGATCCTCAAACAGGTAAAATTGTAGGTTTGAGTTCTGTTTCACAGCATAAAGATAATACTGTTTATCTTGAGGTACTCCCAGATTTTCAGGGAAGAAGGATTGGTCCACAACTAATTGATGGATTAAAGCAACGATATTCCCGCTTGAGTCTAGAAAATACAATAGGTAGCAACGGACATGCTTTCTATGAGAATTTAGGATTTCGAGATGAAGGCATGCGTGGACATATGGTATGGGAAAAACCTGAGGTAAAATAGTTTCCACTATCTTTCAATTAGTTCACTTTCTTCGTATAATAACCAATGGAGAAATTGCTTTCCTTAAGAACAAATTGATCATTTTCGGTAACTTCTGGGTCTTGGTAAGCAACCATGATTTTGGTAATCCAGGGGAGAAAGTGTTCAAAAGAAAGTCCCTCAGGGGCACTAGAGAGGCCAATTTTGGAGTTCGATATGTCAGAATTGTTCCAGAGGAATGACGAGACCTTCTTTATTAAGTTGCTACAACATCTTATATGTGATCTGCGTTATACTAGTTCCATGTACGATCAAACCGCTATGGTAAAAGCTATGATTATCTTTGGCACGGCATTTTATTTGTTTGCGTGGGTAGTATGTACTGGAATGGTATACCTAATGCTATCAATAACGATCTTTTTTATGGCCAAAACAAATAAGGTATATACAATGAGCAGGAAGAAGAAAGTACTCTTCTCTATCCTTTTAGGCATAATTTTACCGCTACTTCATTTATATACGAAGCTCTCGTATTAATATAAATTTATGCAAATACTGACCCTTTCATAATAATCATCGAGACATCTTCAGTCAAACTTGCGTTTCGTTCTTTTGTTTAATCAATACAGTTGATCGTCGGAGATAAATCACGGAAATTGAAATTATTTAAGGTATCCTTTTTTTGTATTCTATCTAATAGAGAATATACTATCTTTGGACACATCTTGATCATTTTCGGTAACTTTTGGGTCTTGGTAAGCAAGCATGATTTTGGCAATCTAGGGGAGAAAGTGTTCAAATAAAAGTGCATCAGGGGCACCACGCTGAGCGTGGTGATAATCGCGCTGAGCGCGACACCAAAAGAAACTCCTCAGACTTGCTAATCAAGGAGAGAACCAATACAATTAATATAAATTATGGCAAAAAAACAAGGTCAGTCTGAACAAATCTCCAAAGTAATGTTTGCAATAACTATTTTGCTTTTTATACTGGGAATATGGCAATTAGTAACTCGCGGGGTAAGTCTAGACAACTCATCGGCTATACAATTTTTGACAACAGCAGTTATTTTGTTTAGTATCAATCCAAGGAACAACAATAAATAAGCATCTTTCTTCATTTTTCCTTACTTAACAGTGCCTGGTGCTTTACTTGTGCAAGCGAGATAATTTCATCGACCTGAATATCCTTCATTTCGTTTTCATCCATATCAATACAGTTAAGTGTGTGTGTTATGCCCGAATTAATGAGGAGCACCGGTTTTACAATATGCTGTTTTACATCACCGAGTGTATCAAGCATGGTAACCTCAAGGAGAGATTGATTGTTGATAGCGTGTCTTATAATCTCCTGCTTCTCCTCTACCGGAAACTTCCAGCTCAGTACATATTTTCTTAAGTCATTCAGAAACTTACTCACTTTATCATCAACCATAATATCTCGGGGATATATCGGGCGCTCTAATACAATCCCTTCAAGACTCCGGCAACGACTGAGCGCTACATAGGTCTGTCCATGAGCAAAGGCGCGGTCACCCAGACAAATAGCTACCTTATCAAACGTCTGTCCCTGGCTTTTATGTATCGTTATGGCCCAGGCAAGTTTTAGAGGATACTGGGTAAATGTGCCTGCGGTATCTTTTTTTATCGTATCGGTGCTCAGGTCGTAGATAAATTTGTAGTTTGTCCAGGTGTGTGGCAAAACAATATGTTCTTTCCCATCATCCAGAAGCACAAGTACTGAATCTTTACGTATTTCCATAATCACTCCCAGACTTCCGTTCATCCATCGTCCGTCGGGGTCGTTATTAAGCATCATTATGCGGGCATGCTGTTTTATGTTTAGTACATGATCGGTGGGAAGCAGTTTCTCTGAAAAATTTCCTTCCAGAATTCCCGGAATCGCGTGACGCGGATTGGGTATTTTTTCCAGATTTACTGAGTTTATCTCTGCGGCTTTGCTGTTTGTACCTGTAAGATAAATCCTGTCGTCTATACCATAATCAAGCTGATCAACGGTACAACGGTTGAGATCGTCCAGGTGACGTTCGGTGAATGTATGTTTACGGATATTATCCAGAATCTCAATAAAGTACTCATCTTTCTGCCGAAACACTTTGGTAAGTTCTACCAACTCCACCAGTTGTTCTCCTGTATGTTCGAGAATTTCTTTAAACACATGTGAACTAAAAAAGTAAGCCGATTCATAGCGCCTGTACAGCGCGTCTTTTTCGTCACCCGTTACAACCGGCTCAAGCTGATACATATCTCCAAAGAGTACTACCTGAACGCCGCCGAATGGCTCAAAGTTGTCGCGCGCGCCCTTAAGAAACGCGTCCATGCAGTCCATCAGATCGGCACGAACCATCGAAACTTCGTCCACAATGATAAGATCAAGTCGCGCGTATATCTGAAAGCGGGTTCGCCTGCCCAGTTTGCCTGCTTCATCTGGCGTTATACCCGGTTTAAATTTAAAAAAAGAATGAATAGTCTCCCCTCCTATGTTCACCGCAGCAATGCCGGTCGGAGCCAGTACCGCGTGTTTCTTTTTTGTTTCGGAAACAAGACGCCGCAACAATGTTGATTTACCTGTGCCCGCTCTTCCGGTAATAAAGAGTACCCGTTTATTCTCCTCTATCTGAGATATCACAATTTCACTCCGGGCTTTGTCTACATCATTCATAGGTTCTATTATAGATGAATGTTTGTGTTCTTCGTAGACGTCGTATAATATGAATGTATGGGTATAAAAGAAGCAACCGATAGATTTCTTGAATACTGCGAACTCGATCGTAATCTTTCTCTTCGCACGGTGCGGATGTACAGTTACTACATACACTTTTTCAAAGACTGGATGCTCGAAAAACAAAAAGCCGAAGATTACGATGTGGAAAAAATTGATGAAGAGATTATCCGTAACTTTCGTCTCTATATTTCTCATGAATATAAAAATCCGCATAAAGGTGTGCTAAAGCGGCAGACGCAGAATTATTTTCTGGTTTCGCTGCGTTCACTTTTTCGCTTTCTCATAAAACAGAAGTTGAAAGTCGTATCTCCCGAGATGATTGAGTTGGGAAAACAACGCGACAGAACAATCAAGTTTTTGCAGCCCGACGAACTTGAAAGACTGTTTAACATAATAGATGTGAGTGAAGAAATGGGTATCAGAGACAGAGCGCTTTTGGAAGTGCTCTTCTCTACCGGCCTTCGTGTATCGGAGCTTGCGTCACTCAACAAAGATCAGATAAACCTTGAATCAGGTGAGTTTGGTGTAATCGGCAAAGGCGGAAAAGCCCGCGTTGTATTTCTCTCTAAACACGCCACGGAATGGATCTCCCGGTATATGGGAATGCGCAACGATCCGTACCGACCACTCTTTCTCAGGTACTCAGGCCCCAAGGGTGATGAGGTTCTTTCTGATGAAAAAAGAAGACTATCGGTGAGATCTATCGAACGGATGATTGATAAATACCGCAAACAGGCAGGTATTCTTTTTCCGATCGGACCGCACATACTTCGTCATTCATACGCGACCGATCTGCTGTCGCATGGAGCAGATCTACGCTCAGTTCAAGAGATGCTTGGACATAAAAATATTGCCACAACACAGATATACACGCATGTCACCAACACCAGACTCAAAGAGGTCCATGACAAATTTCATTCAGGTAACAAAGATGACTGAAATATATTACAATATGGCACCTTGTGCTAATTGAAGGCTGCTATGAAGATATTAAAACATTACCTATACGAAATACTGCTTGGTGTTGCGATAGTTGCATTTATTGCCGTCTTTTCGTATATCTCTATCCTGCGCATGCAGACATTCAACTCACACTACTTTGATCTGGGCATAATGAATCAGGTGTCATATAACACTTCCCAGGGCAGATTCCTGGAGATGACGAATCAGGAATTAAAACGGAATACTTCCCGCCTTGCTATTCATTTTGATCCTATACTCGCGCTATTCTCACCTTTCTACTATATCCACAGTGGACCTGAAGTGCTCCTTATCGGCCAGGCGCTATGTATTGCTTTGGGAGCAATCCCCCTCTATTTAATAGCTGCTAAACTCACAAAGAAAAAATATGTTGCGTTTATTTTTGCTATTTCCTATTTGCTGTACTTTCCTATTCAGCGGGCAACATTGTTCGACTTTCACGCGGTAACAATGGCGGTTCCTTTTATATTCGCCATGATGTATCTTGCTCTCATTAAGCGATATAAGGCATCACTCATATTCATGGTGCTCGCGTTATTGACTAAGGAGAATGTGGGGCTTGTCACATTTATGGTTGGTCTCTATTTTTTTGTCTTCCAAAAAGAGCGAAAATATGGACTCATTGCTATGGCTATAAGCGCCGTAGTATTTGTTGCAACAGTCTTTATGATAATCCCCTATTATCGTCAGGCCGCGCATTTTGCGTTGCGGTATTTTGGCGACTACGGTGATACACCGGGCAAAATAATATTAGGTATATTTCAGCATCCCATTATCACCGTACAAAAAATATTATCACCTGATAGCCTTACCTATCTCCAGCGTATGTTACTGGGCAACGGAATTCTCATACTGGCGGCTCCCCTTGAGTTTTTGCTGGGTTTACCCGACCTCCTTATTATTCTCCTGAGCTCGAATAGCAATATGAAAGCCATCTATTTTCATTATTCGGCAGTGCTTGTAGTATTTGTATATTTCAGCGCGATAGTGGGATATACACGTATCGCAAAACGAGTACCACGTATCTATGCCAATAGCATTCTTGTTATCGTAATATTGCTCAATATCTGGACAATGTATCAGTTTAATCCAGGACCAAAAGAACTAGTCAAAGAACCTCTCTATCTGAGTCAGTATAATGCGAAGAAACTTAAAGCTGTTCAGGCCTGGAGCAATAAACTGGGAGATTCGGTAAAAGTCGCGACAACTCCACAGCTCGCTCCCTTTTTCAGCGCTCGACAGTATTATTACAACTTTTTGTTCGATCCCTCATTTTATTCTTACGGTATCCCGGAGGATGATATAATAAAGGAGATTGCCAATTATGAACATGCCGATTATGTCATTGTTGCTAAATCGGAGCTTCATGACGATATGAAAATCTTGACACTGTTTCATGAGCATTTAAAAAGCAATATCAAGTATGCCCGTATCGTAGAAGATAACGACATTGAGGTATACAAAAAATTAAATAAATAAGTTCTTATATGATATCTATTATTATTCCTTACTATAACGAAGAAGACAACTTGCTTGAGCTGTATGGAGAGCTTCACAAGGAGCTGGAACACAGAAATCAGGATTATGAAATACTGTTTGTAGACGATGGCTCGATAGATAACGGCTATGAAGTTCTCAAAAGTAAGGTGTTACGCGATAAGCATGTAGTGCTGCTTCGCAACAGGAAACGTTTTGGTAAAGGCTATTCACTGGCACGCGGTGTTCATAAAGCACAGGGAGAAGTAGCAATATTTATGGACGCGGATTTGCAGAACGATCCAAAAGATATTCAGAAGTTTCTCAAGAAGATTCAGGAAGGATATGATCTCGTCAACGGTATAAGAGATTCAAGGGATGATAATATTTTTATTAAAAGCTACTCAAAACTCGGAAATTATTTTGTAAAAGTGCTTCTTAATTCACCGTTCACCGATGTAAACTCTGGATTTAAAGCAATTCGTAAAGAGGTTCTCAACGAAATTGCGCTCTATGCCAACAACTTCCGTTTTTTGCCTCTTGCGGCCTACTACAAAGGCTTCAAAGTGGGACAAGTGACCATTCATAACCGCCCGCGATTGTATGGGAAATCCAAATTCGGAACCTTCAAAGTATTCTATGGACTCTTTGATACATTGAACGCATACTTTTTGTATCAGTTTTCGGAACAGCCACTTCATTTTTTTGGCTCTATCGGCGGATTTTTTTTCCTCATAGGATTTGCAATGTCGCTGTATATGTCGTTCGAGCGCATATTTTTTAATGTTCTCCTCTATCGTCGTCCCGCTTTGCTCTTTGCTATACTCCTTATGATTATCGGAATTCAGATAGTAATGACCGGTTTTATAGGTGAACTTATCGTCTATCTTAATAAGAAGAAAAGTTGACGTCTGGTACAATAAGACTATGAAAAACACCATAATGATCACAGGAGCCGGCGGATATATCGGTTCCGTTTCAACCTATCTATTTCTTCAGAAGGGCTATAACGTAGTAGCAGTTGATAACTTCACAACGGGTTACCATGGACCACTTAAAACACTCCAGGAAAAATTTGGTGAATCACAGCTTCGCATATACGAGGCCGATTTACACAATACTATCGGCGATGTTTTTAAGAAAGAAAAAGATATCTCCGCGGTCGTGCATTACGCCGCAAGCTGCATTGTTGATGAATCAATGAGTAATCCGCATAAATACTTTTACAATAACGTTGCCGGTACCGACTATCTGCTCAACACCATGATGGAAGCCGGAGTCCGCAATGTAGTATTCTCCTCCACCTGTGCGGTCTATGGAGAAGCTCAGTATGTACCGATTGACGAAAAACATCCAACCATATGCAATAACCCCTATGGAGAGTCAAAACGAATGATGGAAACGGTTATAGACTGGTACGGAAAGGTAAAGGATATGCATTATGTTGTTCTTCGCTACTTTAATGTGTGTGGAGCTTCGGATGACGGTCTCATAGGCGACTCAAAAAAACCTTCATCGCTTCTTTTTCAGAACGCGGTAAGAGGAGCTATGGGAATTGCGCCGTTTTATCTGACCTGTGGCAGAGTGGATACCCCGGACCAGACTCCTATACGTGATTACATTAACGTCGTTGATTTAAACGAAGCTCACTTTGCAGCCATCGACTATCTCGCGCAAGGTGGAAAAAGTGAGATCATAAACCTGGGCACAGGTACAGGCAACTCAGTGCTTGAGATTGTAAAGCAGGTAGAAGCCGCGACCGGCGCAAAAATAGAGATGAAAACAACAGAGCCTCGTAAGGGCGAAGCCGCCAAGATGATCGCCTCTATTGAGAAAGCTAGAAAAGTGCTTGGATGGGAACCTAAACGAACTATAGAAGACAGCGTGAAAGCACTCATTAGTTGGTATACCGCGCATCCTCACGGTTGGGAATCTTAACCGTCATGCAATACAAACTGCTCTCGATCATAGTACCGGTATATAATGAGGGTACATTCATCTCTCACATCATAGAACGTGTGGCAAAAGCCGATTCTTCGGGTCTTCAGAAAGAGCTTATCATTGTGAATGACGGGTCGACCGATAACACCAACAACATGATTCACAAGACTCTTCGCGCCCTGCCCCTAAACACGATGAAGGTAAGATATATCAATAAGCCGAGTAACAAAGGCAAAGGTGCTGCACTGCGGACTGGTTTTCTCAAGAGCACGGGCGATATCGTGATAATTCTTGATGCAGATCTGGAGTATGATCCCGATGATTTACCCATTATGCTTGAACCGTTCACCCGATATGGAGCTGATGCTGTGTATGGTTCGCGGTTCATGGGACACAGGCCTCATCGTATTTTATACTTCTGGCATTTTATGGCAAATAAATTTCTTACTACATTTTCAAATCTCTGTAACAATCTTAACTTCACAGATATAGAAACAGGATATAAGGCATTTAAAGGTGACTTAATTCGTACTATCGCTCCCCGCTTGCGCTGTCGGCATTTTGGATTTGAGCCGGAGATCACAGCCCGTCTGGCAAAAATTAAGGACATAAAATTATATGAGGTGGGAGTTTCTTATTCAGGAAGAACATATGCTCAAGGCAAAAAGATAGGTTTGAAAGATGGGATAAAAGCTATCTGGGAAATACTTCGCTATAACATATTTGAAAGATAGTCCCTGCCTTGCTTCGCCGAAACGAAACAAAGGCAGGGATAATGAACTCAAGTTCTGCGGACTGTCACACTAACCTACGACGTAACGAACCCACGGTGGTCGTGTGGCTTTGCGTATTGCTCGCAAAAGGTGCAGATAAAAGCACACAAGAAGAGCGTACACAGCGAGCCTCACCGGCGTGGGCCATCCGTCGATCGCGGTATTCCCTACTGCCAGGTTGAGGGTAAGTATTACACCCGCCCCTAACAGTATCCATCCCACAACGAGCAGGAACATATCAGAACCTACGCGCATAGCAAGCATTATGACAAACAGAACCACCGTTATCACGGCGTTTCCTATGTACATAAGCATATTCTGGGCCGGGAAAAAGGAGCCCCAGAAGACGCTGGCAAAGAGGCCGGCGATGACAAGTCTACGTAGCAGGATCTGTCTTGGTTCTGTCATCATCCACCTCTTTTGAGTTTGATTTGTTTGCCTGATATGTGAATCCATAACAGGGCCGTTTGGCCTAGAGCAAAGAGAAAGACGAATAGTGTACGTGTATCCCTGCTCTCTATGAAGAGCGTTGCTACAACGAGCAGGAAACACATAAACATGCCCAGCAGTAAGGTAAGAGGAGACAGCCGGTACGCAGACCGGGGAATCCTCGGGCTGGCTACCGTGGGTATCGAGCCGACACGAATGTCGATAGATCCACAGTCAACCAGGATAGGAGCCGTCCAGACGAGGTCGCTCTCTTTCCAGGCGCCAACGATAGTCCGGGCGGACTTGATGGTTACCATAAGATAGGGCAACCAGTCTTTGTTGTCGCCGCGTTCGATACTTGGAATGGTCTGTATGTGCTCCTTGTTCCATTTGCGCTGGAGCCCGATATCTACAGCAGCGTAGATTTCGATATACAGTTCTCCCGTTTGGCCGAACGAAATGAGAACGCCTTTCGTCAGGCCGCGATCTGCCCAGAGAAGCATGATGCTCGGGTCGTTGTTATTGTAGTACTTCGTCTCGACCCGACCTTCATGTAGCTTTTCATCACTGATGTAGCCGGTCAAGGCATTGGTTATGCTCTGCACTATGGCCGTACGAATCTCCGGAGCCATGTTATACCTCCATTCGGTTACAATATGCGTTCCCCTTGCGGGAACATGAGGAAAACAGCGGGGGTAGTATGAGGGTGCACATTAAAAGGTGCAGACATAACCGTGTAGTACGATCATTTCTGCACCCTTCAATATGTGTAGTCCGCAGATTATCAAAGAACATATCTGCAGTTAGAGCATGCTTATGCTCAGAAGCAAATAGTAAGAAGTATTATAGCAGATACAGGAGTCTGTTCCTCTATAGCCCCACACTGGTAGCCACTCCTTATAGATATTATTTCTGTTCGTGAGTATCGCAATAGTAATTAATTGCATCCCTCAGCCATTGTGCCAGGCTCGGTCTAAACTTGTCATAAAACGCGGTAAACCTTGGATCGGTAACATACATATTCCCCAGACCCCGATACATTTCGTAGGAACAATCATAGAATGTTTCGATTCCTTTATGATGCTGTGCTACCAGCTTCTGAACTTCATCGCTTTTTACATCCAAATCCATCGCGTCAGCAAGCTGCTGTGTAAACTTTTTCCCTTCTTCCTTGATGCGATTGTAATCAGCTTTTGTCCAGTGTTTGGTGCGTTCCATAGACTGTTTATAGGCATCGGTATGTCCCCAGCGTTTTTTGGCTTCTTCCATGTTTTCTTTGAGCTCCTTGTCATCAAACGAAGCGAACAGGTCGTTGTTATTCATAGTTTCACCTCCTTTCAGAGTTTTATCTATCGAACTAATAAGGTCAGTAATCCGCTTCTTTTTGAGCTCCAGTAGTTTCTTTTGATCTTTAAGTGCTTCCTGCTGATTAAAGTTGGGCGCACTGAGCATCTTCGTAATATCCTCCAGAGGAAACTCCAGTTCACGGAAAAAAAGTATCTGCTGGAGTCTGACAAGCTCTTTCTCCTGATAATATCGGTACCCATTTTCCTTTATAAAGGAAGGCTTGAGCAATCCGATCTCATCATAGTAATGGAGCGTGCGTGCGCTGACTCCGGCGAGCTGGGCTAATTGATTTACGGTATAGTTCATATAATCCGTATTATAAACCATCACGTAACGTTAGAGTCAAGGGGAAGATGCGCTGAATAGTAACTTAAGGAAGAAGACTAACTTTGGAGCGGAGTACGGGATTCGAACCCGTGACCCTCTGTTTGGAAAACAGATATTCTACCGCTGAACTAACTCCGCTATACGTAACTCTTTCTATGCCTCTATTATACCAATTTTCGGCTAAAAATTGGTATTTGTTATAATTCACTCTACATATAGCCCCGGATCCCTGCATAACCGGTACTGTATTGGTGTTCTTTGAAAGTCTGTGGATATATACGTTAAAGGGTACAGAGAGAATGATAATGTCTATTGTCATCTGTCCGCACCCTTTAACGTGCACCCCCAAATTATCCCCGTGTCCTATCCCCTGCTCCCGCAACGGGAGCATCTGTATCATCACACAATGGAGGTATCATTATGTCAAACGGTCCGAACACGACGCCTCTGACTGAAGAAGAGATCCGGCGGGGCTTTGGCTACTGCGAACTTCACCGGCTTCTCGGCGGTCAGCGACTGCTCAACTGTTCACTGCAACAGTTTGTTGAAGCCTGCATTCAAGCAGAGCGTTCATATGATGCTTTGCAGGATGCCGATCAGCACATTAAGGATGATATGGTTGTCAGCGCTGAGGTATTCCTAGGGCGGCAACCTATCTTCACCTGGCAGCATGTTGTTGATGAACGCAACCGGCGGATGCAACAGTAAGCGAAAGTCGCTTTAACACAAGGAGGTTCGCATGAAACATCAAAGTCCTCTTGTCCGCATAGGTATACCGTTTCTGGAGTGGCATCCGGCAGTGGTTTATTCACTGCTTGTACTCATAGGTCAGCTATTGGTTAGTCTTCCGATAGCCTGGTCTGTGAATCGTCTCAATGTTCCGGCAAGCCACAACGGATGGACCTATGTATTGCTTGTGGCTTATGGTCTTGGTGTATCTGCAATCGCGATCTATGGAGTGCACAAGACCCGGGCGCGGTATGTGCGCCAACTTGAAGTGCTTAAGATCGAAGAACTGCAACAATTTCTGAGCCGTGCGGAGTCCCATGAGATACTCCTTGGTTCGTATCAGGGAGCTTATTCTGTGGGCATCAGCCGTGATCCGGCACATGGCAAGGCTCTTGTTATTCACCTTCGTATCGCGGGTGATGACAGGATGGATATCCCTTCGGCCGTTGATGTAAATGGCGAACAGGTGCCGGTTCTCGTCTCGACGGGATTTGTGCCGCCTGTTGCGTTGTAAGGAGGTCAGATGGACACTGTAACTATTCGCGTTACCTCGACCGATGAGGGTTTCGCGAAGATCGATGGTCTGCTCACCCGCGCCGGTATGGACTTCCGGCAGTTTGTTGTATGGGCAATGGAAACCCACAGCGATCTGCTGGCATCATTTCGCGCGGGCGAATCGCTTTATTTGGGCACGCTTGACAGCCTGGAATCCAAAGTCATGCTGTTTGGCATTCATACGCCCGATACAGAGAGGGCACGTCTGCTCAATAGACAAGAAGGCATCGCGCCACGTCAGCGGGCGATATCGGTGGAGCGGGAGTGGCTTGACCGTATGAAGGTCGCTCTTGCAGAAGGATCTGACAATCAGAATCCACTTTCGGATACTGAGATCCGTCAGGTATTTGCCCAGGCGATGCGCAACTACACCTTTCTTCTGGAGCAGGTTGCCAACGGCAGGTGGCTGTACTGGGGCACGGTTCCCGTACGGGTGCATAGACTTCGCGGGTCACACCGTTTACACACGGTAACCCGTACGTCTTCCTGATAATCCACAGGCTGACTACTGTAGGGACATCTCATCGCGAGATGTCCCTACTGTCATTTATAGTATTTTCGTCCAATAATGTAGTTTTTCTTAAGTATAATAATAGATACCTGTTGAGATTTGCAGCACTTACACATGAAGAAACTTTTAATTATTTTTTTCGCAGTCTGTATAGCTATCGCACTTGCGCTCATGCTCAAACTGAGCCAGTTCTATAACAAAATAAACACTGCAAACAAAAACTCAGGTTTACCGGTTACCGCGATTCCCGAAGATAAAAAAGTATTCAATCTACTTCTTATGGGTTATGGTGGAGCCAATCATGATGGCCCTTATCTTACTGATACCATGATGGTGGCACATATTGACATGAAAAAGAAATCTGTCCTTCTTATTTCTATCCCCCGTGATATCTGGACCAAGGTTCCGACAAAATCAAAACAAGACTTCCACAGCAAAATTAATTCGGTCTATCAGATGGCACTCTACCCTAAAAATTATCCTGATATTGATGTCTCCAGTACCAATGAACAAAGCGCGGCAGAGTTTGTAAAAGGTATAGTCGGCGATCTGCTAGGTCTGAGAGTTGATAACTACCTCGCGATCGACTTCACCGGTTTTAAAAAAGCTATAGATATACTCGAAGGGGTTGATGTCCACGTGGAAAAAGCCTTCGATGACTATGAATATCCTGTTGACGGCAAAGAAGATGATCTTTGTGGTAAAGAGCCCTCTGAGCTACCTGAGTTAGAAAAAATCGCGACAGAATCCCCTACTCTCGCCTTCCCTTGCCGTTATGAGCATCTCCACTTTGACGCAACAGTAACTCACATGGACGGCACCACAGCGCTCAAATATGTCCGATCACGTCATTCGCTTCAGGACGGTACCGATTTTGGTCGCGCCGCTCGTCAGCAACGCTTACTCGAGGCAGTACGTGAGAAAGTTGTATCGTTTGGCTTTATTCCCAAAATTCTTCCTTTAATGGATGAACTCAACGCTTATATCCGGACTGATATTGATCTCACCCTCATGAAAAAATTTGTAGGCGAGATTGGAAACAGCAAGGAATACAAGATATCCACGGTAGTAATTTCCAATGATAATTACTTAAAGAACGCATACTCCACAGAAGGAGGCTTCATACTTGTTCCTAAGGAAGGCATCGATGAATGGAAAGCAGTACGTACCTGGATTCATAATACGGTCGAAGGGATTACGCCTACACCAACTCCGATGGACTCCCCTACCCCATCACCTAAGTTCAAAAAGTAACGGACTTTTGGAGAGTGATATACTAGTATAATGTCAAAAAAACTCTGGATAGTTTTGGGAATCGCTTTTTTACTCCGTCTTATCGCGCTCAATCAATCGCTCTGGCTAGATGAAGCAACGACGGCCAAAGTTGTGATGCACTACTCCCCTATTGATATTGTAAGACAGTTTTCGCCTAACGACTTTCATCCGCCTCTCTATTATTTGTTTATGAAACTATGGACTTCTGTATGGGGGTACAGTGAAATAGCGTTAAGGATGCCTTCTGTTATCTTTGCGCTGCTCGTGGGTATTGTGGTATATAACATAGGGTCATTGATGAAAAAGGGAGCCGGTATATGGGCTGCTGTATTTTTTCTCTTTAATCCGTTGATTATGTACTATTCTCAGGAAGCACGGATGTATACGTTGATTGTCTTTCTCCTTAGTTTTGCGCTCCTTTTCTTTCTTAAAGCTATCGATGAAGGGAAAAAGAGCGACATAGTGTTATTTAATATAAGCGTTGGGTTAAGTGTTCTTACGTTTTATGGCTCCGTATTCTTTATCGCTGCTTTTTATATATATCTTTTGTGTACCAAAAAATTCACTATCTTATTACGTCTTCTTCCCGGTTCTGTAATCGGCTTTGCCATTATCTCTCCTCTTCTCTACACCCAGCTTATGCATAGCCAGGAAGCTCTAGCGATAGTAAAGAACTGGTCGTTAGTACTGGGAACTATAACTCTTAAAAATCTTTTTCTGATACCGCTCAAATTTTCTATCGGAAGAATACAGTACTATCCAAAGAGCCTCTATTACTTTACCGCAGGTCTGTGGACATGCGTTATAACATACTTTGCAATAAGAGGTGGATTAAGGAACAGACGGATGGGTTATTTTTTCGTTACTCCGCTTATCCTTGGTATTGTTTTTTCTCTGTTCACCCCTCTTCTTCAATATTTTCGTTTTCTCTTTCTTCTCGTTCCACTCACTCTTATTCTGGCTGTTGCTACAGAACATCGTTGGCAGCGAATACTCATAGCGGCAGGCTATGTTGTCTGTTCCTTGGTCTATTTGTTTCTTCCCCTGTATCATCGCGAGGACTGGAAGGGACTTTCATCCCGGTTAACAAAAGAGGTGTATATTATTGAGTCATCAGCTGATCCTATACGTTACTATCGGCCTGATGTAACTATCTATGACTTGAGAGGTATAGAAAAAGCTACATCAGGGAAAAAACAACTCTCAGTAGTGCCGTATACAGCGGAGATTTATGGTTTTGATTATGCCTCATTACTCGAAAAGAAAGGCTTTTCTGTCTCCGACAGGAAGGATTATAGAAGCGTGATATATGAGCGCTGGACCAGGAAAAGTGGCCGTTAATCCTCCATTCTATGATACTCATAGAACGCGGCGATGGTAAGTATAACCGTGTTCACGATAAAAGCTACAGCAACAGCAATGGGCGGTCCCATAACACCCTTTTGTGGTATGAGGTAGTAACACATACCGGTCAGAACTATAAAAAAGGCGATATTTGCGACAAGTATATAACGCGGTTTCTTGACTGTATATAAGAGGAACAGGAGCGGCAAATTTGAGAGCGCGTTAATGATGAATGAAAGGCTTAATGCTTTGGTTATTCTGGCGGTCTGCGCAAATGTATCGGTAAAAAATAGAGTAAAAACCCAGGTCGGCGTGAGGTACAGCAGAAGAAACAGACTGCTAGGAATAAGTAAATACAAAAATCCCGTCTTCATCTGAGAAATAACTTCCCGTTTACTCTTGATATTGGAAAATGCCGGAGAAAGTACCTGAGTTATGCTGATGATTGTTGTTATGATGGTGAGAATAATTTTCTGTGACAATCCATAAAAACCTACTTCCGCCTTTGACCTAAAGTAAGAAAGCAGAAACAGGTCCATACGAAGTCCCAAATTAAGGAATTGAGCTCCGATAAAGTAGGTCAATGTATATTTAAACCGGAACTCTTCTTTATCTATCTTTGATTTGTAAAGAATATATACAAGCTCCCTCTTTTCGATAAAGAGCAGGAGAAAGAAAATCAGAGGTCCGAGTATTCCAAATACAAATATAACAGACGAAACAGTTACATTATGCGTGAACATGAGGTATAAAATGATAAGGGTTTTGATAAGGTTTGAGGCGTTGTTATATATATTCGCCTTCATAAAGTGTTTTGCGGCGAACATGCAGTTTGAGATAAAGTTTTGCCATATAAAAAACAGTACAGATATTGAGGTAAGATACAGGTCAGAAAGCGGCGCTCCTGTCTTGAAAAATACCTTATCCATATACGGGAAGAATATAAAAAGCAGAGTTATGACAACGACGGAAAAGATTGATTGGTAGAAAAATGTGCTTTTGATGAATTTATACAGGTCCTCTGATTTTTGATTATAGAGAGGCGGCAAGTATGAATAGATTGTCGCTGTAGTTCCGAAATCAAGAATATTGGCTAGCACATAAGCTATTCCCAGAAGTACGCTCAGTACGCCATACTGGGAGGGATCGAGGATGCGCACAAGAACGAGCGCAAAAAAAGCAGTAAAAACCACATTGAGATAGTTGCCTATGGTGTTTACTATTACATCGCGACTTGTCGGTCTTTTTATGAAGTCGAATACTTTTGAAATCATGTTGTAATTTTATCATAATAGAGGCTACTAAAGTAACGTCTGGAATCCATTATCAGCTGACAATTACGCCAGATTCATGTACAATGAGGAACTATCGGACATTATTGAGTTTCCCCATATAAAATCATATGAAAAAAGCACTGATAACAGGGATCTTAGGCCAGGATGGACCTTATTTAGCTAAGCTTCTTCTTGAAAAAGGATATAAGGTATACGGTGTCATGAGACGCTATTCTAATCCCAACTTTGAAAATATTGAATATCTGGGTATCTCCGACGGCATTGAGTTTATCGATGGAGATCTTACCGACGAGGCTTCATTGCTGAATATAGTAAAGGCGGTCCGCCCTGATGAAGTCTATAATCTTGCTGCTCAGTCTTTTGTAGGATCTTCGTGGGAGCAGGCAAAACTTACCACAGAGATTAACGCGCTTGGAGTATTGTATTTACTCAACGCTCTCAAATTCTTCAGCCCGACAAGCAAGTACTATCAGGCTTCTACTTCGGAAATGTTTGGTCTTTCTCATAATAATGGCTTTCAGGACGAAGAGACCATGTTTCATCCTCGAAGTCCCTACGGCGTCTCCAAAGTATACGCATACTGGATGACCGTGAACTTTAGAGAATCATATAACATGTATACCTGTAATGGTATTTTATTCAATCATGAGTCTCCCCTTCGCGGTATCCAGTTTGTAACCAGAAAAATAACTGACGGTGTTGCTAAGATCAAGCTGGGACTCGCCAAAGATCTTCACCTGGGCAACCTCGAACCCAGAAGAGACTGGGGATTTGCCGGTGATTATGTTGAAGCAATGTATCTTATGCTTCAGCAGGATAAGCCCGATGATTTTGTAGTAGCAACAGGCGAAAATCATAGTGTTGAAGAGTTTGTAGTACAGGCATTTAAGCATGTGGGTATCAACGACTGGCATAAATATGTAAAAATCGACCCTCGGTTTAAGCGTCCAGCAGAAGTGCCCAACCTCAAAGGAAGAGCTGACAAAGCGCGTAAACAGCTAGGTTGGACTCCGAAAACACCATTTGAAGATCTTGTAAAGATGATGGTAGATGCAGATTTGAAGAGACTTAAAAATAAGTAATAGTGTTTGCATATATCAGATTCATTCTTCTATAATCTATCTAAATAGTGTCGCCAATCGTCACTATTTGTATTCATATGGATGAACAAGTAAGCCATGGCAACGTACATGAAGAATCTTCTCATTTGAAACGTGTAAAAGAACGATTGACCTCGCTTGTAACAGAAGCACCCAAAGCCATAGGAACGGCAAGAGAGAAACTTCCTTTTAATGTAGCCGAAAGAACAGCAAGAACTATATGGAGTAAAATCAAACGAGAGAAGCGGGAAAACACAGTGACAACCGAAGATGAGAAACCCATTACAAAATGGGAAGAGGCTGCTCTCCTTCTGGATCATCCTCCACTTCCCAACCTTCACACAACAGAACAGATGCTCCGTAGCGCCTCGGCGCTTGTTCGAACGGAACGTGAGCATAAAATGACAAGCTTAGGACTTTTGCTTCATGAACTGGGATTCGCCCGTCGACAACAAAAAGCGGTAGAAAGAATTGTTATGGCTAATAATCAAGCGCTAGAAACTGGCAAGGTTAGAGAAGTACGCAATCCTACGACAGAAGGTTTCGAAGCGTACATGGCGGGTAATGAAGTATCACTTCCGTTCAGTACAAATCATGCCGAAGTCCTTAAGGACGATGAACATAAAACAAACGATGTTGACCGTACGGCATCTCTCATTGCGGCATTGGCACTTGTACGGAATGAAGTGCGGAGCGAGAAATGGGAGCCGGAACTCAGTAGGAAGAGACCTCTTGAGATGCGCGGGTATAAACGAGCGTTCAGTAAACGTGAATCAGGTGAAAAGGGTGATTCACTGGTGAGTGTCATAGATTCCGACCATGTTACTGTAGTTATTGATGGTTCATTTTTCACATTAAATCTTTTTTATCCTGATGGTACAGCTCTTACTCCAGGTGAAATAAAGGCGAATATTGAAGCCATGAAAACTACGGTTCAGGAACCAGCAGAAATCGGCGCGGGAGTGATAACTACCATGAATAGACGTGATTTGTGGCAAGTACGGGAAGATATGAAGAAAAATCCAGACAACTTGGCCGCGCTTGATCGTATTGATAAAAGTCTATGGACGTTCATATTAGACACTGAGGCTCATCCTGCAAGTTTGGAAGAGACTTCGTCGTTGATGCAGTATGGTACATATAAATTTGGTGAGGATGAAGAGATCTTTGTGGATGATAATGTGAAAAAATATGGAGTATTTAACATTAACGGGACAAATCAGTATATCAGTCCCGGCGGCTGGTATGATGGACATTCTATCCGTGTCGCGGCTAATGGAAAAGCAGGCGCTAATTTTGAACATCTGGCGATCGACGGCTCCGAAGGAATGTGGTTGCTGAACGAAATAGGTGAAGTGGCTCGTCAGATTGAGATTGTTGATTCAACTGATAATAAGCCATTAGCATTTGAACCCATAACGCTTAGTGTGCCGGAGCCGGCATTGAGAGAAGCAATTATAGGATACTTGGCCGAGATCGAAAAGCAACAGATAGGTTTGTTGGAAGTGGAGATGAAGCACAGCAGTGCCAATTATTTTGATTCAACCATTCAGATTGCGTTAGCGGCTGCGCAGTATGAGGTCAACGGCAATAAGCCATCGTTTGCTATTGAACCTATGAATCTTAGACATCAGATGGGCGGTCGACTGGGTTACGGACTGCTTAACCTTCACGCTATACAGAAGTACGTGGAGTGGATGGTTGCTCATCCGGAAAGGTATCCTGATGGCGTTATGACGTCTCTAGATGATATGAAAACACCGCTACATGTAGAAGGAGTATCTCTCAACCGTGACGCCAGAAATAGTCACACAGGTATGCTTAAAGAAGTAAAAGAAGGCAACGCACCCTTAAATCATATAACAACTCTGACGGGCATATTTAAGGATGAACTTGCGGAAAAAGGTGCGTATATACGTGATGTTGAAGCATTCTTTACCGCTCTGGATTCGGGTTTATACCAGATGGTCAGAGGCAATGTTATGACAAACGGTGGATCACGTGACAATATTGCCTCTTTTATGACGATCGCCTCAATGAGTGCTGATGGTATTGGTATAGGCTATAGTAAGCAGGATGATGCGCGAAAGATAGTATTTACTATTCGAGCCAAAGGACAATCACAAGAACGTGTTGAGGCCCTAAAAAAAGCCATTCCCAAATATCTAGACTATGTGTTAAGAGATCAGTTAAATCAATATTAATATGCTATACGAAGATTCCATATTCGACTTTATATCAACGGTAGGGAGATTGCGCATACTTACTCTGGACGGTCCTCAACGGTTTGAACACTATCATGAGCTAATCGAAAAGTTGGTTTTTCTCACTAACTTTCTCAGGTCAACAACGAAAAGAGATGAAAGCGTACATATTATGAACGTTCTCCAAGAATGGAAAAGCGATTTTCATATATTCTTTGCCGACTCAACGTATCATTACGAGTACCTGGCTGCCCAACGATTTCTTGATGGTACGATTAATTTTGATGATTTTGTAACGCATCGGTACCGGCTTCTAATAAGCTATGAGCAGGCTCTTATTAAAAAGTACATGAAACAGTCGTCCCACAAATATCTGTTTGTCGGTGGAGGGCCATTTCCTGTAAGCGCGATACTTATGGCAATGACTCTGAAAAATGTTGCTATTTATATACTGGATCAATCTCCTGAGGCCTGTATAACAGCGACTGACATAATACAGAAGATGCATCTTCAGAATAATATACATGTATTGCCGCCGGTTAAAGTAGAAGAATACAAAGATATAAACGCGTATGATGTAATTCATTTTGCCTCAATGGTAGGTCTGAGTGAGGAAGAAAAGGCTGCTATCTACCGATCAACGGCACAGCATCTTGCTTCTCATAAGCATATACTTACCCGGTGCTCTTCATCATATTCCATGTCATCTATGCTCTATGCGGGTTTTCCTGAGCTTGTGCTGAAGGATGTATTTACAGTGAAAGAGACACAGGAATATCAACAGCCGGTCATTGTGTCAAATATACTTATCGAAAGGATCTAGTCTGCTCTCAGGCTTCTTTTTTTGGAAATCTTACTTTGTATTTTTCGCCGTATTTCATAAATTCGTGCGCAAGTTGTCGTTTATGGCTTCCTCCTTCAAACAAGCGCAACGCCTCAGTAAAATTGTGTCTATAATCAGCATTTCCCGACAAAATATCCTGCATGGCACGTCGTTCCTGCGATTTCATGAGAGCTCCTATCGCAAACGGAAACTCCTGAAAGCAGTCTTGACCCAGAAGAGCGTGTCCTGCCGGTAACTCAAACGCGGGCACTTCCGCAGCCTGATCATGTATTTCTCTCCATAAATCCTTATCTCTGACCAATAAATCCTGATTACCTACAAATTCTGCTACATAGCCACGAGCCATATGCAGGAGTTCCAAACCGCGCTGACTGGGGCGTCGTGTATGATTAATCGCTTGTCGTTGCCAGTCTAAAGCAGAGCCGTTTCCTGCCTGTGTAAAGCCTTCCGCGTGTGCGAGCGCAGCTGTCTGAATCCATTTTTCATCACTGGTAAGAGGCGTGTCTTTGGGAAATATTTTTCCCGTATAGAGCTTTGAAAAGAACTCAAATGTTGTTTTCAAAGGTTCAACCTTGCCGGCATTCAGTTTATGCATAATAGACCCGAGGCCAAGCATATTGCGTGAAACAAAAAACCCAATACGCTGTTTCCGTGTTTTCTTCAGGTCCGCGATATGAGTTTCCAAGGGAGGCGTGATAGCCGACTGACTCTTTGCTGTTTTCATTTCTTCTATCTGACTTGGTGTTACCATCGAGAACCAACACGTGTCGGCCATAGCTGGCGTAATAGCTAGCGTATAGGGCAGATATGAATCCATATGATCAATCTCATCCTGTGTAAGCGGTGCGCCCTTTATATGCTCAGCTGCTTCCAACCGTTTCATAATAGCAAGGACACACGCCCATCCTCCCATTGACCAGCCTGCCTCAATATTTGTGTGCATCACGGTTGAAGCAAAATCTATCTGATTCGCGTAGCAATCGTAGGTATCTTCAATATTAGGGTTCATTGCCCTGACCTCGGCGGGTGCCATATTTCCATTTATGCCCATACCGTCCATAACAACTGTCCAGACACGGGGAGGCGGAAGCTGTTGTTCTTTTCCGAGTGCCCTATTTAAGCTGGCCAGCACCTTAGCAGTTCCTGCATCCAAGCTCTGAGGTTTTTGTGTGCTCGCGCGTTCCAGAGACTGGCGGATTGTGAGCGCCATACGCTCTGTAGGTATTTTCATAAGATCACCAAAACCTGTATATCCATGATTGCCCTGTATAACCATCCATTGTTGACCCTTATTTTTTAATGGAGGTTCAAGATTAAAAATTTCACGAAAGGTTTTATCTGCCCCCACTGAATTCACAATACCCCGACTTACACCGGCTTCGCTATAGAGAGCTTTCATAATATGTGGATTAAGATTATCTCCTAACAATTCTTTTATACGTTGATCGTTGTCAGCACCGGGCGTTCTGGGAGCAGATAGCACACCCAATGTATTTGCGTCGATATCGGTATACCATTTCATGGGCGCGTCTTTGCACCCGGTGTCATACATGTATGTAGTTTCCAGAAATACTTCGATATCTTTTGCCAGTTCCTGTGCTTCATGCGATCGCTTATCATTTAAGGGTGATGTTATTTTTCTCCAGTCCTCCAGACTCACACTCAGCTCAAGCTGAGTAACTTTGTGCTGTTCACCAAACTGATCTCTTATCTCGGTTTCTACTACCCTGGCTTTTTTCCATAGTTTATCTACGGGAAAATTTTCAAGTTCGGCCTTGTGTTTATATTTTTCAAGCCCTTCACGCTGAAACTCCACACCGATAGGGTCACCGTTTAAAGGATTTGTCTTGATATCTGCTCCCATCGATAGCAAAATTCGATAGAAACTATCAAGTTTTGCTCCGTCAGTATGCCTTCGCAGCTGTTGTAGCATTTCAGGTATCTTGTCCGTTTTTGTAACGAGATACCTATATACATATTGAGCCAGGTCTTTCCTTTCTCCGACAGCCTGCTCTATAAGGGTAGGTTTTTCCCGCGCTCGTTCAAGATCATCGGGCATAATTACTTCGGGTGTTTGTGCGAGTCCACGATGTCTTTCAAGGTCTGTTGCGGCTATCTGACCTTCGTTGTTTAGCGCGGCTCTATGTTGGACCGCGTCATGTGATTCGGCCAGCTCGTACTCCGAGGTAAACTTAGTTGTTTCGTCTCTTTCACTGCGTTCAGGAGCCATATTATTTCTTAATAGATTCTAAGTATTTGGCATACAGCATGAATTCATACCATGCGCGCATACCTCCTGCCACGATACCCCGCAGGCCATCTCTATATCCGTTATTCCAGAAAATCCATCGCAGAAAAATATAGGGAGGAAGAAAAAGCATCTTCATTACTGCTTGTATATATGAGTCATTGAGTTCACTAATCTGAATGGAGGTGTAGATGTTAAATTTGTCGACAGCTACTTTAAGGGTAGGATGTGAGTAATGATTGAGTGCATGTGTAAGCTCCGCGGTTTCCCCTTTAACCGACAGCTGTTCATGTACATGTACGATGGGATCATATCTTGCCGAATCCCGACGGAATAATCGTATCAGGCGATCATATGCCCAGTCCCCGCCTTTCAGAAACCCTCCCCAGAAGTATTGGTTTCGGGGAACTCCATACGCAACCGGACTTCGCTGAAGCTTCGCCCGGCTGGCCAAAATGTTTTCAATCTCGTTTTTGAGCTCAGGAGTGACCTCTTCATCGGCGTCTATACGAAGAATCCAATCTGTCTTGCTGTGATCTATTGCCCAGTTGATATTTTTTTGTACTGCAATAAAATCATTTTTTTCAGAAGTATATTTTTCTACTACCTCGGCGCCTAGTTTTTTTGCGAGGGCGGAAGTATTATCGTTACCCATAGACATTACAACGACGTTATCGCACCACGAAAGGCTTTTTATACATCGTTCTATATTTTTTTCTTCATTCCTGGCTGGAATAACTGCGGTGATTGTCTCGCTTTTGTTCATACTAAACACATTATACTCGTTTGAGTACTAATGAAAAAGCTTTAGCGTGTCATTAAGCATGCAGATCAAGGGTCCTCTATATTTTCTCAGATATGTCCGGAGTCCATTCAGATAGTTGGTGTTTTTCTGTTGGTGGTCCTTATTTGAACTGCCTCCGCCGTAGTGTGTTACGTGTGCTTGAGGAACATATAGAATTTTTATTCCCGCAGCATGAAGCCGATAACAGAAGTCGATGTCTTCAAAATACATAAAATACGACCTATCATCGAGTCGGCCTATACGTTTAAATACTGATGATCGAACAAGAAGCGCTGCTCCAGTCGCGATATCAACAGAGATCGGGTTTCTTATGTCCGATCCATCAATCATGCGCGGACGCGCCAGTAAATAATTAACAGGAGATCTTAATAAACTATCAAAATAGCCGACATTATGTTCTGGTATGCCCTTGTTTCCCAGGGCAGGCGCTGATACATGATAGTTGTTCTCTTCGGTAGTTTTAACGAGTTCATAAATCGCGTCCCACGTAGTCAATGTATCGCTGTTGAGAAGAAACACCCACTCCCCTTTCGCCAGTTCAATGCCTTTATTATTTCCACCGGCAAAGCCCAAATTTTTGCCTGCATAGACATATTTTGTATTAGGATACTTTTTCTTGATATCTGCTCCAAGTGTTTGTTCAGGGCTGTTGTCCACCACAATTATTTCAGCATTCTTTTGATGCGGCAGTGAGTTGAGCAGGTTAAGTACTAACTCATTTGTTTTATAGTTTACGATGACGACGCTGATACGGATAGTTTTTTCTTGTAATACTGCCATAGTATTTCACTTCCTGCAATGCCTCCAAACAGAAGAACTAATAAACCCGAGGTAATAGCGGGTAACGGGCCAAACTGAGATAGCACAAGAGACCCTGTAATCCAGGCGCATACAAGTGCTGTAATGTGGATGCATGCAATTGTCCATTGTTTCCTGATAGCCAGCAGAGGTTGGAAAAAAATATTATTTACACCCCAGCCGATAGCCGGCAGGACAAAGAGTGGAAGGAGGGAAATACTTATATCAGCGTCATGAGGTGTAAATTTACCCCCTACAAATAATATACGTATTATAAAAGGAGAAAAAAGCATAAGCAGTATTGTTATAAAAATAGAAAGTCCGACCGCGCCTAGCTTTGATTTGTTAATTATCTTGAAAGCTTTTTCGTACTCTTTAGCATTCATATATTCGACCAGATGCGGAAGAAGGAGAACCTGAATACCTATGGTAGTTACTCCTGTAGCCAACGCGAATATTTTGGATATGAGGTTAAGATACACCAGATAGCCGGTAGGCATATGCGCTCCAAATGAACGAATCATCACAGCGTCCGAACGGAGTGCAATATTACCTATAATGAGCGGAATCCATGCCAGGAGCAACGGTACTATATCTATACGAGTAAACTGAAACGAAAATAATGGTGCCGGAAGAATGAATGCTATCTGTATAAGAATATTTGCCACAAACGCGATAACCAGTGCCCATATACCAAAGTACGGTGCCAGCAAGAGTATGATCCCTACATTGGCAGCACTGCCGATAGCCTGCGCCAGAGGAAACCGTATAAACTGTTTATGTGTATAAAAGTATGTTCCAAAGACTGTCGCGATTACACTCAAAGGTACGCTATATAGCATGTAAGACATCTGTATTGCCACCTCAGTTATAAACGCGGCCGATCTACCCCTATACAATAGTTCACTCAGCGGATGTGTGAAAAATCCACCTAACGCGGCTATTATGAATGATAGAAAAGTAAGTGCGATAAGATGCGACATAAAATAGCCATCCGCTTGACTCTCATCCTTTGACTTTTTCCCCGCATACAACGGAAGAAACGCGTCATTCAGCGTCCCATAAATGACTGTAACCAGAATTGTCGGAACCGCGACCGCCGCAAGGAATATATCAAGATCTACGTTAGCTCCGAAGATACGCGTTACAACAATCTGGCTAATAAGCTGAATGAGCGTAGAAATTACAAAAATAAGTGTTATAAACGACCCTTTTTTTAACATAGTATTATATTCCCCAACTATAGATGCTTACGCTCCATTTGTCATCTTCATTATAGGGCAGATCCTGAACGTCAAACTCATGTTTGAGTGTTTTTCGTATATGATCCTGCAGTTCGGGTATCATCTGGCTTTCCCAGTTTTCAACAAGCACAATCCCTGCGTTGTTCCTCGTGCGCTCTGCCTCAAAATGATCTACTGTACGTATCATTTTTTCTCCAAACTGTGGATCTATTTTGATCTTTTTTTCACGAGAGGCGAATACAAATGGGCGTCCGGGTATATACCAAGGTACTCTATCATTCCACGAGTCTACTATTAGTATGTCGTTTCTGGTGCCTATTAGCTGTTTCATTCCGGCAAATGCTTTTTTATAGTCCACTATGGGATTTTCGCGCATGTCATGGTTGATGGTATAGTAATATTTCGGTGTCATTACAATCTTATCCTTCTTATATAAATATCCCGTGACAAGTACCATGAGTATCGCTGTACTGAGCAAAAGAGGAACGGAGCGTAGATGAGAGCTGATCATATCTGCCGCTATAACCACGCCGTACGAGAACAGCATGTACAACAACGGAAAGGCAGGCAGTGAATAGCGCACAAACTGAGAGTTGATCTTAAAAATGGCCATGGCAAAGATAAGAGCAACTGAAACTGCAAGTAGAATACTCATACTTTTATCCCTCCGAAACAATCCGATACCTCCGACTGCAGCACCCGCAATGAGCCATTTGTAGTTCTGCGTTATAAATATCCGGTAATGAAGAATATCAGTGTCAAACCGCAGCAGAATCTCAAATACATTTCTGAATATAAGAAAGATTGCTGCAACAAATATGAGGGCGAGGGGTATTGTATAGAGAATAGCCGCATATTTTTTTTGTGAGATGCTTTTATAGACTACCGCGAAACCGATGATAGGTACGTTCATGAGTCCGCTCGCGTGAAACAGAACCGCGAACACCGTTATAAGCCCTGCCCACACTATATTCAGATCAAAAAAGGAATCCGTATTACGCATAAATTTATAACACAGATACACTATACACAATGTCGCGAGTTCCAGCCATATGTATGGCCTCAACTGGGTCGACCAAGCAAGTTGCATCTGTGCGAAAGTCATGAGAAACGCGCTTATGAGCGCAGCTCGTTTTCCCAGACTCCGACGGGATACAATATATATTGCTGCAATAAGCACTGTACCGATAATAACCGAAGGAAGCCTTCCTGCAAATTCTGTCACTCCGAACAGCTTGAATGAGATAGCGGTAACCGAATACATAAGGAGTTGGTAATATCCTGTGGACTGGCCGTAGGTGTTGATAGCTTTTCCTGTTTCCTCCAGTCCCCGAGCATAGATGGCGACATGGCCTTCGTCATTCCAGTATGAAAGATTTTTCACAATGCCGGTATATCGGAAATAAAATCCGATTATGATAAGAATGGTCAGGAATATCAGGCCGTAACGTCCAGCGCGCATGGAATGATTATATCATTTTGTGCTACGCTTATTTCTCTTCGGGTGTATAGCCGTTTAATTTGAGGATTTCGGGATCAAGGTGTTTTAGCTGTTCAAAGTAAGCATCGTCGTCACTCGTGAACGAAGTTCCAGCATTAATCAGCTTGATGGTTACAGGTTTACTGTTTGCAGACTCTTCTTTATCCTCCCAGAATATTTTCTTCTCTATGGTGAGTGTGTTCTCTCCTAGTTTCCAGTGGAGTGGCACGGTAAATATGATTTTAGAGTCTGTCCAGAGGTCGGTAAATATTTCCTGTCCATTATTTATAAGCCGGACGTTGCCGTTTACATTCCACCCAAGATTTTTACCTTTAATCATAACTTTTGTCGAGCGGTATACAACAGTTGGACCGACAATTAGTATGACCGGATTTTGTCTAGCCCGTTCTTGTCGTTTCAGCTCTTTTTTTATGGCTTTGACGGTATACATAGAACCTATAATGCCAGAGATAATGAACACAACAAGAAGCAACGCTTTGAGGATATTCATATAGTAGTCGCGTCTGGTTTGTGGTTTCATGTTAAAATACCTTTGCAATATACTTATATATATCTCTACACCACGGGTTGATGCCTTATATATGAACGCGCTGACTCTGTGAATAAACAATATAGAATCCTCTTCAATCTTATCCAGCTCTTCTGACAGGTGGGATTTTCTCAAAAGCAATGTGGCTGACTGCAATAATCCTATTACGAAAAATAAATATATATACACAGCAGTTTTTTCCGCGAGGTCCTTTAGAGAGAACGTCATAAAAAATGAGTAGGGTGCTATAAGAATAAGTGAGATATAGAAATTCACATTCGGCGGGAAACTATGCGCCACAACAGTTGCAAGCCATAAAAGAGAGACAGCGAGTAAGATAACATCAAGCTGCTGGCCCGCGAGTACGAGGTCAATAAGCAGCGCACATATAAGAAGCAGTATCCATAATTTTCTTCCATGGCGAATGAATTTAGTTAGACGATGTCTCAGGTTTACCGATAATTCGTAAGCCATAGTTACAAGAGTTGTGCTTTTTTTTATGAGAAAACGAAGATGGAGTATAGAGAGCAAAAGGGTTATTATGAATGCTCCTGCGCTGGCGATAAACGGTATATACACAAGCGTAACTACCTGCCCATCGGTGCCTATGACACGCCAGTACCATGGCATTTGTTTAACCAGTCTTTGTGTTTGTCGTGTAGTAAGTGCACGAGTCGCAACTTGTTGGATAATCGGGACAAACGGTAAAGGTCTGTTGATTGTTATAGTCTGCGCAGACGTTGGCGAATCTTTGCTTAGGTTTGCCTGAGGAGCTACAAGAGGAATGATCCGAAACTGATAGTTTTTGAGGTCGGCAGTTGAAAGCGGATGTGTTGTCAGTATGGTAAACGTAAATGCACCTTTTTCTATGTGATGTATCGGAGAGCCAAACTTTATATAGTGAGCAATATTATGAAATGGCGTTTCTTTCTGAAAAATCATCGCAGATTTTTGTTTTCTGTCGTAGAGATCAGTATAGTCTAACTGTATCACAACAAGAGATTTTACTGCTATAGTATCGGCGAATGTCAGTAGATACGATATATCCGTATGAGGATCAGAGAGTTTTGTCCGATACGCAAAAGGGTAAACTGTATGCGTTGTAGATACCTTTGTCCATCCATCTAGGGCGTATGTGAGATTTTCCGGAATATCAAGAGAAAAGCCCTTTGTTTTGGCGGTAATGGGAATGTGTTTATATATGTATGTTGATTTGCCGCCATAGTCGGTATCCAATCGGTAGCTGGGCGTAAAAAGTTGTGTATTAGTACGTAACTTCATCTGGGAAAAAGCTGGGAGTGAGGATGGAATATCTACCCCGATATCATATGTACCGTACTCTTTGGTTTCTGCAAAATGTTCCGTTGAAAAGTTTATATGATAAGGATTAAATATTTCTTGTGGAATCTGAAGGCCGCTCATTAATGTATTAAATATTTCATTGGTGAGTTTTCGTAGATATAGCTGATCTTCGACTGGTTTGTTGAGGGTGTTTATTATTGAATGTATCCCTTCCCTATCTCTCAACAGCGTGCTTGCGAGTGAGGCTTTTTCGGTAGTATTGGTAATCGATTTTTTATGCTTTGTTACATGAATCGCAAATCTTGCCAGTTCTGATTCCCAGCTGCCGTATATCTCGTTGTTGCCCCAACCCATTATTTTTTTCTTGCTCCACCATTCTATAAGTTGGTTTGTTCGTATATCTCCGTGGTTCAATGGCTTGAGAATGGTCAGTTCGTCGCCCCATTTCTGGATCTCCGCCGCACGTTTGTCTGCGAAGAATAGCTGTGTGTAATCATTGGATAGTTGGTCAGCATATTCCTTGAGCATTGCGGTAAAGTATTTTTTTTCGCTGGGCTTTACTGATATGTTGGGATATGCATCAACTACGATATCAGGTAAATATATTGGAGTGAGAGTGGTTGTATAATTTTCTGCATCAACAGGCGTATATAACTTTATGACCGGCACAGTAATCCACAATATCATCGTAAACATAAAAAGTATTCCTGTGATTATAAGGTATATATTCTTATTTGGTATTTTCATGTCGGCGATGCGTTGGGTATAACATCTGGTAACAACAGTACAGTATGCAAAGCATAATTATTGATATGCTCACTATTATGCCTGTCTGATATTCTTTCTGGGATTCAAAGACCATAATAAATTCCATATCACGACCCTCCCCTATAGAATCAGTACAGTACCCCTGAGTATGGCAGATTGCCGAGGTGTTGATATTCCATGCGTTTGAATATCCATTGACTTTTAGGTGTCTATAATCGTCTAATTTGAGATGAATGCCTGACCAGGGTTCAAATAGACCCACACCCGGAAGATTTTCGTTCTGAATGGTGCCATTATAGTTTTTGGATACATAGTCTATGTAATATGGCTCGCGGTATGCGAGTTTTTCCGTACCGTTATTGTACTCAGTGTGAACAATATTTTTGAGTGATTTGTCTCCCAGCGAACTTACACGACCCTTTTCAATATAATCCTGTAGCTGTTGAAGTGATGCTTGAGAGTCTTCGTTGCCTTTTAGTACTTTATAGGTATCTGCATACTGGCGAGATATGTTGGTTGGCGCTGGTGGTACAGCATATAGTTTCCACTCATCATGATACGGCACGGAAACGACAAGAGGAAACGAATCAACGGCGTTATGTATACGGATACGGTATTTAGCAGGATTAAGCTGTCTAAACTCTACAACCGGTGTTTGAGATACACTGACGACAGTGTCGTCCTTAGAGGTTATTTTTCCCTGATTTTGTTTACTAAATACAAATGTTGTTTTCAGGTTATGTTGGTATTGATTTACCAGAGTCGGCAAATATATAAGTGGTTTATCAGTTGTTACGATAGTGTCAGGTATATAAACTCGGGGAAGAAATATATTTTCTGAAAGTTTGTATATGGTATGTTTTCGGATTGCAGTATCAAGTTCTTCGCTTTTTCCAATTGTTTGTTTCATCCATTCAGGTCCAAAGTACAAGGAAGGATCCAGGTCCGGTACGGGAATTTGGTTCTTAAACCATACGGCCTTTACATTAATAATTGAAAAATATGACGGCGCGACTTTCGATTTAATAAACATTTCCAGATTTGATGGAGCAAAAAAGGACTGTCCAAATGTAACAATCTCACCTTTATTTACAAAAAAATTGTCCGTGTCACTCCCCTGCGAGGTTTTAGGGTATATATTGTCTAGAAAAAGAGGGCTGAACCATGAGGGTACAGGGATTACGTTATAAAGAAGTTTGTCATATTTTATTTGTTCATATGCTGTTGGATCATACTCATATAACGCACCAATTTCGTGATTGTACTGACCGTTGCCGACTACCCTTTCATTTACCAGCGAAATCATCCGGCTATTGCTTACTAAAAAAGTAAGCCAGAAAAGGAATGGTAATAAGAACATAATATAATGTTTTTTTGTTATGTTTTGGAAGTTGTGATAAGTAATTTTCAGAATAACTAAAAAAATAAATACTGTGGCAATAGCAAGGTTGGGCATGTATCTCACTGAGCTTCGTATAAATCCGAGAAACTCAAAGGAATAGAGAATGTTGTATATGCCGCCGATACCGTACACGCCCGTGACGAGTATGGTTGTTGTGAGGTACAGCAGCATAAGAAACAAACTCAGACGCTTGCGCCGTCGGAATATCGCGCTTCTCAGCAAACACAGGAAAATAATTATGTAGATCGAGACATAAGGAACAAGCTTTAGAATGTTATTCTCGAATGTTCTGTTGGCAAGATTATGCGGTGTATTGAGCATGCTGAGCACATCGGAATATGGTACAGAATAGTTTCTTAGTATATTTATGTCCAGTTTGCGTTCCTGTACGAGTGCGGACCTGTCAAGGACGTCTCCAAAAAAAAGTCCCTGCAGCCAGTATGTGTTTACTCCCACAACGACCACACCCAGAAGAAGTAGATGAACTATCTTAACCTTTAATGAGGTTCGTTTGAGAGCAATGGCGATCAATGAAAGTACCCCGATGTAGAAAATATTGGATATATCAAAAAAAACAGATGAAAGACCCAACAATATTACGCGATAATCCAGGTAAACAGGGTCGGAGCTTTCATAATAGGTATAGAGAACAAGAAAGAACCATGGAAAAAACGCGGAACCGATCTGTCTGTTCAATGCGCCTCCATGTAAGTCAAATATTACAACAAGCGAAAACGTATATGCGATGTTGGCAAAAATAGCAATCAGGAAGAAAAACAATGGGTGTGAGTGATAGTGATCACGCATAACCCGTCTACATAAATACCACATCCCAACTGAAGCTAACATGGGTAGAAGTACAAAAACGGCGAGTTTATTCATGATAGGGATGCTCAATGCAATACCCGGTATCAGAAAAAGAAGTCGGAAAAAGCTATAGATAAAAAACTTAATAGTCAGTTCAGCAAAGTTTATGCTCAGTATATCAACATATCCCAGTGCGTTTATTTTTATGGCATAAAAGAAACTATGCAGGTAATTCGCATAGTAGTCGGAGAGAGAGTAAAACGTCCAGTCCCAGTGGCGTCCATAATTATACGAGTTGAAGATGACATCACGATGGAATATAAGTGAAAGTCCTAGAAAAAAGAGTAGATAAAGAACAAATTTCCACTTTTTTAAAAACATAACTACGTCCGTTGTGTTCATAGATTGGTTACGGCTGGTAAGAATTCGTATACAAAACGTGTATAATGGTTGTGATTAATTATACGGTATAAATATTCCATAACTATACCTTATGCGTGCTATAAAACAGACCAATTCATATTATTTAGTAATAAATCTCGGATTAAGAAGTATTCGTGCTGTGCTTTTTGATAGCGAGGCTCATATTATAGAAAAGAACTGGTATCCGGTTCAGACAGAGATGCATAAGGATACAGTTGAACAGAATCCCCAGGAATGGTGGAGTCTGGCCGAGCAACTCCTTAACGAGATGCTTTCCAAAAAGCAAGAATACCGGGATAATCTTGTTACCATGACAGTAACTTCTTCCGCGTGCTGCCTGGTTGTAACTGATAGCGAAGGGAAGCCTCTCATGAACTCTCTGATAGTATCTGATAAGAGATCATTTGAAGAAGCAAAAGATATAAAAGAAAGCCCGAAACTTAAAGGGCTTTTCAGTAATCCTAATTTTCTCGCGGTTCCCAGTTATATGATGCCCAAGATCTTATGGCTAAAGCGACACCATCCTTCGGTATTCAATAAAGCTGCATATTTCATGAGTTCCAATGATTTTCTTATATATAAATTGACGGGTAAGTTGGTCACAGATCCACTCAATGCAGAAAAATTTTATTATGATATTGGTAGAAAGCAGTATCCTAATGAAGTGCTTGAATTTATTGGAATAAAAACATCTCAGTTGCCACATGTATTCCCCTCCGGTACTGATATCGGTCCCTTAATATCACCGCTTCGTAAATCACTAAAGCTTTCATCCAACATTCAAGTCACTCTTAGCACATATGATGCTATATGCGCGTTTTTTGGATCAGGAGTATCAAGCGAAGGTGATGCTGCCAATGTCTGCGGCACTGTGAGCTCTGTACGTGTACTTACAAAGAAGAATGTTAAGCTCAATGGCGGTATACTTACGCAGCAGTACCAAACGTATAAAATAATCGGTGGGTCAAACAATATTGATGGCGGCCTACTGGAATGGTCCAAAAATATGTTCTATGGCGATAGTTATCCAGAAAAATATGTCTATAAAATTATGGAAGATGAAGCAGAGGGTTCTAGCGTAGGTTCAAAAGGTATTTTTTTCACACCCTATATTGTCGGTGAGCGCCTGCCTTTCTTTGATGCTGTTACACGAGGCATATTTTTTGGTTTGGAGCGGTTTCATACTCGTTCCGATATTATTAGGAGCATATTTGAAGCATCAAGTTACATGGTTCACGATATCATTCAATCAATTGAACAGTCAGGTATTAAAGTGGGAGATATCCGTATGTCTGGCGGGTTAACGCGTAATAAAATCGCCTGCAAAATACGGGCTGATATAACCGGTAAAACGATACGGGTGATGGATGAAGTAGAAACTACATCACTCGGCGCGCTGTTTATTGTATTTATACAAAAAGGGGTTATTAACCGATTCAAACAGGCAGAAAAGCTTTTAATGGTAAAAGATGTATACGAGCCGGACAAAAAAAATCATGAAATATATAAAAAATTATTCAATCTCTTTAAAAAGATATATAACCATAATAAGGTTCTCATGGATGAACGGCGCGAGCTGATGACTATACTGAGTGACGAGGAGAAACATATATTAAGCAATTTATAACATTCCTATGAACATTATTATTCCTATGCTGGGACAAGGGTCCAAATTTATTCAAGCAGGTATAACAACCCCAAAGCCTCTCATAAAAATACATAACACATATATGTTTGAATGGGCTTTGAAAGCCGTGGAATTTCTTAATATAGAGAGAGATGCCACATTTCTCATTAGAAAAGAGCATGCTGAAGACTGGCAGCTTGATCAGAAAATCCGACAATTGGTTGGTCCTAAGGCACATGTGAAAGTGGTAGATTTTATGCCGCAAGGTGCTGCAAAAACGGTACTGCTAGAGCGTGATCATATTGATTCAGACGAGGAGCTAATTATTTACAACTATGATCAGTATTTCAAATCTGGACTTAAGACATTTTTTAAGGAAAGCAGAAATAAATACGACGGTATAATTCCTATTTTTCACGCGACACATCCACGCTGGAGCTTTGTAGATACCGATAACAGTAATTTGGTTAAACATGTCTCTGAAAAGGAAGTTATCTCAAACAAAGCCACTGTAGGATTTTATTACTTTCGGAAAGGCTCAGATTTTGTACGCGCGGCGGATGTTATGATGAAGAAAAATATTATGGTAGCCAATGAATATTATGTCTGCCCTGTTTATAATGAGCTCATTTCTGAAGGGAAAAAGATATACGCGTATATGACCGATGAGATGTGGAGTCTTGGTACGCCAGAGGACGTTGACAGATTTACTAAGTTTTATAAAGATGATCTTATCGAACAGTAGAGGCCCTATGCTTATTTTTTTGCGACACGGACAGACCGTATATAACACAGAACACAGGTACCAAGGAGTTGCTGATTCACTACTTACAGCAAATGGTAGAGAGCAAGCTAAAGCAATGGGTACATATGTGAAAAACTATCAACCTACAAGATATTACCTAAGTCCCTTGCCCCGGGTATATGAGACATTTTCCTACATAAAGGAGATAGCTCCGGCAGAATATGAAATAGTACCTCTCCTCTCAGAAATTTGTTATGGCAGGTGGGAGGGAAAAACAAAAGATGAAGCATCCAAAGATGTAGTATGGAGTCAAAGAGAACAAGACCGATTTCATTTTGTACATCCCGGGAGCTACAACGGAAAGAAGGGTGAAAGCTATAAACAACTATACGACCGGCTTGTCCCCTTTTTCGAGAAGCTCGCAACACTTGATGAAACAAAGAACTATGCCGTTATTGCTCATCAGGGTGTGATGGTCGCGGTCAAAAAGTACTATGAATCGCTCTCAGACACAGAAGCGGCACAGATTAGGGTACCAAATAATACAATACTACGTATAGATATGCGCAACGGGTCGTATACGGTTAATGAGGTTGTTATATAATGCAGTACATCCAGAATGATGTGATAAACAAACATTTATAGGCGGTCATATATTTACAACAGCACATGAATTTGCTATTATAACGCTGACATGAAAATAGTTATACCCATAGCCGGGAGAGGTTCCCGTTTCCACGCGGAAGCCGACAAGAACCCGGAATATAAAAAGCCGAAACCGCTTATCAATATAAAAGGTAAACCTATGGTTATGTGGGCTCTCGAGTCGCTTCCATTTGTCGATCTGCCTCATCGTCCAGCAACTACTGATGACATACAGGTATCCATGAAAGATATTATTTTTATCTGCCTTGAGGAGCATCAGAAACAGTACAAAATCGTTGATCTTCTCAAAGGAGCGTTATCTACTGATATTAACGTAATTCTTATTCCCGATGTTACCCGTGGCGCGCTTGAGACCGCTCTTTGTGCCAAACGATATCTCGATCATGACGATGTCATAGTAACCGACTGTGATCATTTTTTTAACGGTGAAGGTCTGTATAAGATGATCAAGAAGAAAGATGCGGATACAGAAGGAGTAATACCTGTGTTCCGTCCACCTGATAGTGATGTTAAGTGGAGTTACACTCTCTTCAGTTTTAAGACAAAACGAGCTTCTGCTGTGGCGGAGAAAGATGCGGTCCTTGCCTCAAAAGGCGCGTACGCCAATATCGGCGCGTACTATTTTTCTCACGGAGATGTATTTGTGAGAGAAGCGCAGGAAGTGATCGATTCAAATGCTCTGTACGGTCCTGCCGGCAAACAAGAGTTTTACGTAGCACCCCTCTATCAGCGACTCATCGATAAAGGTATGAAAGTGCAGGCCGCGATTGTGCCCGAAATGTGGGGTCTAGGCACGCCCAAAGATGTAGCCGCGTTTCTGCAGTCACACAAAGGATAAATTTCCAACCTCCGGGGTTCGTTAGACTGTTGGGCCAATCCTTTCATTTATGTTTTGTTTTTTCTAGCCGACGTTGATATTCAGCATTTTGTTCGACGAATTTTTGATGATTCAATTTATTATCACCGAACAAGCTTAATACTATTTCACGATGAACAAAGCTCGAGTTATTATCCTCAATATAATGTTTATAAGAGCTCCATTCGTACAATCGTAACTCGTCTATCGTTTGTATAATATTTCCGCTATAACAATTAAGGTGGATATATCGTGAAGTATGGATAAGTTGTTCATCAGTTCTCATACAAGTTGCTTTAAAGCGCGACTCAAATACAGACCCCGTCCTGTGATGAGTAATATTATAATATCGAGTGAACGCGTTTGTAACTTTGCTTATGTACTGACTAATTCCATTTTCGTGTAGGTCTTTCAATAGGAGATGAAAATGTGTAGGCATTAGTGCATATGCAAGCACTTGGACTGTATGATAGGCATGATCTTTCACTATTTCTTCAATTTCTTTACGTCTATATTCATCAAGTCTATAAAATCTACTAAGTGAGACATTGAATTTTGTTGAGCGATAATATTTCAGCGCTTCTATAAATCTATAGCATCCCAATCTCGTTCCAAATAGTATTTTTTTATCAACTGAGCGATTATAAATATGATAAATACTTCCAGCTAACAGAGGCTCTTCTCGTATAGGCATAGTTTTAATATATAGAGTCTATTTAGCCATCACCACTGAGTATAAGCCAATAAAAAATATAAGGAGACTGTCCTAGTAGTCCAACAAACCCCGGAGGTTAGTAAAATGCTCTAACTTCTTCTGGATAGTCGGTACAGACGGCGTCGGGTTGGAGATCTAGTATTTCTTTGATACGGTTAAACAGTGTTTGTTTATCTTTCGCATCGGGATGGGCCTCGCCGCCGAGGAGACCGGGAGAGGTGCCGTGCAGTTCAGGAGTTACTAAGGAGATCTTATACCCAACGTGTTTAAGAGTTTCAAAGGTTTCTTTTGTGTAAAACTGTTTTTGGCCGCCGTCTTTGTCTTGCAGATCCCATTCATCAAGCCAGACCCAGTCATAAATATTCTTATATCGAAGAGCTTCTTCAACAGACAACAAGGTGCCATGAACGGCATTGTTATATCGCTCAATATCATATGTATGCGCTACTGAGGGTGCCAGAAGAAGAGTAGGCAGCTGGGCTTTCATATATGCGGCTATATCTGGCTTCACATCGAATAGTATGATACGAGGCAGCAAATGCAGAACCGTTTCCAGATGCGAAAGAAGAACATCAGCGTAGAGCTGTTCCTGAAATATCCCTTTGAAATGAAGAGAGTGTACCGGTGCAACACTGGATTCAATCATCTCCATAAGCTCTGCAAAAAAGCACAGTCGTCCATGGGGCAATATAATAGTCTGTACATCCTCCGTTTTCAGTTCCGCGAATGGCCGAGTATCTTTTCCGTTGCTCATTCTTGATAACGATGAATCATGGGCCAGTACTATATTCCCATCCAACAGAAAGTTGGGATCAAACTCTATGCCGAAGCCTCTTTGTAAGTGGTCAGCAAACGCCTCATAGCTACTTTCCGAGTAGAAGGTTGGTTTAGAAGGTTCCAGACCACGATGCGTTATGATATTCACCATGCTGCTATTATAGCAGGCTGGTATACTATTGTTTGTGGCTGATGTACAAACTATTTATCAACCCATCTACACCGAAATGCGTGAACGAAATATTCGCAGGCTCCGCGAGTCTGGAGTGGTTGTAGACGCTGCGCTTCTATCGGGACAGCCTGATATGCGACAAGGAATCGGCCTGTTCGCGTTCATGGAGCAATCGATGCCTGCTTTGGACAGATTGATTGCTGATGTATCATCAGTCTTTGCTGACCAGATTTGTTACACGCTCTCCCCTACTCCTGCGGACAATTTTGGCCGGATTCATTTCACATTTTTTCAGTTCTTAAAGGTTGATAGCATTCCATCTGATTTTTCGCAGAAAGATAAGCAAATATATGAGAACATTACCGCGTCTGTTCTTGCTTCCATGAAACCATTCACCATAACGTACAAAGGCGTAATGGCCATACCCACCGGCTTACTCATATATGGATATCCGAGTTATGATGTAAATCCTTATCGCGAAAGACTTCGTACGGAATTAATACAGAGCAAAGTGCACTTTATAGAGGCCTATAAAAGTGATATCGTTCACTCTACCATTCTTAGAGTTGCCGCTCGTCTGGATCCTCAGTTGCTAATTGAGTTCGCCCGAACATATGACGGGCAAGAGTTATTTTCTACAACGGTACATAAGATTCAACTAGGTTTTGGAAGTTGGCGAATGAGAGATGAGGAGATACAAATGATTGAGACGTTTGATCTGAAGGTGTAGTATTTGTCATCCCGAACTTGTTTCGGGATCCTGATTGTAATAGATGCCGAAATAAATTCGGCATGACAGTTCTAGTATTTTTTAATCTCAATTCTCTTCAGCCACTCAAGACTTTTTTTGTCGTCCTTAGACATTTTTTTGCCTGCGATGGCTCTTTTTACGAGTGCAGCTTGGATGCTAAAAAATAATGGCCAGTCTGAAGCTTTAGTAAACAAGTCAGGAAAATGCCTATGAGCAATTCTGTACGCGCCAATAACTTTGTTGAACTTAAGTTTTGCTACATATAAGTTTATCGCGGTCAGAGTCATGAAAGCGTGGGTTTGTACTAAGAGGCGTTTCTCGGGATCATTTTTGTAATTTTTTTTATAAAACTCCGCGACCAGAGAAAAATAATTATCAAGTCTGTTTAGTTCAGCTGTGACAGTTTTTTTCTGTTTTTCTTTATCAAATGTCTGAGCTTCATGACTTCTCCAACAGAAGACAATTCTGTTGTGATAATAAACGTCATATGTCGAAGCTACCTTTAAGAAGTGAGGAACATCTGCTTCGGTTTTATGCTCTTCTTTATATAACCCTATCTCCTTAAATATTTTCTTCGCATATATACTAGCGCCCGAGGGAGCTATCATAGGTGCCTTGCGTCGCAAAAATGCTTCCATCACATGTGGTTGTTCCAGATATACATTTTCATCAAAGATATGCGCTGTAAACTGAGCTTCGTTTGCGCTGTTTATAATGGCAATTGCCGAGGTATAAAAGTCCGCAGTATGTTTTTGTATCGTATCCTGCCATGTCGCGTGCCAGTCGGGAGAAATGAGATCGTCGCTGTGGAGAAGACAGATATAATCGCCTTTGGCCAGGCTTATTGCTTTATTCCAGTTCCCTATCATGCCCAAGTTTTCTTTGTTTTTAACATACGTGAAACCATATTTTTTAGCATAATAATGCCCTACCTCATCAGTCTTGTCGGTGGAGTTATTGTCGGTCACAATGACTTCATAAGGTAACTCTTTCTGAGCTGCCACACTCTGAAGTGTCTGATCAAGTAAATCAGCACGATTGAAGGTTGGAATACAGACGGATATTTTTATCGGGGACATACGTTATAGTTTCTCAGCCCAAATAAACAGACTGGCTCCGTTGTCGTCTTTCACAGAGTCGTTTTTGTATGCTTCATTGATCTGATCTTTATATTTTTCATACATATGATCTTCAGCATTTTTATCAAAAAGTCCGCGCACACGGGTCTCCAGCGCGATTTTATCCCAAAGCATATTTGTTTTTTTGGTTATGTAATAGGAGTATTTTTTTATAGTAAGACCATGCCTTCGCAGGCGTTTTTCCCATTCTTTGTGGCCATAGGTGTGATAATGGTTCAGCATGTTGTTGCGTTTTTCTTTGTAGATATTTCCCAAGAAACCCAGGCCAATAGAGCTTAAGAGATTGGAAAGATAGAGATACTCTTTGAATTTGTCGCTTGGTGAGGTGAATACAAAGATTCCGCCTTTTTTTAGAGTCCTTGATACTTCACTTAAGACGGCTTCGTTATCAGGAATATGTTCGATTACCGAGTTGCAGAACACAAACTCGAGAGAATTATCAGGAAGCGACATTTTTTCCGCGCTTTCTATAAGCACTTTATCGTATAGTTTTTTTTCGATCGCGATATCTACGTCGTGTGCCTCGCCGTTATCTATTCCGTAAGTAAAGTGATCGTCAAAAAGGATAGATGAAAGATATCCATCACCACAGCCGAGATCCATAGAAGGTTTTTTAAAATTCTGAAGCTTTGTATTGTCGTAAACAGCTTTCAGTTCGATCGACCTGAAGAGTTTTGAGGCGGGATGTGGATGATCAGTGAAATCTTTTGGAGCAAGCAGCTTAGTTTTCATCTGTGTTGATTATACATTATAACGACTGAGAAATTATATATCGAGTACCTTTTTATTGCGTTTCGCGACATATGAGATGCTTTTTGTGAGGGAAAATATGAGCCCGTCAATAACTCCTGTTACCGCATATATAATATCGCGCTTTTTAATTGTCGGGAGGTAATAAAAAAATATAAGAGGGTTAAGTACGAATATAAATACAAGCATCTGCCACCAGCGCGAATAGAGGGCCATATACAGAATGCGGTTTCTAAAAAAGAGATAGGCTTTTGGTTTGTTGGAATACAATCTGTCCTGGCGTATGTCCACTGTTGTTGCTTCCGATGTAGTAGTCTCCGGTTCAATAGGATGCCAGATGTTTGCTTTCATAGTGCATCGCGCCTCGTAGCCCAGCGCGAGAATGCGCTCTCCCACATCGGGTTCTTCAAAAATCATGGGAAACAGAATATGATTAAATCCGCCTACACGCGAGAACGCCTGGCAACGGATAAGGTATATACTATGAAAATGATTTATACGGTGCTCCGGTTTATCGTCCATGAAGTTTACCAGGAGACTGGTTAGTGGATGTATAGTAAGACCGCGGGAACGGGGTATTTTTGAGTTCCACTCAAAGTGTACGGGGCCGGTTATAGCAACTTTTTCGTGGGATTCCATGAAGGTTACCATCTCGATAAACGTGTTCTTATCTACAAGAACATCGTTCGCCATAAAGACCGCGTATTTATATTTTTTGGATATATTCTGGTCAAAAAATTCGTCGTTGAGCGCTCGTGAAACAAAGTTATTCTTTTCATTTCTGGTGTAATGGGCGTTATGGTCGCGCGCGATTGCTTTGATATCTTCGGTAGAGCCGTTGTCTATCACATATACGTCAAACAGCTTCTTATCAACTGACTTGTCTATAGCTGACAAACAGATATCAAGGACCTTCGCTTTATTGTATGAAACCATTAAGATAGCGGTTTTCGCGTCATGCTTCATAGAGAGTATGGAGTTCTTGTAATGATTCTTTAAGCGCGGAGGCAAACATGTCTATTTCTTTTCTCTTTATGAGATAGCTGGGAAGTATGCGCACTGTGCGACCCCTGCGGATGGCCTGGATTATAATTCCACGCCTTTCCAGAAGACCGATGAGGTCGGTTCCGGGGTTTCTCCCCTCTTTGAACAACCGCTGCGGCAGGTCGAAGCCGTGCATAAGGCCTGTTCCACGGGGATGTTCGAGCCATTCTTCAGTACGCGCGATCTCTTCGAGATTTTTGAGAATATAAGCGCCCTGTTTGCGAATAGAAGCCAATATATTTTTTTCTTTCATGTGACGGATTACAAATGTGAGGATAGCACCAGACAACGGATCGTTCTGATGTGAGCTAAAGTGAATAAACTTACCTTCAACCGCTTCGGCTATCTGATCGGTCATAACAACCGCGGATACCGGAAGCCCCGCGCCCGCGATCTTGGCAAGTACTAGTATATCGGGTACTAATCCATAATGTTCGTACCCAAACCAGGTGCCTGTTCTTCCTAAGCCGGTCTGACATTCATCAAACACGAGCAACGCGCCGTGCTCTTTTGCTATATCACGGAGACCTTCAAAGTATGATTTCGGCGGGTATATCATACCTCCGACAGAGATAACCGGCTCTATAACAAACGCGGCAATGGTGCCTTTAAATTCTGCCAGTAATTCGCGGGATTTTGCAAGACAGTCCGCAATAAACGCTTCGACTGAGACACCATCGGGCCGGTCCAGCCAGTCGGGGCTCGGAATAGAAAACGTGTTGTGTACTTTGGGCGCGGCATATATTCCGCCTGTTGAGATGCTTTGTGTTGCGAGTGTAAGTCCGTGATAGCCGCTTGTTATACCTACTACACCGGTTCGTTTGGTAACAAATTTAGCATAGCGCAAGGCGCACTCTACTGCTTCGGCACCGGTAGATAAGAGTATCGATTTTTTGAGCGGCGGGGCCACGATAGAAGCCAGCTCTTTTGAGGCGATAAGAGCTTCTTCGGTGAAGGTGAGAGTGTTGGTATGTACAATTTTAGATAACTGTTTTGTAATAACTCTATTCAGAGGGGCATATGTGTGTCCGAACGCGAGACAGAACTGTCCCGACATCATGTCGATATATGAGTTGCCGTCTACATCCCAGACCACTGTCCCTTTTCCCCGGGCCATAATAGGAGTGCTTAGAGGTGTGACGTTGAGGAAATACTGTTTGTATTCGTTATACAGTTGTTTGCTCTTTTCAAGATTTTTCATATGGTTTCTTTTGGCGAGAACTGTCAGGGTTTTAGTATTTCTTTCATGCCGTCGGGAAAAGATGTTTGTGGTTCAAATCCAAGTTCTGTCTCCGCTTTTTTTGTCGACGGGATAATGTGTACCTGCTCATTCTCAGCATTCTTGTGTGATACTTCAATTTTCTTACCGGTGATTTTTTCTACAGTCGAAACAACCTCCTCAATCGCTATCTCCTGAGAGCCCGCTATATGGAAGATGCCATCCTTATTATATGCCACTGCCGAGAGTACTGCACGGGCAGCGTCGCGCGCATATAGAAATTTGCGTCTGTTTCGAGGATTTCCCCACATGGTAAATGGTTTATTATGAAGAGCCGCGTCTATAATAAACGGGATAACTCTGACAAATGGTTCGTTGGGTCCATATACCTGAGAAAATCGTAGTATCACATACTTTTTTTGTTCCGTTTTAGCGTAGTATCTGAGGTACTCTTCACATGCATATTTGGCCAGAGCATAGGGAGTGGGCGGGTTTATAGGTGTGTCTTCTGAGAAGTTGAGTGCATCGGGATACCCATAGATATCTATGGTGCTTGTAAAGATTATTTTTGGCGCGAGATGTCCGTAGTATTCAAGAAAACTTAAGAAAGGATCAAGGGTATTCTCTTTTGCGGTAAAGATAGTTTCTTTCGTTTCATGAAGCTGAGGAATGTTGGCGGCTATATAAATAATATAGTCAACGGGTTCTATAACAGGCCGCTCAGAGCCAAGCTGCGGCAGTTGGCGAAGGTCACTGTGTATATATCTTAGTTTTGGATGGTCTGCGGTTCTACTTTTGCGTGTAAAACATGTCACTTCCGCTCCGGCTTTGAGCAAGAGCTCAACTAAAGGTGTCCCTACAAGTCCCGTACCTCCTGTAAGCAATATTTTTTTGTTTTTTAGTTCCATACGTGTCAGAAATTCATATGTTGACCGTCGCGGTAGTATACTTCTTCCCAGTATCGTGTCATGTACACATTATCGTGATATCTATAGTCTTCCCGGTTGAGTTCTTTGTTCGAGAATACATCAATCGCGACCTCTGCTATATTTACTCCTGCGGCTGCTGATAGTATTGATCCAGCAGATAAGCGGGGGTTTACTTCAATCAGCGAGATAGTATCGTTATCTTTAAAGACCTCAATATTTGCCTGACCTGTAATAAGGAGCGCTTTTGCGATTTTTTCTGCGTATTCACAGATCACGGTATCATGCAGTGTTACTGCTTTCACTCCGAGTCCCGATTTGGCACTTATCTCATGCCGCACCGTAGAGACTATAGGGTTACTGGCGAGGTCACATACAATATCGACAACATACTGTTTGCCCGAAAGATATTGCTGTATAACGGGCTGATCCACTTTTTTCACAAACAGATCATACTCTTCTTTGGTCGTTATTTTATAGCAGTCGCGGCTACTTATGCCGTGCCGTGGTTTTATAAACAACGGAAAGAGTGGCAAAAATAATACAGATTCTTCGGGCAGATACGCGTGTGGTGTGTCAATACCTTTTGCCCGCAGAGCTTTCCATGTGAGGTATTTATCATTGCATATCCTGATGGTTTCGACATCACTTACGCAGGGCATAATGCCGGCGTCCTTAAATAGATTAGCGTTTGCCGCAATTATTTCTACCTCCTGGTCCATGATCGGAATAATAAACTCAATCCGTTCTTTTTTACAGATACTGAGAAGTGTCTCAATGTACTGAGGATCTGAAAAGAGCGGAACGCGGTGTACCGTATCACAAAAAATTGTTCCGGCTATCTCAGTGCTAGGGTAGATATCAGTTCCTACAATAAAATGATGTCTTTTTGATTTCTTTAATGCCTTAGCAGCGCTTATTGCGGTAGTTGAACCGGCTGCTGTTATGAGTACGCGCATTATGTACTCTCGATTAATGTATATTGGTGAGTATCCTGACCATCCCACTCACCGTCGGCATAGCTCAGGAGTGAAGCATATTTGGTGAGACTACGTATAGCATGTGCTATGTACGGTCCTGTTTCTAGGCGGACATATTTGTCTTTTTTCGCGTCGAGAATAAGTTTTTTACGCTCTTTGGTGCGGACATCTTCAAGAACCACTTCTACTTTACCGTCAACAACGCCAAACCATTCGTGCCATTTTTTATGATAATGATTGCCGCGCACTATTCCTTTTTCGCTGAATGTGACAAAGTAAATCTGTCCGAACTTTTTTTTGGCGTCGTCCAGTTCGGATTCTTTGAGAAAGACTATTAAGCTTCCTCTTTTGTCTGTTTTTTTCTGAAAGTGTGTTCTTTTATAGTCCATAGCGATTACAGTATACAATATCTTATAATTCTGTGCGTGAAAACTTTGTTTTTGCGTGACGAAGATATACAAACAGCCCCATAAAAGTAGCCGGTAGCGCGCCAAGCTGTGATCGTTGTCTGGTTATGAGAAACTGATACACGTAATAGGCGTCCAGGAAAAGTATATAGCTCATAAACCTGCAGAGTTTGTCAATGGAGTCTCCTTTTATATGACGCAGATAAAAGATTATAAAGTTTATCATCCGCGAATAGCTTTCGGGCCGGTCATTGAAAAATCCGTCTTGCGATGGGCAGTGGTTAAGATACGCTTTTGGATTAAAGATAAGCTTATATCCCAGCTCTTTTATTTTAAAAGCAGCGTCAGCTTCGTGGTACTCCCCTACCCCGCCATAGACCGCGTCAAAGCCGCCAACTTTGCGCAGAAGCTCGGTTCGTACCGAAAAGTTACAGGCCTCAAGATTGGTAATTTCATGTACCGGTTCTTTTGTCGCTTCTTCAAAGTTTGATCCTATGCCAAAGGCTCCGCTCCGAAACCAGTGACTTACGCGGCGCGGGGTGCCTTCCATGAAGTAGCCGAAATAGAGCTTGCCGATAAGTTTCCAGAACAGGTTGCCTTTCTTAAACTTCTCTTCAAACACAAATAAATCTCTGTTTGCCGCGAATTCTTTGGGAATTACGGTTGGCCCGGTTACACCGCCGACTTTTGCATCTTTGAATGAATCATGTATCGCCTTCAGCCAGCCGGGACTCATGACCACATCATCATCGGTGCGGATGAATATCTCGCCTTTTGCTTGAGTGAGCGCAAGATTTGCAGCTTTCGAGAGGCCTTTATCTTTTTGTTCTATAGAGTGAATTTTAAGTTTTTTGCGAAAGGAGTCGATCACTTTATCAGTGTTGTCTTTTGATTTGTAGTCAACAATAAGTACCTCAAAATCTGTATATGTCTGAGCTACCAGTGACTCCAGTACTTTTTGCAGACTTGACGCTCTGTTCCCGGTGGGAATGAATATAGATATATGCATTGTGTTAACCGTGCAATGTGTAAAATTCTTTTATAGCAGCGACAACCGCGTCTGCCGATTCCTTGGTAAGTTCTGGGTACATCGGAAGCGAAAGAATCTCGTCTGCTGCTTGTTCTATGTTGGGCAGATCTCCTTTTTTGTAGTTCAAGAATTCATACGCTTTCTGCAGATGAAGAGGCAGAGGATAATGAATAAGCGTAGTTATACCTTTTGTCAGAAGAAATTTCTGCAGCGCGTCGCGTTTTTTTGTTCGGACAACGTATACGTGATAAATACTTTCACGGTTTTTGAAGTGTGTAGGTGTCGTAAGCTGTGGCGCTAATTCAGCGAGCTTTTGGGTATAGTAGTGCGCCATTTCCTGTCGTTGTTTATTCCAGTTTGATAAATGTTTCAGCTTTACTCTAAGTATTGCTGCCTGAATGGTATCAAGGCGTGAGTTTATGCCAAACGTTTCATGAAAATATTTCTGACGGGAGCCATATTCTTTGAGAAGTTTATATCTATCAGCTAGTTTGGCGTCCTGCGTAATTATTGCCCCGCCGTCACCATAGGCGCCCAGATTTTTACCGGGATAAAAAGAGAATGCTGAAAAGATACCGAATGTGCCTGTTTTTTTGCCGTTAAGCTCTGCTCCGTGGGTCTGCGCTGAGTCCTCAATAAGATATATTTTTTTGCCTGAAGCATTTATTATATTTTGTATTTCGTCAACCTTGTCGGGCTGGCCGTATAGATGTACTACCATGACCGCTTTTGTCCGGTCATTTATTTTGTTCTTAAGATCTTCCAGGTTCATGCCGTAATCATCGTCCATATCTACAAATACCGGTTTGAGATTGTTTTCGGATGCAGCCAACGCGGTCGCGAAAAAGGTATTTCCCGGAACGATGACCTCGCTGCCCGCCGGAATGTTAAGGGCTCGCACACCGAGAATAAGCGCGTCTGTTCCCGAGTTCACTGTAATACAGTATTTACTATCTATAAACGCGGCGAACTCTTTTTCAAACAGGTTTACTTCTACGCCATCTATAAACTGACCTTTCTCCAGTACGTTATGAAAGGCTACTTCCAGTTCTTTCTGCAGATCATGATACTGTTTTTTGAGGTCGACAAAGGCTACGGACATATTATGATAGTTCTTTACCGATAGATTCCAGGGTTATCTGTATCCCTTTCTCGATCGGCGTAAAGGGTTTTTTGTAATATTTTCTTAACAGGGTAACATCGGCCATGGTTTTTTCCAGATATATTTTGGGTTTTGGTATATATTCGGGCTCTATGGGTTTTTTGATATATTTATTGATCAGCTCCACTACTTCTTTGAAGCTTATATCTGTTCCGGTACCTATGTTTACTACCGGTTCAGGACAGTCGATCGCGAGAGTAAGCATAACGTCTATGATATCGTGTATAAATACAAAATCACGGCGCTGCGATCCATCGCCCCAGATTACAGGCGCTTTGCCCTGCTGCATACCCAGACAGAAACCATATACTACACCCTGAAATGTACCTTTGTGCATCTCACCCGGCCCGTAGCCTGCAAGTATGCGAAGACCCAGCGCGTTGATGCTTCGTTTATATACCCAGGCAAGCTGTTCTAGCATAATTTTTGTCTTGGCGTATTCGTTTTGTGCTGCCGGATTGAGTACGGCGTGTTCTGTATGTGGCGGCTCGATGCCGTTGTAGAGACTGCCGGTTGAAGGGTATACAAAGCGTATATTATTCTGTGCCGCAAAATGGATCATGTTAAGAAATCCCCGCACCGTTACATCGATCGCGTCGGGCAGGTTCTGATCAAACAGCACGGTAGATGAAGGTGCCGCAAGGTGAAACAGATAGTCATAGTGCTGTTTGGGCAGTTTGCCCAGAGTCGCGGTATCGCGTACATCCCCTTCAACAAGCTGTGCCTGAGGATGAATCTCTTCACGCTTCGCGCCGTATGAAAAGTTATCTATTACTACAACGTTTGCTCCGTATTCAATAAGCTTTGCTACCAGATTCTGTCCTATAAATCCCGCGCCGCCCGTGACAATGCAGTTCTTATTCTTATAATGATGTTCCATACATTTAGTGTTTTACTGTTAACTGCGTAGATACTACAGTATACGCATAAATAATTGTCATACAAAAACAAACCACAGGGTGCAGAAACCAGGCGGGATCGGGTATTACCATAAATCCCCGTATTGCCTGAAAGGTGGGTTCCACAACCGTTAGCGAGAGAAAAATATAGCGCGCAAGCTTAAGTCTATCTGTTTTGGGGTTATACAAATGGTATCTTCGCATCTCTTTTTTGTTGAAGTATAAGGTAGTCGCGTATTTTTTTCGTTTCTTAATAAAGTTCATGAACTCCTCACCTGTTTTGTGCCATATATCATTCTTTACAAACGCGTAGGTGCTGTATCCCATATTAAGAAGGTCCACGCAGGTATCGATATGTGAAAATTTGGTTGAGTCTTTGGTAGCTTTCTGCATAACTTCACGTCTTACGATAAATCCGTTGGCGCCTACTGTTGGAAGATTTTCAATCGTGAAGCTGGCTTTGTAGTAATCGCCGCAGTCGGTGGACTCAGCGGAAAGATGCCAGCCTGTTTCAAAGTACGCTGCCCGGTCTTGTTTGTTGAGGTAATATGCCACAGGGTCATTCACCCCAAAGAGAGCAAAATATTTATTGAGCGCTTTATCGTGTTTGTTGTAGGTATAGCGGAGTGTCTCAACAGCAAACACATCTTCATGTTCCTGGAGCGGCTTTATCATGCGCTTTAACCATTGTGTATCGGGAATGACATTGTCTGAGGGAAAGTTTACCAGTAGATCGGCTTTGGACATGTTGTATCCCAGCGCGGTCGCTTCTTCGGGGCCATCGGTTTTTATTACATTGATTTTGCAGAAATCATAGGCTTTTACGATAGCAAGAGTTTTGTCTTTTGAGCCGCCGTCAACAATAATTACTTCGATAAGCTCCGCAGGGTAGTCGAGATTTTTTACACTATCGAGGCATTCTTTTATAGTAGGTTCACTATTGAAGGTGCAGGTTATAAAGGATACAGATGGTAGTGTCTTCTTCATAGCTGAAATACGATTAGTATAGCACAAGCCTTATTTTTTTATGGCTGCTTTATTAAAGCCATTACTGAGGCGGAATAGTATAAAGTAGGCCTTTTTGTTTACGTCGTTTGTGAGGTAATCCACTACATAATGTCCGGTCAGAGTGGCACCAAAACCCAGAAGATAAGGATTATGAGTGAGTATATAGCCAACAAGTGAGACCACCACAAGCTCCCACGCGTGCAGCGGGGTGATGAATTTTTGCCAGATAGGAAAATAGGAACCCGAAAGAAATTCTTTGAGAGAAAAAGGTTTTTTGTATGTTAAAAGATAAAGGAGATAATCCAGCATGTGATCGCCGTCAAGAAGCATTCCGGCGAGGAAGGTGAAAAGGCCAAGCGGAATGTCTTGAAAAATAATGGAGAGAATTGTCGCAAGAACGAGTGAAATACCCAGATGAAAGGTTTCATGTTTCATGGTTTTGCTTACAGAGGGTGGTTTGATTTTGTGGGTAGTATCCATGTGAATATTATACATGTGATAAGGAGTAAAAATAGGGCACCAGCCGTCCGAATCGGACGGCTGGTGCGAGACAATGTGAGACTCCCACTTCCCGTCCGAATCGGACGGTACGTTGGGGGACAAGTTAGTAGACCACTATGCTCGTGATGTCTACGGTGAATGAAGTCGAGTACCAGAATCTTGTGTGGAGTCCGTCTACCGCTGAGGCGGTATTAAGACCCGTAAAAGCGGACAACGGAGTGGTTACGGTTTGGGAACCGTTCAGGCCGTTTTGTCCGTAGTTGGATAGTGATATGTACTTCCAACCATTCTGGTCGAAGATGATAGCCGACGCGTCGTTGCCAAGCGCGGTGAGACCATGGAGATTGTAGGTAATACGCATCATGGTCTTGCCGGCCAGAACATTGGGAGCGATGCTTTCGTATGCCTGCGAGTCGCCGTTGCTGCCGGCCAGATTCCATGGCGCGGTGAGCAACTCTACTCCGCTGCCCGGTGTGGGTGTTGGAGTACTGGTCGCGACGGGTGTATTGGTTGGGGTTGGTGTGCTTGTCGGCGCACCGCCCGGCCCGTATACCTCAAACTCGTAGATTGAATAGCCCCAACTGGTACCGCGCGTGGTGCCGTACATGCGTACGTAACGCCCGCTGCCGGTAACCGTGAAGTCATCCAGTCCGCCGTTGCCGTTGGTATACGTCTTGATAGTCGTCCAGTTTACGGAATCGTTGGAAACCTGAATCTGGTAATTCTTACCATACGCGGCTTCCCAGTATATCTTAATACTGCTTATTGTCTGAACGCTGCCAAGATCAACACCCACCCATTCAGGATCGTGTGCAAAGACACTTGCCCAACGGGTGCTCATGTTTCCGTCATTGACGTATGAAGACGGGTGGTTGCCATCGGTAGAAGATTCACC
>JBDKFK010000009.1:0-50019 GCA_039798745.1 Candidatus Parcubacteria bacterium
TTTGAAGGATTAAAGAAAGTTGTCCATGCCGCGGTTCGATTCCAGGACAATGTGGTAGATATGGATCCCTATATCTTTGAAGGCATACGAAAAACCCAGCTTGAAGGTGAAAGACGCATTGGTCTGGGAACAATGGGACTCGGCGACACACTCATCAAACTTCATATGAGATATGGTTCCGACGAATCCCTCGTCTTTATAGAAGAGGTTTATCGAATAATCCGGGATGAAGCATATCGAACTTCTGTCGAAGTAGCTAAAGAAAAAGGTTCGTTTGGCAAGTTTGATAAAGATCTTTTTCCAAAAAGTAAATTTGTCATGCAACTACCCAAAGATATTCAGGAATCTATTAAGAAAAATGGTATCCGTAACTCGGTAATTCTTATGCAGGCTCCAACAGGCTCAACCTCACTTATGGCTAACACCACGTCAGGTATTGAACCTGTATATGAATATGAGTTTATTCGACGCGATCGCATCGGCGAACACGTGATGAGACATTATCTTTACGGAGAATGGTTCACCAAACACGGTGAGGAACTCAAGGCAGGAAAGATCAAAAAACCTACCTGGTTCGTCGCGGCAAATGACCTCAGCCCTGAAGATCATGTAAAGGTACAGGCTGTAATACAAAAATATGTTGACGCTTCGATCTCAAAAACAGTAAACGCGCCCAAGACACATACCGTAGAGGACGTAAAAAAACTATACACACTGGCATACGACTTGGGACTCAAAGGCATCGCGTATATGCGGGATGGTTCACGACAAGGAGTACTCACTCGTATAGAAGACAAAAAAGAAGAGGAAAAGAAAGTTGCGATTCCTCAACAGGCAGTAAAGCCTCGTCCTATGGTAGTACATGGTTCAACATACAAAATCGGTACACCTGTAGGTACGGCTTTTATAACCATAAATACAAATGCTGATGGAGAACCTCATGAAGTATTTATTACCGTGGGTAAGGCCGGTACAGATGTAAACGCTATGGCGGAAGGAATGGGTAGAATTATTTCTGTCGCCTTGCGTTTCACTTCGCACCTTGCACCTCATGACCGGGTAAAAGAAGTAATCGGACAGTTGCAGGGTATCGGCGGCTCAAGTACTCTGGGCTTTGGCAAAGACAGAATCCGTAGTCTTCCCGACGCGATAGCTAAAGTGCTGACTATGCATTTTATACTGCAAAAACCTCAGACAGCAACAGCCACAGGCGCTCATACCAACGGCAATGGTCACATGACGAATGGTAATGGGCACTCAAAAGATGATCCTAAACTCGTATCAACTATGGTTCAGCCGCCGCTGATGCAGGAAGCTGTATCTTCTGACAAAATGTTTGATATTTGTCCGGACTGTGGTAATATGTCGCTTGCCCATGAAGAGGGATGTAAAAAATGTTATGGCTGCGGCTACTCAGCTTGTTAAGTAATGTATTACGGTTATTAGTATGCAAAACGTCCCGACCTTTCGGGACGTTTTGTTCATAGAAGCATAATAATGGTCAAAATCTATACCAAAACCGGGGATAAGGGAACAACAGCTCTGTTTGGCGGTAAAAGAGTACTAAAATCAGACGACCAGGTAGACGCTTATGGCAACGTTGACGAGCTGACAAGCTTTATTGGATTGCTGATTGCCCATCTTGATCAGTCTGACACTACTGCTGAGCTTACAGCTATCCAGAAAGACCTATACAAACAGATGGCATTTCTTGCGGGTATGAATACACCAATACCCGATCTTGAGAAGCGCGTATCCCACCTTGAGGAACTCATTGACACTGTCGAGAAAACATTACCCAAACTTACACGCTTTATTTTGCCGCAGGGAGGTGTCGTAAGCAGTCTGTTTCACGTGGTAAGAACTGTCTGTCGCCGTGCGGAACGTAGTGTAGTACGACTTGCTCAGAACCATACCCAGAATGAAGATACTCTTAAGCAGTGCCTCGTTTATCTGAATCGCTTGTCCGATCTCATGTTTGTTATGGGACGCAAGTATGAAGAAACAAAAGAAATTGTTACATAATCAACTATGAAAAAATTACTTCTATTACTTCTGTTTATAGGTATTCTTAGCGGATTTTATATAGCCCAACAGTATCCTGACAAAAATGTACCAAAGACCATTACGACAAAATCCTTACATGTAACTGAGAGAATAGAACTAGCGCCAGATAAAAACAAAGAAATAAAAAGTGACAGAAACGAAGGCGACACAGCCCTTGATTTACTTAAAAGCACAACCACCGTAACTATGAAAGGTGAACAGAAAAACGCGTTTGTAACAGGAATAGACGGACGCATTGCTGACGAGACAAAAAAAGAATACTGGTCGCTGTATATAAATGGAAAACCTGCGACTGTCGGCGCCGGAAGTTATACATTGAGATCAAATGACGTAATAGTATGGAAAATAGAAACATATTAAAAAAATTCCTATTACCCGCGCTCTGTATAGCGGCTATAACAGCAACGCGGTTACTTCCTCATCCGCCCAACTTCACACCAGTTGGAGCCGTTGCGCTTTTTTCCGGAGCACTCATACCCGGACCGGCCGGAGTTCTTATACCACTGATTGCGTTGTTTTTATCTGACACATTCCTTGGTTTTCACGACACACTGCTTTACGTGTACGGCTCTTTCCTCATTATCTTTCTTATAGGTAAATATCTAAAGAAACAGTCGTCATTTGGTATACTGTCAGGCTCATCGCTGCTTTCTTCTGTGCTTTTTTTTGTGATCACAAACTTTGGTGTATGGCAGGCTACAACTCTTTATCCGAAAACTTTGTCGGGGCTCTTTCAGTCGTATGTTATGGGGCTCCCGTTCTTTGGGAATACAGTTGCTGGAGATTTTGTATATACAATGATCATCTTCTATGGATATCGATATATTGATAATATTCTCGAAACTGTGTATCATGCACACAGAAAGCATCGTATTTGATTAGTAATTCAGCTTGGTTCAAGTCACTACCGTCCGATTCGGACGGTGGGAAGACTTAGAATGAATGGGAACGCCGTGAAAATCGGCGACTGTGCCGCAGCGGTATACCCCACTTCGCTCCAATAGATATCGGAGTTACGAGGGGGAAAGTCCGAAGACCGACCAAGCCTTAATAACCCGAGCAGGGAGTATCTATGGCGAGTATCGAAGCCGTCTCTATTGGCGAAACATATGAATCATGGAAACCGGACACACGACCTTCTGTTGAAACTGAGCAGGAGAACGTACCTCCGGCCTTTGATCTTGCTCATGAGCTGAAATACATCCAGCAACTGGGAGATTCTTACTATTCTTTCTTTAATAAAGAGGCGCTCTATTACATCATGGAAACATACGGCCGCGTCCCTAAGGTTGTATATCAACACTCAGTTCTTGAAGACGATGACGGGAATGTAACGTTATATATTGACGCGCTTCATAAAACAGCCCGCGAAAGCTACCAAGAACCCGTAAGTTTTGATGCCCCTGAATGGTATACCAAGCGTGCGGAAAAAGACTATCGGGCAGTCTTAACGCTGGAACAACAACTAAAAGGAGCCCAAGACGGCGATGTATTCCTGGAAGTAAGCCCTACTGAGTATGACATCGATGTGGAAGAGCGAAAAAAATGTGGCTTTGGATATCAGAGTTTCGTGCGCGTGCACCAACTTTCTCAGAATGAGCAGGGTGAAAAAATCTTAATATCACGCGCGCTGCGTGAATACCTAGACCAGGATGGACATGTAAACCTCTTTAAAACTCTTACAGGTACAGAGGTAAACGGTTCTGATCTTCTGGGAACAGTTGTCAAGCTACGTCCGGATCTAAACTTACACGATGTTCAGAACGAGGGAGATATCCTGAGTGTACAGAACCTGATAGATCAAATCTACGAAAGTACGCCTGAAACCGCGAAAATTGTTCCGCCCGAAGAAGATCTTTTTTATTCAACCAACCAACGTGTAAAAGAGCAGTTTGATAGCCAGGAGTCGTGGCTAAAAGAAATCTTCGTAATGCTGCGCGAAGGTCCTGATACTGAGTCTGTTGCTGCTTGGCAGGCAGAGGTGGAACGACAGTTTCATGGCTGGGAAACAGCGCTTAAAACACTTATACGTAACGACGGTATCACGCCTGAAGAGGCACACCAACTCACGGAGCAACAGGCGACTCTGGGGGGAGTTGCCGATTTCCGGGACTACTTCATGGCTATGGAGTACAGCGCTGGAAGCAATTCGTGTGGAAACGGCTCGGGTTTTGGTATGGATATGGGTGGTGATGGAGCCAGCTTCAATGGAGAAACATACAGTGGCAGCATGAGCTATGGAGGAATGACAGGCCGCTATAATGAGCGTATGGGGCAAGCCTGCTCAACCTGCGGTCTCAGCAGCGCCGATAATCACTATCACTGTCCAGGCATACGATTTGGCGGTGAACCGTGTAATAAGTGGTATGATGACGAAACTGACATTCCCCACGAGAAAAGAACAAAAAAATGCAGCTGTGGATTTACATTTAACTGCTAAAATGAATGTATGTCCGGTAAGAACTACAGTAGTATCCACCACGTAATTAAGAAAATGCAGCAGTCTCAGCAGGTAAGTACAGGCAGTCCTGAGCACGGCACAGCCTCAGAACGACAAAACCGTGCCGAGGTGGAGGAAGTGGTGGAGTTTAATACTGTTGATCCCGATGTTAAAAATCACGTAGAAGTGCGCCCCGAGTCTATCAAAATACCTCTTGAGCTCAAAAACGCGGGTGTCACGCCAGTAACAAACCCTCAGTTTACTACCACGCAAGGAATGAAGTTACCGCTTGCGACAGATGAAATACCCAAGGGACTAAGTGCGCCTGTTGATTCGTCGTTCCGTTGGCTGGCTGTATTAACTATATATATGCTGGAGCAGTCACATATATCAATAAAAAAGGCGCATAAAGGGCTTATGAGCCTATTTAAGCGCCATTAATATGGATTTGGTTATGCGTGATGTTTTGCCTTACTTATTTCGTCCAAAAAGCCTTCTTTACCCATGGCACCCACAAACTGCGAGACAACTTTGCCATCATGAAAGATCATAAATGTGGGAATTGAAAAAACGGAGTATTGGGAAGCTATATCCTGATCCTGATCCACATCAACCTTAACAAACGATATATCTTTCATTTCGGTCGCTAGTTCTTCGATAATCGGACCTGTAGTCTTACATGGACCACACCATTCAGCGTAAAAATCTACTAAAACCAAGCCTTTTTTATTGAGAACCTGTTCTTCAAACTTGCCTTTTTCCAGATGAACAGCAGCCATATACTTCCTTTCTTTAATTCATAACATATACACTATACTAAGAACCGCTAAATTAGTCAAGACGGCAGAAGGCTAAAATAGCCACAGAACACTGTTCTTATGATGTGTTTTTATATATATTGATATATATTTAATATTTTAGATTATTTTATATATATTTACAGGTCTTTTTCTTACGGTGGTTGTATTTAAACCGCATAATTCCCTAATTTTGGGTTTATACGCTTCATTTGCTCCAAAAAATACTCTTGAAATAACAATCTTGGTATGATATATTATAGGTTATTATGGATAATTACTTTTTACCTGCACTCTTAGATAAATTTATTAATCATCTCAAGGGACAGGGCAAATCACAACATACAATAGTTGCCTACAAAAAGGACCTTGAACAGTTTGTAGGATTTCTCACCACAAAAGAGGTTAACGATATCAGAGAAGTAAAAAGAGATGATATTGACGCCTTTATTAATAAATTGTTAAAGGAAAACTATACGAAGAAATCAGCTTCAAGAAAGCTTAATTCTATACGCACGTTCTTTAGATATCTTAAGAATGAAAATATAATAGAACAAAATCCCTCACTTGATATTTCTCATCCTAAATATACTCAGACACAGCCTCGTATTTTAAGCAAGCTTGAGTATCGCGCTCTGCGTGACCTTGCGAAAGAAGATCCCCGAACCTATGCGCTTGTCGAAATATTGTTACAGACTGGTATTAAAATCGGTGAACTTGCCGAATTACGCACAGATGACGTTAAAGAGGAAGCTCTTCATATAAGACCTTATGGCAAGAATATTGAACGTGATGTGCCTCTGAATAAGGCAGCCAAGAAAGCTCTGGAGGAATATCTTAAAATAAGACCTACCTCTGATAATGAGCATGTGTTCATAACAAGAACCGGACACCCTTTACTTATAAGAAACATCAGACAGATAATTGACCGCTGTTTTAAAGAGGTTGGTATCGAAAACTCTACCGTAAACGACTTACGCAATACATTCATTGCTCACCAACTCATTGGCGGCGCTTCTCTTGAATATATAGCTAAAGTAGTCGGTCACAGACGGTTATCTTCAACCGAACGGTTTCTTAACCTTGTAAAAGAAGAAACCGAACGTAAAGAAAAACTGGGCCAGCTTTAATGCAAGTGCGCTATAATAGTGTTCTATGCACGTAACTATCTACACAGACGGTGGCTCTCTTAATAACCCTGGTGAAGCGGCTTCTGCTTTTGTTGTATATCATGACGGCGCTATTCTTACACAACAGGCGAAACGGCTTGGTATTGCGACAAATAACGAGGCTGAGTATACAGCGCTCATTATGGCTCTGGAATACCTAAAAACGCTCCAGACAGAAGGCAAAACTTTAACGAAAATTCAGGTATTCTCCGACTCTGCACTTATGGTGAACCAACTCAATGGCCTTTTCAAGGTCACTAAGGGGCATATAAGAGAGTTTATAATGAAAATACGTATCCTGGAGCAGGATATAGGTACCTCGGTCTCCTACACCCATGTACTGAGGGATAAGAACCAGTTGGCAGATTCCCTGGTTAAAAAGGCTCTTGGCCGCTAATTACTCCTGAATTCTCACCGGCATAATAATATGAAGAAACGCCGGATTTTCTTTGAGCTTAAAAAGAACAGGTGCATCTGATCGAAGCATCTCAACAATAACTTCTTTACTGTCTATGTGGTTTAATAAATCCACAATGAACTTAAAGTTAAACGCGACTTTTTGCTCTTCACCTTCAAGTTCAATCTCCTGAAATGCTTTGTTTTCCTCGCTCATGTCTTTTTTCGGTCTGATATACAGGCCTTCCTTCTTAAATTCACAAACAATTACGTTAGAATAGTCGCGGGCAAATACAGAGATTAGCTTAATATTACGCAGTAATTCAGCCTTATCTACAATAGCTTTGGTCTTAGTTTCGGCGGGTATAACACGTTCAAAGGGAGGAAATTCGCCGTCAATCAGGCGGGAAAAGTACTCATCTTCCCCAAGGGTAAACCGCACAATTTTTTCCACCCGTGAGAACGAAAATAAGACATCTTTGACGTCTTTCATGTTTCTCATGACTTCCTGAAGAAAGTCGGCAGGAACGATCATGGAGGGGAATGTGCCTTTTTTCTTCTCCTTCATAATAGAGAGTCTAAACCCGTCAGTGGAGACCATTAACAGATCCTCGTCAATGTTCGCGAAATTAACTCCTGTTAATACAGGTCTTGTTTCATCCTGGGAGGCAGTAAATAAGATTAATGGCAGATTTTTCTGCAGAAAGGCAGCGTCTATTTTTTCGGGCTTTTCAGCAAGTTCGGGGGGCATGGGAAACTCTTCGGACACCATTAAGGGAAAGTTACCTTTCGTTTTGTCCTGAGATATGGTTATCTGTTTTTCTTTTATATCAACGCCTATCTCTCCAGGCGGCAGAAACTGAAGAAACTCTATTATTTTTTTAGGTTCTATTACAAGCTCTATATTCTCTGTGACTTTGCTATCTATTACTGTGTGAAAATAGGCGTTAAGATTGGTCGAGTAGATGTGAAGCTTTCCTTCAGCATCCGACTTGATCAACAAACCTTGAAGAACTGTGGAGGATGATAGTTTGTTCGAGGTGAACCGTGAAGCAAGGGACACTTTATCGAGGAGAACATCTCGTGAAACGTTTATTTTCATATATAAATTAGTATTAGTAGGTGATGAGTATAAGTGTATAAAATTACGAACGGATTTTCAAGACAAAGTAAACTGCAAAATCGGTGTGTTCATAGTACGTGGATACTATGTTGATTGGTTAAGGGTAGAGACTATCCTGTCAATCTCTTGCTTAAAAACGGGGTCTTTAAGAAGCTTCCTTTCTATCTTATCTACGCCGTGCATAACGGTGGTATGATCCTTTTTTCGCAGGATATCGGCTATCTCCTCCAGCTTGAGCCTTAACTCTTTTCTTAAGATATACATTATTATCTGTCGCGGTAGGGCAATGTCTTCAACTCTTGTCGCGCTTTTAATATGTGAAGGTTTCACGTTATAGAAAGAACAGACAATCCTCATAACATCCGCCGAATTTATCTTTTTTACTCTTATATCTACCTGACCCTGGAAAAAACTTTCAACCACATCCAGGTCAATGCGATCCTTCTGTCCTAGAATTTTAACGTACAAAGACATAAGCTTTCCTTCTATTTCGCGTGCGTCGCCCACATTATCAGCAATCACTTTTGCGGCCTCAATGTCTATTTCTATCCCTTTCTCCTTGGCTTTTATGAGTAATATGGCTGTTTTAAGCTCAAAATCCGGTGACTGAATGTCGACTATAAGGCCTCCTGAAAAACGTGATCGAAGCCGATCTTCTAAGTTTTTTATATCAGAAGGAGGTCTGTCTGAGGTGAGTATAATCTGGCCGCCGGCCGAAACGATTTCGTTAAAGGTATGAAAAAATTCTTCCTGTACAGCCACCTTACCCGCTATAAACTGAATATCATCAATGATCAAAATTGCAAGATGTCTGTGTTTCCGTCTGAATTTGGGCTGTGATTTTTCACGAATAGATTCTATAAGTTCGTTCGTAAATTTGTCTCCGGCTGAAAACAACACTTTTTTTTCAGCATTCCCTTCAAGTATTTCACGCGCAATGGCCTGGGCTAAATGAGTTTTTCCAACGCCCACGCCACCATAAAAAAACAGTGGATTATAGAGATGTCCCGGGTTTCTGGCCACTGCCTGTGAGGCGGCGTATGCTACCTGATTAGAACCTGAAACAGCGTAGTTGTCGAAGGTATATTTGGGGTTGAGCCCGGCTTTTATGAACGCGTCTTCTTTGGGAGGGGTATAGCCCATGAGAGGAAGCTCTTTTTTATTATCCTTAACGAGTCTCGTAGTGAACGACGCGGTCAGCTTTTTCTTAAAAAACTCAGCCAGCATGAGCTCTACTATTATTTTTTTCCGCTCCAAATACATCCTCGCGCCGTCGTTGTCACATTCCAGGGTTATCTCGGTATCCGATGCTTCCACAGGGTTTGCCTGTTTCAAAATAGAGTTAATAACGCTGTTATTCTTCTTATTTTCAGAAATGTATCGGATAAATTCCCGCCAGCTAGCTTGTTGCATAAATCTAATAAATAAAAGTGTACTCAATGTGGATAACTTATCCACAAATAATAAACATTTCCCCAAGAAAATACAAGCACGAAAAAACATATTAACACAAAAAAATCAAAAATGATTAGAGGAGCGGCGCGTTTGTTGTATATAGACTAAAGACACAAAAGAACAGACCACGTAATGTGTTTGTATGTTGCTGGATATCTTATTTCCCTCAAGATGCTTTGGCTGCGGCAAACTGGGGTCATATGTTTGTTTTAACTGCAAAAGAACGTTTGTGTATGTGAAGCATCAAACATGTCTGTATTGCCGGAGGGCAAGCGATATGGGCCTGACTCATCCGCTCTGTGCGCGAAGGCAGGGAGTTGACGGGGTTATAAGTGTGCTAAGGTATGAGGGAGTTATACGGAGTGTTTTGAAACACATTAAGTATAGATTTGTTTATAGCGCTTTTTCTGATCTATTCAACAGTCTTGATCCAGCGATGCTGACGCAGGTTGCCCGTTTCAGAGCTACGTGGTCCGATGCTTTTCTTCAGCCTGTACCGCTTCACCCCACAAGATTACGCAGCCGAGGATTTAACCAAGCTCTGTATATAGCTGAGTTTTTCAGCAAACTTTTGAGGTATGAGATAGTTTCTTTGGTCGAAAAATCAGCATCAACACCACCGCAAGCGCAGATGGGAACAAGATATGAAAGACACACAAATGTGAAAGATGTCTTTAATGTATATATGACAAAGCAAAAAGAACTGGAGGGAAAGAATATTATTATTGTTGACGATGTGGTGACGAGTGGAAATACCGTCTCCTCACTTGCAAGGGAGCTTAAAAAATACAGAGCCGGAAAGGTCTTTGTTTTTTCACTCGCAAGGGGCTAACAAACGACGAACGCTGAGGGTTGTCTTTCTTATCCTATAATGTTATAATATTGATCTATGGATGGTTTAAACAAGATAATATCATTAGTATTGGGCCTTATTGTTGTGGTGGTAATTGTCGCCATAATTGTCGGCAGACTCAATTTAGGAAAGCGTTTCGCCTCTGTAACCAAAGGTGGTCTGGCGGCTGCGTTTCCATCTGCAACCCCCGGTGGAGCACGGATATCGCCTTCTCCATCACCTACCGTCACAGGCGGCGGCCCGACCACAACACCAACACCTACAGGAACAACGCGTCCGTTTCCAACCAGAGTAGTGCCCACAGGTACTACAAAAGGCGGACAGCCCACAAATATTCCTAAGACAGGACCGGAAGGACTTCTTTTGATGGCAGTAGTAGGTATAGGAGGCGGAATTATCCTTAAACGGATAACTGCTTAATTTCCAAAGCCAGGTATCTTCAATATTCCAGAACCAATAAGGTTTACCAGGAATACCGAACTGATTACAAAAATCAATCCCACAACAGCGCCCCAGATAGTTCTTTTTCCCTGATTAAGTCTGTCAGGATCACCTTCTGAGGTGAGAACAAAGAACGCGCCGTATATAAGATAGAGAAATGCGATGCCGCCGCTTATAGAAAATATAACATTCAGAAGAGCTTGTGTTACACCGCCAGCCGCGCCCGGCTTTGTAAAATCGTCGGTATTGGTACTCAGACATCCAATCATAGTGTAGTGTCTGCCAGGTTGGGGTGTGGGGGCTTCATTCGTAGTCGGATCTATTGTTAAAGTCTCAAAGGTGCCGGCATCTGTACTTGCCGCAGGATATAGACATTTACGACATGTTTCCCAGTTTGAAGGAGCGGGGTCAAAAGGTATCGCGCCGCCTGCTGAGGGTGTTGGAGAAATACAGAATCCGCATTGGTCACATACCGCAAATCTTTCATCTGCTGCGTTTACCGGTGATTGGATGGAACAAAGAATAAGGACGGAGAGAAACAACGATAGCAGTAATTTCTTCATACGCTACAGTATAGCAAAAATGATGGATGTGGTTGTGTCAATTACGCTATAATAAATATATGAAACGGTTGCTTTCGGTCGTTATACTTGTGGCGTTTGCATTCTTCCTCGGTTATATCCAAGCGCGTGCGGATGAATATGATGATATCAACACTAAGCTGATTGAACTGAAACGATCACTTGATTCATCTCAAAAGGCCACAGCGACCAACGAACAGAATTTACAGGCAATGAACAAACAACTAAGCTCTATAAAGAGTCGCGTATATATATTGGAACAGGAAATAGTAAAAAAAGAGAAAGAAGTGAAAGAGGGGGAAACAGCGCTTAGTTATCAGAAAAATATTCTTAATCAACGCACCATCTCACACTACAAAAATCTGAGTAAAAATAGTTTTTCTCTCGTTGATATTCTTGTAGCCGAAAATATTTCAAATGTTATACAGAATTTTTTCTACCAGAAATCATTGCTGGATGAAGACAGAAGAACAATACTGAAAGTAAGTTCGTATATTAAAGATCTGCAGATAAAAAAAGACAGTCTTCTTGCTGAGCAGACAAAGATGAACGCGATTAAACTGGAGGTTGATAAACAATCAAAGTTCCTCGCGGGTGAGGTTAACAAAGCAAAAGATTACCAGAAAGGTTTGGAAGGACAGATAGCCAATTTGTCGGCACGGCAGAAGCAGATAGTGGCTCAAAAATTGGCAGCTCTTAACATTCCTCGTTCCGCCGGAACATCAGCACGGGGGTGTTCAAGCGATCTGACCAACGGCAAAGATCCTGGATTTTCGCCAAGGTTTGGATTTTTCACGTATGGAGCGCCACACCGGAACGGGTTAAACCAATATGGTGCGTGGGGAAGGGCTAAATCGGGGCAAAACGAAGAGCAGATATTACAGGCATACTATCCATCCTTTAACCTGAAAAAAGATTACGATCAAAATATACAGATATCAACAGATACGGGATGGAGCGGGTCGATAGAAGATTATGTTAAGAGGATTTTTGAAGTCCCTGATAGCTGGACTGATAATAATCTAGCTGTTTTGAAAGCACAGGCTGTTGCGGCCCGTACATATGCGCTGAGATCAACGGGGAACGGGGCAAATAAAATCTGCACTACTGAGGCATGCCAGGTTTTTCACAACGACCCAAAAGGCGGCAACTGGGAGCAGGCCGTTGAAGCAACCAAAGGCTGGGTTATGATGGATGGCGGCAGTCCGGGTTTTACGCAGTACGCGTCGACACACGGAGGATATGTGCTGAATCTGGGAAAGTTTGATGGATCGGGAAATACGCCGGGAAGTTTTGCTGAACTTAATGAACGGGCATACGATAAAGACTCACCATGGTTTTACTGTAACTGGGGATCGAGAAGCGAGTATAGCGGCACCGCGTGGATGAAGTCGAATGAGGTCGCTGATATTCTTAATGTTATAGAACTTGCTCGTCGTGATAGCGGCGTCTCCGACAAGCTGTATCAGCCGGATAAACCAAATCCCAACGGGGGAGAAGTCTGGAATCCTGATAGGGTAAAGCAGGAGCTGAGATCAAGAGGAGGATCACCACTCGACACGGTAAATGATATATCCGTAAGTGTAGACTTTGGTTCGGGTAAAACAACATCAGTATCAGGAGGCGGTATTACTGTATCCGCTAACGAGTTTAAAGACTGGTTCAATCTTCGGGCGCCTGCAAATATTCAGATTGTAGGACCGCTGTTTAATATAGAGCGTCGATAATTTGCCGCTTTACATAAGAATATATTTCTCATACAATACTAAGTATGAATCTGGGAAATATTGTGGTTTTCATTATAAATACATTTGTCGGTATAACAGAAGCTTTGCTTGGTCTCAGGTTCTTTTTGAAGCTTCTTGGAGCAAGCGATAAGGCACCGTTTGTTGCCTGGGTTTATCAGACAAGTCAATCTATTCTTGAGCCGTTCAACAACATGTTCCCTTCACCTTCACTCGGCAACGTATTTGTGATAGAGTTTAACGCCATATTCGCAATGATCGTATACGCTGCGGCCGGCTTTTTCACAATCAGACTATTCGAGTTCGCTTACCGGCAGGTTCTTGTTGCTATGAAACCTCAGTCGGAGCATACAGAAGAACACCCTCATAAAGACAGTTAACTCCGCATCTTATAAAGAAATCTGTACCGTAGGCAATACCTGTGCATCTGTTGGTTGTGGTTCCTCGGTTACTGTCGGCTCCGGAGTCTCTGTAGGAGGTTCCGATGTAGGTTGCTCTGCCTCAGCAGTTGGTCCCGGTGATGGTTCTGCCGTTGGATTTTGAACAGGCGCTGTACTTCCACAGACACCAGATGGTTCTGTGCCAGCAATAAAATACTCCATAAATGCCGAGCTTGTGGCCTGTTTGGACAGCAAGCCGTTTTCCCGACAGATAGATAGCTGATTTATGCCGTCTGGTGGATCAAAGGTTAAGACAGGTGTATCTCTTAGTAAGCGTTCCATAATCTGTCGCCATATAGGAGCCGCTCCGAGCGAACCTGCGATGCTGTTCATCGGCGTGTTATCGTTGTTCCCCACCCATACACCTACCGCAATCTGTGGCGTGTATCCCATAGTCCAGGCGTCACGATAGTCTTCGGTTGTCCCTGTCTTCACTGCTGCTTTACGCGATAGGGTAAGAGCGTTGCCAAACACTTCCTGACGGCTATTATTGTCGGAAAGGATAGAGGAGATAAGAAACGCTACCTCAGGCTCAATCACCTGTTGTGACGCGGGTTGCGCGTTAAAGATTACGTTGTTTTGCTTATCGCGTATCTCAAGAATAAATATAGGCGTGTGTTTTGTTCCATTTGCAGCAAACGTCGCATACGCATTGGTTAGTTCAAGAGGTGTTACTTCGCCGGCGCCGAGCGCGAGCGAAAGGCCATAGTCCTGAGTATTTGTGAGTGTTGTTATTCCCAGACGGCGGGCCATCTCCAGCGCATTATCGGTACCAAGTTTAGACATTACTTCGACGGTGGGGATATTTAAGGAGTTTGAGAGAGCTCTGCGTACCAAAACTCTTCCGCGTGTCCTATTATCGTAATTATGTGGTTTATAACCACCAGGAAAGGTCGTAACGGTATCATTAAGAACTGTCCCGGGAGTGATAATGTGTTTTTCAAACGCGGCGGCATAGACAATTGGTTTGAAGGACGACCCAGGCTGTCTTTTAGCGGTAATAATATTTACTTTACCAAAGCTGTTATCGTACCAGTCCTTGCTCCCTACCAATACTCTCACTTCACCGTTGCCCGGATCTATTGCAACCGCTGCTCCGTTTGTAACTTTATTTCGCGCCAGGTTATTCACCTGAGTTTTTACTACTTGTTCGGCGTATTCCTGCCAGGAGATATCTAGCGTTGTTTTTACTTTGAAGCCAGAGCGGGCTATCTGCTCTTCTCCGTATTTTTCAATGAGAAGATCTTTAACCATAAGAGCAAAATGAGGCGCTTTGAGGTTTATGTCATCGCTTATGGGGTTATAGACAATGTCCTGTGCCAGCGCAGCTTCTTTTTCTGCAGGCGTTATAAATCCATTCTCAACCATTTTGTTTAATACATATACTGCCCGTGTACGGCTTTTTTCCGGATCGCCAGATAGAGGAGAGTAGAGAGATGGAGCAGGTAGTAATCCAACAAGCACTGCTGATTCCGCAAGCGTTAAATCTCCGGTATGTTTCCCAAAATATGACTGAGCAGCGTTTTCTATACCAAATGCTCCTTCACCAAAATATACAGAATTAAGATACATCTCGAGAATTTCTTTCTTTGAGTATCGTTTTTCTATTTCATAGGAAAGCATCACTTCCTGCAGTTTACGAATTATATTCTTATTTGAGTTAAGGAGAGCGTTCTTAACAAGCTGCTGAGTAATGGTCGAACCCCCGAGGGATAACGACCCTGTTTGCAGATCTATATAAAGGGCGCGCGCTATTGCCGGTAACGAAAAGCCGGGATGCTGGTAGAAATCTTTATCTTCAGCAGCAATTACAGCCTGTTGAACCTGCTCCGGTATATCAGCAAGCGGTATAAAGGTGCGCTTTTTAGCCTCATAGAATGAAAAAAACGGAGTATCGTTGCGGTCGGTTAAGAGAATGCCTGTATTGCTGCTGTTCATGATATTTTCCTTACTCGAGACGGTACTGGCAAAATACATGTAGGTTCCCAGGAAAATAAGAAGTACTAAACCAACTAAACCGAAGACTACAAATAGGACTGCGTGCCCTGTAATATAGGTGAGCCAAAGTGAAAAAGGTCTTTTCATAGGTATGTTATATCAGGTAACCATAAAATATAGGCAAGAAACATGTAAGAATATGGTTATAGCTACGGCTTATTATAGCAGGCAAAGACATTCAGTATTATTTTCTTACAAAAACGATGGCATTGGGAATATTTCTTCCTGGGCCTGCCAGATAACCACCGTTCCATAACGCGGTAGAGCCGCCACTGTCCAGATTAAGAGCTCCGTTTACACCCATTTTCAGGAGTACGTGCGAGGCCTCAGCTACAGAAGCATTATGAACGATACCGATATACGCGGTACTGCCCGTTGCTCCGACAAAGCTACGAGGTCCTCTGCTATCTTGTTTACCGTTTCCGGTAGCACCAGTCATAGACTGACCATTGAGGACAAGAAGAGGATAGTTTGCGATAACAGAGTCAACACCTGTATCACGACCCCATTCAAGAGATCTGCTTACAAAACGAGCTGATGAACCGGAAAAGATAACGGCGGGTACTGTGCTGTATACGTTATTGTCTGAGTTCATATATTTTTTATTTTTATTCATAAGAAGCGTATCATAAGAATTTTTTTTGCCCGCACAGCTTGGATATGACTCAGGACAGAAGTAGCTGCCGTTAATACCTGCATAGCCTCCAGAGCGGGATACATAATCACCAAGTGACAGTACAGGACAGTTGTCGGCACAGTCAGAGTCGGATGCAGTATCTACAATAACGCGGGTGGAGTTGAGGTCACCGGCAATGATATCAACCAAAAACTCTCCACTATCTGTTTGGACACGTTGTCTACGATAACCGGCCGACGGTGCGGTATTATTTACAGCTACGTTCGCCGGAATTGAAAATGAAGAAGCCAACTTACTTTTTTCTGTCTGTATTGTTTTATCCATAAGAGACAGTGTTGTGGTAGCAGATCCAAAGTTTTTGTCGGCAAGAAAATGAATGACATCCGCATACTGTTTATCGAGATCGGGAAATTTTTTTGGAGTACTCCCTTTGAGATCTAAAAGAGCTTCATATGTTTGCGCCGACTTGCTGTATGTTTTATGCACTTCATCGAGCTCTTTCGTAAGTTGCTTATTCAGGACAAACTGATCTTCATTTTTTACCGTCTTCAGATCTTGTTGCGCCTGCTTTAAGGTATCACCAAGTTTTTTTTCAGACTGAGTTATGCGAGAGATTTGGACATTTTGTTCTGCTAGTTTTGATTTGAATGCCTGAATATATGTGTAGGAAAGATAGCCGCCGGCAGCGGAGAGGAGGAACATACAAATAATGGCTATATAGAGAAGTTTAGTTCCAGAATTTCCATGTCGCATATTTGTCTTGCAGCTGTCGTTTTGTAACGGCAACTGGTTTAAGTCCACTAATTTCCTCAAATCCGGCATCCAGTAACTCAGAAGCCCACAGATCTCTTTGTAATACATTAGTTGCACCGAGAACTACTGTCAACACTCGTTTATTTTCTCTCTCAGCACCTACAATTGTTGTGGTTCCAGCGTCTCTGGTATTGCCTATTTTTACGCCGAATACATTTGGGTATACCCCCAGTAATCCATTCCAATTATACAGATCAAAACGACGATGATCATGATTTGCTGTAAGCCGTCGATAATCTTTTTTCACTATTTCTGCAATCTCTGGATACTCGGTAAGCGCATAGTGTGACAGTACAGCGAGATCCCGAACAGTGCTGTAATTATCTTCACTGTCAAAGCCCTGTGGGTTTGAAAAATGACTGTCTTCAAGTCCCAGCAAACGAGCTTTCTCATTCATCGCTTTTACAAATATATCATATCCGTATTTTCTGTTTATGCCGTTTTTTATGACCTCCGCGGCGTCATTGGCCGAGGTAATAAGCGAAGCATGAAGCAGCTCATTGAGTGATAGTTTTTCGCCCGGTTTTACACCAATCTTTGTTGGGATTATGAGTGATGCAGTACGGGAAACAGTAAAGAGATCATGAGGTGATGCCAGATCAAGCGCGACTATTGCTGTCATGACCTTGGTGAGCGATGCTATAGATAAACGTTTTTTACTGTTTTTTTCTGCTATTATATCGCCCGTGTCGTAGTTGGTAATGATATACGCAGACGCGTCGTTATATGTGTCTTCGGCAGAAACTGTTTTTATGAACGGATTGGCCCCATCGTGGAGAGTATAGGTATTCACCTTTTTATTCAGAGCGGGTACTATGCGCGAAACGGGGTGGGTATCACCTGAAAGCGGTGATATGACTGAACCTGGAGTAGAGTAGAGAAATGACGCGGCGAAAGTGGCTAAAAACAGAGTTCCTAACAGCAGCCATTGTTTCATGGTTATACTGTATTTCATACGGTTAGATTTGTTCATTTATAATTTTTGTCAGAACATTATTATCGGCAAGCTTTATACCAAATTTCTCAGCGAGTGTCGTCCACATCTCTGAATGTCCATCATCGAATCCCAACGCCCATATCCCCACACCAGCAAGCTGTTTCTGTTTAACGAAATCATACTTTATTCCCAATGATCGTTCATCTTCAACAAAGATCATTCTCCACGTGCCGGAATCCGGCAGATAATATGCTTTCCATCCAACCTTCCCTTCATCATCCCAGCCGGTTTTGTATGTACTGACGCCCTCCGTCTCGGGTTTAATCGCGGAAGCAAGGCTATATGTTTGTGCGTATGGTGATCCACGCCATGAGTAATATGGTCGTGTTTCTGCCTTTACAGCGGGTTCGTATACAAGATAGTTGTAACCATACCACGGCACACCGAGGATCAGTTTATCGGCAGGCATCTGAGTAAGAAAATCATCAACCGCTGTTGAAACGTCATACCAGTATGTTCCGCTTTTGTATCCATATAGAGGTGAGGTTGGCATGGCATTATCTGCGCTGGTTGTGGCAAAATCGTAGGCCATCATAAAAATGCCGTCACTTCCATTGGCAAGGGCGTTAATGTCGTATATTTTAGGATTTTTTACCGCTGATGCATAGACTGAGACCGTTACTTTTGAAGCAGGTTCAACTTCATGCATTCGGGCTGTCATCTGAGACACAAACCGACTGAATTTTTGTCTGAACTCTGGGCCGGGATCTCCAAGGTATTCAAAATCCACATTGATACCATCGATTCCGCGCTTCTGTACAAGATCAACGGTCTGGGTTATCGCGTTTTCCTGGGCGGCTTCATCAGCGACAAAGGCTTCTATTGTTTCATTATTCATCTGAGTAATGGTAAGCACAACACGCGTCCCCGCGTTGTGTGCTTTCTGAAATATTTCTGTCGCGTAGTTACTCTTGAATGTTTCATAACCGGGATCATTGAGCACAAGATTCCCTTCAGCGTCAACGGGTATCCCGAAGTAAGCCATAGTTGTGAGAACATCAAAGTTAACGTTGTCCAGTTGACGGAAGGTCCAGTACGGAGCAAAACCAAAGACTTCCTTTCCCTCTTTTCCTTCACTGAGAGGGTGAAGAGGATTGAGAGCATTTACAAGAGGTGATATAAGGCGGTTAACAGGGCGAAATATAATAGTTACATCTACCGCAAGGAAGAAAAAAAAGAGCGCCGTTATAAGAATCGCAAAAAGTTTGTGTTGAAATGAATTCATAAAAACTTGGTGTATGAAGGTCAATAAAATAATGCATACAAGCATCAAGGACCTTCTACTTGATTAAAAAAGGTGAGTGCGTAAGATTCGCGACCCGATTTTTGAGTGCTTCGTGGGTTAGTCTCTTGAACTTCTTTCGCTGAATGGGAAAGAAACAAAAGAGCGTGTTAGCGATATGTAAAAAATATAGCAGAGTGTAAGAATTATGTCAACACTAAGTAAGAATTTTGTAAGAAGATTCAGATTGTTGTGATTTGCTAAAAGCTGCGTCACGGTCTGAATTTGCCACCCTTTTTCACCAATTTATGTGATGTGACAATTTCCCGTATCTCGCCGTTTTCGCCAACAATCTGATTGGTCTTTGAGATTTCTTGATACTGTCTCAGATAAGCGGATAAGGCTTCCTGTAAGTCCTTCATGTCTTCTTTCAGCTCAAGTATGCGTTCGGAGGTAGAAACGAGACCAGGTTGTTTTAGGAGTTTCTGTTTAGCACCATTTTTTTGACGATTTAGATCTTTTACTTTTTGGTCAAGCTCCGCGTAGACTGCGTCGTTGCCAAATGTATCATTAAACATATCTTTTTGTGTTTTAAGCTGTTCTTTTACTTTTTCTATATCAACTACGTGACGGTTAATGAGACTCTCAAGGTTTATAAGGTTCTCGGCAGGTGTAGTGACAACTCCCTGCGACGCTGGATCTTTTAAAGCATTTGGTGTTGCGTATAATACTTCCTCTTCTTCAGTTTCTTCTTTGGCGGGTTTATCTTCATCTTCGGTGGTTTCGTCTACGGCTGCAGGTGCAGAAGAATCATCATCGTTGGCATCTGTCGCTACATCAGCGTTATCATCCTGTGTGTCATCGGATACTGTTGTGACATCATCATCATTGGTATCATCTGTCTGGGTTATTTGATCTTCTTGAAGATCGTCATTTTTGGTATCCATAGTTAGAAACTATACACAACATTTACTATATAAATCAAGCGTAAATAGTATAGAGGGATAGTTTATAGGGATGTTAAATGTATGAAGATAACATAAAACAATCGAGAGGTATAGGGTGTCCACCAGCCCGCCCCTTCCGAATCGGAGGGGGCGAGGCTGGTGAACGTGGCCGTTAGGCCGGGCGGAATTGACCGTCATGAGTGTAGCTGTGGCCGGTATAGTACACCACACACAGACCACACACGGTGATCTCATCATCATCTAGATGAACACGATGGACGTCGCCGCCCATGTTGTTGAGATTCACACCGCCGCATAAGGGGCCCGGACAGCGTCCGAGCTCTTTTGTGAACGGAAGTTCTGCGCCGATCTTGGCGTAGCGTTCAATGTCACCGAGGGTAGCAGTTCCCTCGAAGAGATCGATCAGGAAGAGTGTTGCATCTTCCTTATCGCCGTCGGCACTCCGCAGAACGCTTGCTGCCCCGATGACAGCATTGCGTTTATAGGTTTTATCAAGCCGCAAAGTTGCACCTCATTTCTTTCGGAGGTGGGAATCTCGCGACTCCCACCTCACCAAGTCGTTTTACGCGGCCAACGCTGGCAGCCGTTCCATTGTCAGGAGAACCTGATCCAACGGTAGGGTACAAGCATCAACAACGCCCATCCGACCCAGCCTGCGTCGAAGCAGATCAGCGCGCGGCTCATTGAGCGCGCACAGGAGCTCCAGCTCGCGGCTAGTAGCAACGACGGCCTGGTACCAATTTGGCCAATCTGCCATGAGCTTGCGTACTGCCGGAGGCACGGTGTCTCCTTGGTAGAAGAACACAACGCCCGTGCAGCTGCACGAAGCTATCCGGATCTTGGCCAGGATGACGCATGTTCCTCTGCGAAACCTCGCATAATGCTCTCCACCCAGCCGGATCGAGTCCTGCTGAAAGCTGAGAAGCGTCAGGTGTTCATACGCAATCTTTACCGGATCGGGTTGATCCGGGCTCAGATTCGGTCGAGGAAGCGCGTCGTTATGGCGTCCAGTGGTCATGATCAGGCTCCTTTCGCAAGTGGAGCAATCTGCTCCACAGTTGATCGCGGGTATCCGTCAAGGCTTGCCAACAGAAGGCTGTGGGCCTGGGTCGCCTCCCCGCGGTATTTCTCCGGCAGGGAAATAATCCAGTCAGCGATGCTCTCGGCGTCACTGGCATGTGTCACCAATCCATACGCGAAGGCAATATTCATGCCCTTCCCGCGTAGAAGTTGGATAGCCTGTCGCAGTTGAGCCGAGTCGTAGACGTGGGTGAACACGTTTGTCATGATTTTGTTCACCTCACCTTCCCCAACCTCGCCATGTCCGCGCTTATAGGCGCGGATGGTGCCGTTTGATGACAGCACTACGGTATAGGTTGGTTTGCCCGTCTTGAGGCCACGGAACACCTTGAAGGTGATCGTCCGGGCACCAATTTGAGCCTTGCAGAGAACCATGTGTGGAGCCTCCTTTCAGTTGCTCTGGTAGTGAGCCGCCTCAAATGGCAGCTCTGCTCCATAAGCGTCAGTTGGGGTGGGATCTGCCGCACTTGCCACAAATGGCGCGTACAGGTCGAGCGTGACCCCCATCGGCAACTCTACAGGCCATTCCATCATGGTCCCTGTTTGTTTTGCGAAGTAAATCAGCACACCCAGATGAATCAGGTTCATCTGGAGACCCGCGAGGAACGTGTGCGCCAGCAGCCGATCGGCCTCTGGTGCGAACTCATTCCCCAAGGTCAACTGTGCCTGCTTAATCGCTGCCTGAACGTGAGGGCCTTGCAGATCGATCCGCAGCATGGGTATACCGTTTGGTTCCATGGAGTCCTCCTTTCGTAGATTCATGCGTCTTGTTGTGTATTTGAGGCTGGTTAGCCTCAAAGCTTCCTCCACAAGACATAAGAGGAAGAAGTAGATTGATAGCCTCGAGGATGAGGCTATGCTGCAGATTTGTAGCGACTACAATCAGCGCAGCATGATTGTAGCGTCCAAACAAGGTTGGCGACAAATGTATATTTGGTATGATCCGAAAAGCCACGCTCATACCAAATGAAATATCTACTTGTCGCCAGCCTCGGTTGGAATAATACCTCTCGATTGTCAACGTACACGAGAGTGCCTACTTAGCCTCAAACACGCATAAGCAAATATACGTGAGTGGCCGTTTGGGCATATACCTATAGTATAGCATGTTGAGGCTGAATACACAATATATATGTAAGTAGACTATAGTCTATAGACGATAGTCTATAGTCTATTCCGTTTGACTGAATTCTTCGGCTGCGACCTCATGAATTTCGTCGGTCACAGAGGTGCTTCCTGTCATTTTATTAAGAAGAGTGCGTAAGAGATGGAGGAGTTCTTTCTGTCTTCCCATATCTATCGTTTTCAATGAAGATGTAAAGATATCATCCTGAGGCATTAACGGCATATGTATAAGAAACTCTTTGCCTGTGTCGGTTAAAGATAACATATTGCGTCGGCGATCCATGCGGTCGGGAACACGTTTAAGATAGCCTTTATGCTCGAGAGCATCTATAACAGGCACAAGTGTAGCAGCCTCCACCATCATTTTATGACTAAGTGTACTCAGGGTTTGAGATTTATGCTTCAGTAGGCGTAAAACACCGTACTGTAGGCCGCTTATATTGGCGCCTGTTTTGTGTAGGTTCCGTTCAAACTCTTTTTTTATATGTTTATTGAGAACAAGCAATAATATCCTTGTCTCAAGCGCTACCTGCGATGATAAGGTATCCATAATATTATAAAACTAATTATTAGTATACTAATATCATAGCACTCTGTCAACCGACCTGTTTAATATGTGAATGATTGTTTTCGCACTGTTGTGACAGTATAAATATTGATATAGAAGAAGTTGCAACGCTGAGGCTTTTCAATACTATGCTAAAGTTGTATTATATATACTACATTTCAAATGTGTTCTGGTCTTCTTATATGGAAAACTTTACGACCCCGATGATGAAACAGTATATGCAGATAAAGAAGCAGTACAGTGACTGTCTGCTCTTTTTTCGTATGGGTGATTTTTATGAGCTGTTTCTTGAAGATGCGCACACTGGGGCAAGGGTGTTGGACATAACACTCACCGGTCGCCCAAACGGAAAACAGGGACGTATCCCCATGGCGGGGGTACCATTTCATGCCGTAGATTCGTATCTTTCTAAACTGGTTAAGGCAGGCTATAAAGTAGCTATATGTGAGCAGATGAGCGAGCCTGATAAATATGGCATTGTAGACAGAGAGGTCATAAGAATCGTGACGCCAGGGACTGTTCTCGACGAAAAGGCTCTTGATAAAAAAGCAAATAATTTTATTATCTCGCTTTCAATTGGAGAAAAGTCGTTTGGGATGGCGGCTGCCGATATATCTACAGGGTTGTTTCAGGTAGCAGAGTTTGACCGTACTTATTTAAACCAGATCGTTATTGATGAGCTTGCCAGGTTGTCTCCTTCAGAATGTGTTCTCCATGAATCTTTATATAACAATCCGTTGTTACTTAAACTTCTTAAAGTTCAGAAAGGTCTCAATATATACTGCTTCAATGACTGGGAAAAATATAGTGAAAACGCTACATCATTTCTGAAAAAACAGTTTAGGGTAAGAACGCTTATGGGGTTTGGTGTAGAAGGCAAAGTAGAGGCTATTCGTACGGCAGCAGCACTCATAGGGTATCTGAAACATACACAAAAAGATAAAATCGGACACTTTAAATCTATCTCGCTGTTTAACCAAAAAGATAGCCTGGCTCTTGATAAATCAACCATGGTCAACCTCGAGCTATTTTCAACATTACGGGATCACGACAGCGAAGGATCGCTTATTGATACTCTCGATCGCACAGTGACCGCAATGGGCGGAAGAATGCTCAAAAACTGGATGAGAACGCCGCTCACCGCAAAGGCCGATATTGTGAAGAGGCACGACGCTGTTGAAGAATTTATGAATGACCATAGTGGCAGAGAATCACTGAGACTTTTGCTGTCAGAGGTTACGGACATTGAGCGAGTAGTCTCCCGTCTGTCGGTGGGTATAGGGAACGCGCGGGATCTTATATCTCTAAAAAATTCTCTAAGCACCATACTGCGCATACAAACAGAGCTTGATATATACACTGCCGATGAGACACGTGGTATATGTAAACAGATCTCAACCGAACTAACCAACGTTGTTCAACAGATTGAGAAGCATATTGTTAATGATCCGCCTTTTGGACTGAAAGATGGAGGCATCATAAAAAATGAGATAAACCCTGAGCTGGATACACTCCGAACCAAAGTTGGCGGAGGCAGGAACTGGATTATGCAGCTGGAAAAGTCTGAGCGGGAGCGCACAGGTATAACGTCACTCAAAGTACGTTACAACAAAGTATTTGGATTTTATATAGAAATAAGTAAATCTAATCTGCACTTAATACCCGACAACTACATACGAAAACAAACGTTGGTGAATGGCGAACGTTTTATAACGCCAGAGCTTAAAGAGCAGGAAGAGATTATTCTGACAGCGGAGGAGACGATGAATAAAATGGAGTATGAAATATATTTACGTGTACTGGAACGTGTGTTGCTGCATACTGAAAAACTTCAGGCTGCCGCGTCGGCAGTAGCAACACTTGACGGGCTCCTCAACTTTGCACAGATTGCCTACATGCAAGGATACTGTCGTCCAGAGTTGATTGACAGCGGAGAGATCAGCATCATTAAAGGCCGTCACCCTGTTGTGGAACGGTTACTAGATAGTACACAGTTTGTCCCGAACGACGTGAGACTTAATAGAGATGAGCACCAGCTGCTTCTTATTACCGGTCCTAACATGGCCGGTAAATCAGTGTATATTCGACAGGTAGCCCTGATTGTACTGATGGCTCAGATGGGTAGTTTTGTGCCGGCTGAAAAAGCCAGAATTACACCCGTTGATAAAATATTTGTTCGCAGTGGTGCCTCTGATATCATAACTTCAGGTCTCTCAACGTTTATGGTCGAGATGGTTGAAACAGCAAACATACTGCATAACGCAACATCTGACAGTCTCATTGTGATGGATGAAATAGGGAGAGGTACAAGTACGTACGATGGCATAAGTATTGCATGGGCAGTGGCGGAGCATCTTGTCTCCAATCCCACCGTTTCTCCTAAAACTTTATTTGCTACTCATTATCATGAACTCCAGACACTGGAGCAGCAGTATCCGGATAAGATAAAAAACTATCATGTTTCGGTTGATAATCGTGATGGTGAGCCGGTCTTTCTTCATACCGTTGCCCCCGGCGGCGCGTCTCACAGTTTTGGAGTAGCGGTAGCTAAGCTTGCAGGTGTTCCGGAAAAAGCGGTAGCGAGGGCGGTAGAGATTCTACATAGTCTCGAAAAGAGGGAGCTTGCGGTTGTCCGTTCTTCGACGATGCATACAGACCCCGTATCGGCAGATGATGAGATAAGAGCATCGTTGAAAAAGCTGGACATCCATACAACAACACCACTTGAAGCGTTAAATATACTGGCGGCATTGAAAGAGAAAGTATAATGCAAACATAATGGGTACTATAAAACAACTACCACCAGCACTGGTTTCAAAGATAGCCGCGGGCGAGGTTATAGAACGGCCGGCCTACGCAGTAAAAGAACTGGTAGAAAACGCTATCGATTCTGGCGCTGATTATATTCGTATAGATATTGAGCAGAGCGGACTTAAGAAAATCGTTGTAACAGATAACGGCCAAGGCATGGACACTGCTGATGTGGCGCTTTCTGTGAAGCCGCATACTACAAGTAAACTTTATACCGAAGACCAGTTGGCAGGTATATCAACCATGGGTTTTCGCGGGGAGGCTCTTTCAAGTCTGGCGGCAATAAGTTCACTAACTATAAAGAGTAAAGAGAAGAGCGCCTCGGTGGGAACAATTATTGAGTTGGTGGAGGGACAGGTGGAACATATTGGTACCATAGGAATGCCTGACGGCACGGTTGTAATAATTGAGGAGTTATTTCAGAATGTACCAGCGAGACGACAGTTTATGAAGAGTGGTCCAACAGAGTTTCGTCATATTCTCGACATAATAATAGCTCAGTCATTAGCCCATCCGGAAATACGTTTTTTTCTGTCTCACAACAAGAAAGTGGTACTCGATATTCCACAGCACCAGGACATAATGGAGAGGGTTAAACTGTCGTTTGGTGCTGATATTTATCATACATTAGTGCCCGTACAGGCGGAATCTCCTTATGTAACCATTTCAGGTTTTATTGCCAAGCCGCAACTTTCCAGCAAATCACAGCATAAGAATTTTCTATTTATAAATAACCGTAGCGTTAAAAATAAGTCGATAGTATCAAGTATAAAAGAAAGTTATGGTACACTCCTTCAGCCGCAAACATACCCCATTTTCGTACTCTTTATAACCGTACCCTATGAGGTTGTTGACGTAAATATACATCCCCGGAAAGAAGAAGTCAGGTTTATACATCCTGAATCTGTGCACACGGCGTTGAGAGATATAATAACACAGACGCTGGCAACCAAAGATCTTACCTTTTATGACGCTCGTTGGAAACGATCACATAAGAATTTATATGCAACAATGCGAGCGACCTCTATGGTTCGGGATGGAGGCACCGATTCGTACGCGGCGCAACTCTTGAGAGATGAAGTTATGCCCGAGGGTACTATGGAAGTTTCACTCGCTGCTTCCAAAGATATATTTCAGTTACACAATGTATATATTGTTGCTCAGACTACCAGAGGAATGGTTATGATCGACCAGCACGCGGCTCATGAACGGGTACTGTATGAGCAGTTCCTTGAAGCATATAATCGGCAACGATTAGCGGCAGATCAGTATCTATTGCCCGTATCGGTAATGCTTCATCTGGGGGTGAGTGAAGCTGAGACAGTAAGAGAGTATTCGCAGATGTTTCTGCAGCTAGGTTTTGATATTCATGAATACGGAGCAAACACATTTATAGTAACGGCGGTTCCACGTATTTTTAAAGACCGTAATATATCGGAGCTGGTTAGTGAAATGATTGCCGATGTTATGGAAGGAACCAAAGTGAAAGCTGTAGACTCCCGCACTCAGCGGATGTTGGCCTATCTCGCGTGCCGGAGCGCGATAAAAGCAGGAGATCCTCTTACAAAACAACAAATGAGAGAGCTCATAACCGATCTGGAAAAAACACCAAACAACTCCACCTGTCCGCACGGCAGGCCTACAAAAATAGAGATGAGCTTAGCGGAATGGCATAGAAAATTTCATAGACAATAACGCTGTTTTATTCGCGATACATGTTCACTCTGGTCTACAGACCGTTCCACGAAATATGTATCGAGCCCGGCTTTGGAAGCGTTGATGATATCCATCTCCTGACTGTCTCCAATATGCAGTATATCAGCAGGGTTCACCTGCAGCTTGTCGCAGATTTGAGAGTAAAGGGTCTGTGGTTTACCGGGTATCTTAAAATCATCAAGCGATGAAAAAATATGTGAAAAATAAGAGGCATTGTTATCGAGTTCGCAGCTTATAAAATCATGAGTCGTGGAAGAAATGATGATGAGCGGCACACCCTTAACATACAGGTCGTTTATAAATAATTTCATAGGTGGATACAAGTGTGGTGTATGACGCAGCTGCACTACCATATCATCAAATGATGAAGAGTGCTGCAGTTCTTTAGCCCAGTACCGCCAATCGTAGTAGCGATAATCGTACGGGCCTACATCGCGAAAAAACGAAGCGAGCTCAAGTTTAGCCGTTTTAAGAGAATTGGTGTGTTTACTGGCATACCACTGAGGAAGTAGCTCCATCCAGAACTCATCCGAAAATCTGCTGCTACTTAAGGTTCCCTGGAGGTCAAAGCTTATATATGAGTACTGTTTCATAGATTTGGTTTCTTAGCAACTTTAACGAGTGAAAAAATATCTACGTCTTCTAACTGTTCTCTTCCGTGCAAATACTCCAACTCTACCACAAATCCGCAACCAGCAACCGTCGCCCCGGTTTGTCTCATAAGAGTTGTGGCCGCTTGGGTGGCACCGGCACCAGCCATGATGTCGTAAATAATCAACACAGAATCCGCGGCAGTACAGGCATCGGCTTTTATTTCATAGGTACCTATGCCGTATTCTTTAACAAAAGAAGCGGTATGTGTATCTCCCGGTATGAGAGAGGGCTTACGAATAAGTATGAGAGGCAGATTAAGCCGCTCGGCGATGAGCGCGCCGATAGTAAATCCTTTCGATTCAACAGCGGCCACTTTTGTAACATTTTTATGTTGAAAATGATTGACAAATGCACTGATTGCCGCCGATCTTACGAATGGTTCTTTCAGAAGGTACGTAAAATCCCAGTAAACAACACCTGGTTTCGGAAAATCTTTGTACGACACAACGTAGTCGGAAAAAGGTTTCATACATTTGATTCAACTAATATCGCGCGGGCAGGTGCGCCGTCAATCCCGGTAAGCTTTACCGGCAGACAAATAAGCTGATAATCTTTTGCCTGCGCGTCTTTGAGTCGTAGGTTATCTATAAGGGTTACACTTTCTTTGAGAAACAGCGAATGAAGAATGTTGGCGCCGTCACGTTCAAAGGACTGGTAATCAAATCCGAGCGTTGAGACACCCTGCTTGAGTAAATACTTTGCAGCCTCTACACTTACGGCAACATGCTTTGGGTTGTATGTTTTCATCGAGTCATAGGAGTTTTTTGTTTTGAGCAAAAGTTTTTTCTGAGTGAGAGGTATTCTTTTAATATCTTCAAGGGTAATCATATCCTCGACCTCTGTAAGATCCATCACCTGACAGGGGCCGATAAGGCGGGAAAAGGGTATCTGATCTGCAGTCCATTTGTCGGAGAATAAATAATAAGGAGCGTCAACATGCGTTCCTGCATGTGCACCAAAATCGAGCCAGGTAAAGTTGCAGCCATCTTTTGGCATGCGGGCGACAGGACGTAACTGAGGTTGTGGGTCCTGAACCCAGACGACGGTTTTTTCGTTCAGCTCCATCGAGATATCGATGATGGTATCGGGATTAAACATAGGATGAAATTAAATTATTAATAGACGAAAAATACTGGCGATGACGTTTATACATAACACGGTGAATGTAGCGCATAAGAAAGACTCGTATATGTTTATAAGAAGGGATAGTTTTAGTAAACTCCTGAGACGAACTAATCTCTGACCTCAGTGCCTCAAACGCTGACACAAACTCTATATGAAAATTATCAGGGAGAGGAGACCAGATCGGCGCGTACATCTCAAATATCTGGAGCATAAGTTCAGTAGATGGTTGTGACCCAGAAACTTTTTGTTCAAGAAGATACAGAACAAACAGTAAGAGATGATTCATGGTGAGATAGCTTTGTATCTGGTCATTGGATATATGTTGTTTTATTTTTTTAATAACGTTGGTGTTGCTAAGTTTGGCTAGAAGAATCTCAATAAACTGCGCGACTGCATACTCGTTTTCGACAGTATATTTTTTATCGGCAAACTGTGTTTTTTTCATAAGTATGTCGGTAATTGTGTACCAGTACCCAATAAGATCTATACGGTTTTCAAAGGGATATACGCCGTCAGCAAAACATTGTTCCTTTGACGTTTGGTCATAAAGATGAAAAGCAACAGAACATCCCGAAGGCACATTGTCGAGATTCATATAATAGGCGCCAATCTGAATATGAATATCTTTGGACAACAAAGGAAGATACCGCAAAGCGTTTCTTAAAGTTGTTCCTGAATCAATATATTCGTCAAAAAACAGACAGTCACCCTTGAGTCGTTTCTCAATTGTTGTCCCTTCAAACATAGCTGCATTTTTTTGGGGTTTTCTGTTTTCTCTTTCTTCAGCGGTTAGATAATATCTAAGGAGTGGAAAGATATTTGTAACCGGGTCGCGGGGAAACTTTACATACACCCATTGCCAGTTATAACCTCGCTTTTTGGCTATCATCTCACAGATTAGCGCCAGAGGAGATGCACCGGACTCTGAAACGATGATTGTATTGAGTCCGGATTTATGTATAGCATCTACGACGGTTACTGCAAGTTTGACAACCTCGACCTGCGTCATGAATGAAAAACGCCGGTTATATTCGGGGTGAATAAAATGACTAAGGTTATCAACCGGTCCATACAACGATTCAAGAGTAGGTGTTACCATAGTTGTTCACAGAGTGCTCCTTGTAACGGTATATCTGACGCATGTTTGGCTTTTGAAATTTTTTGGAATATAGTTTCGCAAACAGCAAGAGCTTTTGAGATCTGTTCATCTGTGTGCGAGTAGTTGATAAATATCATATTGCCAAACAGTATTCCCTGTTTCGCCGACTCCTGAAGCATGTAAGATTTCAGATGCAACCGTGAAGCAACAGCGGAGTCGGTAAACGTAAGCTCCATACGGGGAGGAAGGCCGATGCATTCACTGGGGACGTTATATTTTTTTGTGAGGGTGTTATATTTTTGCTGAAACAGTTTACCGAGTTTCCAGATGTGATCAACTACGGGCTCACGTATAAGGACGTCGAGTGTAGCGATGGCTGAGGCGATTGCCAGTGTCTCTTCGCCATATGTCATAGAGGTTATCACGTCCTCAGTTGAGTCCATGATTTCGGCAGATCCGACAACAGCCGAAAGCGGAGCGCCGTTTGCTAATGCTTTGGCTATGCAGGTTATATCGGGAGTGACACCGAAGTGTTTTTGAGCGCCGCCAAGTCCGAATCGGAAGCCCGTCACAACCTCGTCAAATATGAGCACTGCGCCATATGTATGCGCTAACTTTTTCACATTTTTGAGATAATCTTTATTCGGTTTTTCAAGATGTACAGGTTCCATAATGATCGCCGCTATTTCATGAGGATACTTCTTGAAAAGATTTTCCAGAGCAGCAAGATCGTTGTATGGAAACTCCTGAATATCATCTTTTAAGTGAGCTGGTATCCCGCGGTTCATTGAGGTTATGACATAGTACCAATCATGCCATCCGTGGAAATGACAGCTGAGAATTTTGGTTCTTTTGGTATACGCGCGTGCAATACGGACCGCGGCAGAAGTTGCGTCGGAGCCGTTTCGTAAAATACGTGCACGTTCGGCAGAGGGTATAAGGTCGCAAAGAATTTGGGCCAGACGTATAGGCAGTTCGGTAGAAAGTGAGAAGAGAGATCCTTTCCGTGCCTGATCTATAACAGCGTTAACAACCTCGGGATAAGCTGTACCAAGTATAGTTGCGCCAAGACTGCTCTGAAAGTCTACATACGTATTGCCGTCTATATCGGTAACTTCGGCACCTTTCCCGGATTCCACATAGATAGGGTAGGCTCCAAAGGTATATAGTTTCGGATGCTTGCTGATGGTACTACTTCCGGGAACTAAGTATTGTTTTGCGGACTCCCACGATAAGAGAGATTTTGAATAGCGAGTGTTCATATGTTTTTTGATAGAGATATAAAACTATTAATTTTTTCCGGATCCTTACGATCTTTTCGTAGATACTCGAGTGAATATGTACTGACTCCTGTTGATACATCTACACCCTGTGGGTTTACCTGTTGTATTGCCTCCTTGACATTTTTCGGATTCAGTCCACCCGCCAGGAATACAGGTTTTTTCGCGGACCGCACCATAGTTCTACACAGTTCCCAGTCACTTGTTTTGCCCGTCCCGCCAACATAGCCGGCAATCTGGGTGTCAAGAAGTATAAAATCACAGTAAGGTTCTACTTCCTTGAGACGTTTTACACTTGCGGCGTCGCGAACGATAACTGTTTTAACAATTTTCTTATCAGTCTTGCTGCGGATTGCTCGCAGTTTTTCGACCGGCAGATCTTCGGAAATCTGAATACCTGTTGACTGAACATAGTTAGCCAGAGACACGATATCCTCTGCCTCCAGCAGATGCGTTACTATGTAGCTGTCGACAGTTGACGGCAGCTGTTTGATGATCATTCTCACTGTCTGAGCGTGAGGTTCTACCTCAGGAGGTAACACCCATCCGCCCATCACAAATCCGAGCGCGTCTGCTCCGGCTGCGACGGCGTTCATAGCATCAATACTGTTACTTAATCCACAGATTTTAACGAGCATAGGTTTGGTGTAACTGTATAACTGGGTTCTTTTGGGTAATATGGTTAATCTCGGAAACAAGACGATGTAACTCATCGTCAAACCGTACATTTTTGCCGTTTATATCGAGGTGATGAAACTCAGTTCCCCGCTGTTCAGCCTCCTGGGCGCCGGCAAGGTTTATTGCGCCCACAGTTTTAACGCGGGTGACATTGTAGCCATGCGATTCCAGTTGATGAATCTTGTATGTATTGTTGGAAAGAAAGATAAGGTCTTTCGTAAGTTCAAGGTAATCGAGAACAACATAGGTTATCTGATAACCTATCTCATTATTTTCCTTACGAGGATCAGGTGGAATACCGATCGCTTCAAAGCCGCCGGCCATTGTCGTATGCGCTATTTGTTCTGCTGAGTACTCGCCACGGTGGCGTAGAGAGGCTCTTGTATAAAGATCATAAGCAAACTCATTGGGTGTAAAGCCACTTCCCATACCGTTCTGGGTATCTATATGCATAAGAATAAATCCCGGACCGGTTTTGGAAGAGTGAATGTGTTTCCCTTTATGATAATGAATCTGTTGCTGGACCCATGTCTCAAATGTTGCGCCGTTTTTTGCGTGAGGAGGGGTTGCAGGGTGAAAATGGGCGGCTAGTTCATTGGCACTGTGCCACTGATGGGCGCAGTTACATCGCTGTGAACCGAAAAGGAATGAGGGAGTACAGGCCGACTCACTTCGGAGGACTGCCGAGCCGTCATATACGTTGCCGATAAGTCCCACATTGACAAACTCCATACCGCAGCCAGGCATATAGACACAAAGTCCGATATGGCGGGTTATAAATGGGGTATCGGTTTTAGGTGATAGTGAATAGAGTGTGGCGCCTTTATTACTTATAACGAGAGCGCCGGTTTCTTTATGCAGCCCTATCTCGTACAATTTTTGTAGTTCAACCTGTGCTGTTTCGCCGGTAAGCGCGGGTCCGAATGTTGAGATTATTTTTTGAAAGAGGTCGGGATCGGTTACACGGAACACCTTGTCAGGTGAGGGGTCAGACTCCGCGATGGAGTGCAGAGTCCGATATAAAGCTTTTTGATGTGTGACACGTTCTGAGAACTGATCCATACCCTGGGTAAGGGTAGTTGATATCTGGTTTGACATAAGGATACAGGTAATTGGTAAATGTTAGCGTATTATTTACGTTAACCATTCTTAGTATACATCAATATTCCAGAATGTCAAGGTTTATGTAAATAATACGTTAAGATGTGCTATTATTATGGCTGCGTGAGGTGTTTTTCTGCTCCATGGAACAGCCCTGAAGCGGGAGAGAATCCAGTCGCATAAAAACACCTCACGCAGCCATAGGTTATTTGCGCGGGATTAAATTTTGTATAATAAAGCCATGAAAGAACTTAGCGCGGAGTATGAAAAAGGGAGAATTGCTGTAGACGCCGTTATATTTACTATAGTGAACGGTACACTTATGGTGTATCTTCATAAACGCGAAGTTGAGCCGTTTATGGGAAAGTATGAGTTGCTGGGAGGACTTCTGAAAAAGAATGAGCGGGCAGAAGACACTCTTATGAGAAAGCTGAAGGAGACCATTGGAGATTACCGTATTTATTTTGAACAATTTCATACGTTTACTGAACCAGACCGTGACCCCCGGGGAAGAACTGTTTCAGTAGGGTTTATCGCGCTGGTTAATAGTGAGAATATTGATTCTATGGATAACTGGCACGACATAAACGGACTGAAAAAACTAGCGTTTGATCATAGTGTTATTATTCAGAAAGCGAGAGAACATCTGCGGGAGAATGTTGAACATCTTGTTGTAAAACAGTTTATGCCAAAGTATTTTCCTCTAAATGATCTGCAGATAGTCTATGAAATCATCTCAGACAAAAAATACGATAACCGTAATTTCAGAAAGCAGATGCTGGGTATGGGAATAGTAAAAGAAACAGATAAGATTCAGAAAAAAGTAGCTCACAGGCCGGCAAAACTTTATATGTTTACTTCTTGATTAGGCTTCGTTGCGGGCAAACTGTCCCGACTCTTTAGATTTTTTAAACATTACGTTGAAGAACCATATAGCAATTGTCATATAGATAATGTTCTCAACAAACGAAATGCCGATAAACTGCCACTGGATTGATGGCGTCTCCAAACTCGCGCGAAGCGCTTCAAAGATATAGGTGGTTGGTAAGAGATATGAAATATACTGCAACGGTTGTGGTAGTACTGACACAGGATAAAATGATGCAGACAATGGTTGAAATAGGGGAAGGAGTCCCCACGCAAAGGCCTGAATGCGGGTGCCGTAACGGAAAATGAGACCCAGAATAATAATGCCCATAGAAAACGCAAACAACATGAGGTTGAAGAAGTACAGCAGAATATTCGCGACGCCAATCTCAAAAACATTAACATGAAATACCGCTTTGGACATAAGAGCACTTATGGTAAATACAACAATCGCTTTGAGTATTCCAGAAAGTGTATGAGCTAGCATATATTCGCCGACAGACAATGGTGTGATAAAGAGGTTACTTAGATTGCGTGACCATATATTCCAGAGACTACCCACAGAGACAGAGTATTGAACAATAAATATAACCTGCCATAATATCATGCCAATAAGAATTGAGTGTCCGACAGCCTGACGAGTCGCTCCGACTAAGTAGGTCGATAAAAATCCGAAGACGACGATAGACATGATCGGGAAAACAAGAATATCCATGAGCACTTCAACCGCCTGAGATGTGATATACAATTCCTGTAATAGAATAGCTTTAACTCTGTTGATTGACATCGGATTCTCCTCTGGCAATTTGTAAAAAGACATCTTCAAGGTTTGGTTTGCGGATCTCAATATCTGTTATCCAGATACCTACTTTACTGATCCCGAAAATAATTTTAGGTATGAGTTTTTCTTCGGTATCTATTTCTACAACGTTTTTGTGATGAAATGTATAGGTGAGTTTATTTTCTTTGAGGTATGTTTCAATACTTTTTTTGTCACTGTCGAATGTGAGTCGCATCTGAGCATAGGGAATACGTTTTGTAAGACCAAGAGGGGTATCCTGAGCAACGATTTTTCCATGGTCAAGAAATATTACCTCATCGCAGATACGTGTTATTTCCGCCATATCGTGACTCGTATACAGAATAGAAATATTCCGTGTTTCTTTGAGATCTTCGATAAGAGTGAGAGTCTTATCGGCAATGTCCGGGTCAAGAGACGCGGTAGGTTCGTCCATGAGGATGAGTTCAGGGTCATTTAATAGCGACTTTGCAATATTAACTCTTGTTTTCTGACCGGCTGATAGTTCATAGTAACGTTGGTGAAGGATATCGGTTATCTCGAAATAACTGATAAGTTCCATAATCTTTCGCTCAGCATTCTTAATGCCATACAGATGTGCGAAGACCAGAAGATTCTGCCAGACTGAAATTTTCCCCTGAAGGGTGTTGAACGCGGAAGTAAAATTTATGCGCTGGAGACATTCTTGTCTATGAATATCAAAGTCTTTCCCAAAGTATTTTATCTTTCCTGCAGACTGTAACGTAATGCCTAAGAGGATCTGAATTGTTGTGGTTTTTCCGGCACCGTTTGGACCTAAGAAACCGACAATTTTTCCTTTTGGTACAACAAAGGAAATACTATCAACAGCGCGGAACTGTCCGTAGTTTTTAATAAGTTTTTGTACTTCCAGATCATGAGAGGCCATAGGTGCAATTGTACACCATGGCTAATCTGTGAACCACTCTATAAAGATATCCACATTGTGGATATGTGGATAACATAAAATATGCATTATCCTGATCGTCTAATAAATACTTATCAAAGTGTGGTTTTATTGGCTTATCCGAGAAATGCACGTACGGTGTCACAAAAGGTAATTCTCCAGTATTATATAAGCATGGAATTATTAGGTAATGTTATAGATCACGGCATCTATATTTTTTTATATCTCTATATAGCGGCATTTATATATAACTATTTTACGACGAGAATTTCTATTGCTCACCCGCCAAGGATAGGGAGCGTTATAAACGTTAATGGTCGCAAACAGTATATTGCCATACTCGGTTCCAAGAAGCCTGTCGTAGTAATTGAACCTTCTATAGGATCCTCTGCGCTTGAATGGTATAACGTATGCACTGAACTTTCAAAGTATGTGAGAGTTGTGATATATGACAGAGCGGGGTACGGGTGGAGTGATCCGGGACCCAAACCACGTTACGGAAAACAGATCGCTGCCGAACTACGACTGTTATTAAAGCAGGCACAGATAAAAGGACCTTATATATTTGTTTCTCAGGCCGAAGGAGCGTTGTTTGCGGAGCAGTTTGCAAGACAGTATCCGCAGGAAGTGGCAGCGTTCATTGTTGTTAATCCTGTAAGTAAGGATAATTCAGCATTGTCCAAACTTGATGTTCCTTCCTTTCATAAGGTATTTGCTCATAGCGGAACTGTCGATAAAATACGCGTTAAAGAAGCAATGTCACGATTTGGTATTATGCGTCTTGGGAAAAGATTTCTTAAGCAACGATATACTCGCATAGGCTATAAATCGCTCCCGCAGGAAGTACTGAATGCATTTCTTGAGACTCGTGTATTTGCTAAAACGTATGAAACAGAGATTCAGGAAACCGAGGTAATGATGCAGACAACGGCAGATATTCAAAGCAGTAATGCTTTTCCGGATATTCCTGTAACCGTAATACATCACGACCCTGTCGTTTCTATGCAATCGATGGTCAGTCAGGGTGTATCTGAACATGATGCGCAGCTTGTAGAAGATGTGTGGCAAAAGCAGGCAAAAGAATATCTTTCGTTATCTTCACACAGTCATTGGAACGTAGCTAAGAAAACAAGTTTTAATATTCCACTCACTGAGCCGGGAATCATTGTCGACGCGGTAAAGAGTACTTTGGAAGAGATCTAAGGAACGTCCCGGCCGAAGCCGAGACCTTACTCTACGAATCGCTTTAGCGAAAAAAACTGCCTAAATACGATTATTACTGAAGTCTTACATCAGCATATTACAATAAACACATGAAAAAAATACTGGGGATTCTTTTTCTTGTCATCCTGTTACTTACGTTCGTATATATAAAAAGCAAAAATGTTGGAGATCTGCGACCTGCACTCTTTCCTACAAAAGGCGATATTAAGCAGCTTATACAGGAACAGAATCTGCATCCTGATGCCGCAGATCCGGCCATTCAAGTACCTGAGGGTTATAGCATTGGCGTGTTTGCTGATGAGCTTGGGAGCCCTCGTGATCTGGCCTTTTCACCGGGCGGTATGTTACTCGCGTCAGTAACATCTGCCGGCAAAGTGATAGCTCTTCCGGATGTAAACAAAGATGGTACGGCGGATCAAACAATAGACGTAGTAAGCGGGTTGGCTAGACCGCACGGCATAGCCTTTTATAAAGGTTCATTATATGTAGCAGAGGAAACAAAGGTAAGTAAATATACATGGGACGAAAAACAGATGAGGGCTACAAACGCGGTGGTTCTGTTTTCATTGCCCAAGGGTGGAAGACACTTTACCCGAAGTCTTGCTTTTACAAATGACGGTAGACTGTTTATATCATTGGGTTCAACCTGTGATGTCTGTTTGGAAAAGGACGCAAAAATCAGCACGGTTCTTATCTCTGACGAAAACGGTAAAACTCCAGAAGTATATGCACGAGGATTACGCAACGCAGTTTTTCTAACAGTACAGCCGGAGTCACAGCAGATATGGGCAACAGAGATGGGCCGTGATTTTCTGGGTGATACGTTTCCTCCCGATGAAATAAATATAATCCGTGAGGGAAAAGATTATGGGTGGCCGATCTGCTATGGTAACAAACTATTTGACAGCTCATTCAAATCCGGAAAGAGCGCAAAAGCATGCGATAGTACCGAAGCCCCGGCTTTTGAGTTACCCGCGCACGTCGCGCCATTGGGACTGACGTTTGTTAATGAACAGTTTTCAAAGAACGATGCAGGCGACCTTCTGGTAGCGTTGCATGGATCATGGAATAGCTCATCACCTGTCGGATACAAAATTGTAAAACTCGATATATCCGGAGAAAATGTGTCAGGAATGACTGATTTTATAACAGGTTTTCTGAGCGGTGGAGGAGCTCTGGGCAGGCCAGTGGATATGGTGTTCGATACGAATGGTGTTCTTTACATTTCTGACGACAAAGCAGGAGTTGTATATCTTGTTTATAAAAAAACAGAGTAACACAACTCGATCACAGGCGGATTTATTTGTTAGAATGCAGAGTATGGCCGAACTTATCGTTGATCTTCATATCCATTCACATTATTCACGGGCTACAAGCAAAGACTGTAATCTCGAAGGTTTATACCGGTGGGGTAAGATTAAAGGTATTGCTATAATCGGGACCGGTGATTTTACACATCCTGAATGGTTTGCGGAACTACGTGAAAAACTGGAGCCGGCGGAGAAAGGTCTGTATAAGCTAAAAGATTCACTGGCGCGGGAAGTAGATAAGCTTGTACCGGAATCAGTGAGAGCTAACCCTATCCGTTTTATTCTTACTGTCGAAATAGCGACAATTTATAAGAAAGGTGACAAAGTGCGCAAGCTCCACAACCTTATCATAGCTCCGGATTTTCAGGCAGTGTCAGAAATAAACGCACGACTGGAACGCATTGGAAATCTCAAAGCTGACGGTAGACCGATTCTCGGTCTGGACAGTAAGGAGTTGTTGCGAATAAGTATGGAAGCCAATCCTGACAACCTCTATGTCCCGGCGCATATATGGACACCGTGGTTTGGAATGTTTGGCTCAAAATCAGGATTTGATTCGATTCAAGAAGCATTTGAGGAGTTGAGTCCGCAGATACGAGCTATTGAAACGGGGCTTTCATCCGACCCATATATGAACTGGCGGATTGATGAGTTGCAGTCGGTCACGATACTTTCCAACTCAGACGCTCATTCACCGCAGAAGCTGGGTCGTGAGGCAAGCGTTATAAACTGTGATATGAACTACGACGCTATTATTGGCGCAATAAAAACAAACGATACCCGGTTTGTCGGTACTATTGAGTTTTATCCTGCAGAAGGGAAGTATCACTATGATGGTCATAGAGACTGCAAAGTAAGCTTTAGTCCTGCTCAGACGAGAGAGCATAATGGTATCTGCCCTGTATGTCATAGACCTCTCACGGTGGGTGTGGATTATAGAGTGAGTGAGCTTGCCAATAAACCCGAAGATTACAAGCCAACGACAGCTAAGCAGGTTGAGTATATAATTCCGCTTGTTGAAATAGTAGCTGAGTTGAAAGGGGTAGGATCAGGATCAAAAGCGGTAGTGGCGGAGTATCAGAGAATTATTGCCAGCCTGGGACATGAGTTTGAGATACTCAGGAATGTTGATGTTGAGGTAATTAAGCGGGAAGGGTTTGAAGATCTGGCCTATGCCATTACCAGAATGCGTAGACATGATATTCATATAGAACCGGGATATGACGGCGTATACGGGGTCATTACATTATTCGCGAATAATACAGAACGAAAAAAACTGGGAGATCAGATGACATTGATATAAGTTATGTAATACATATGAATAAACAAATGACGGTATATTGGGATAGTGTTGCAACTCCACGAGGCGAGTGCGTTGTTATGGCTACAGATAAAGGTGTTTGCTGGACGGGTACGCCGGGAACTCCGGTGGAGGAGGGAGTGCAGTGGGTTAAGAAGCATATGAAGATGGTGGATGTGGTGCGGGATGGAACGTTTCCTGTTCTTAAGCATACATTGCAGCAGCTGAGAGATTATGTTGGGGGAAAGCGGGTAATATTTGACGGGCCTTTTGATCTTCGTGGTACACCTTTTCAACAGGCAGTGTGGCAGGAGATGCTGAGGATACCGTATGGAGAAACTAAGTCATATGGTGAGGTAGCCGCACTTGTAGGGTATCCCAAAGCGTCACGGGCAGTAGGCGGAGCGTGTAACGCAAATCCGGTGGCGGTGATTGTGCCGTGTCATAGGATTGTGGGGTCGAATGGGAAGCTTACGGGGTATGGTGGGGGGATACCGACAAAAGAGTGGCTGCTGAAACTGGAGAAACATCAGTAGAGCGTGGGAAGATGAGTGTGGTCTAAAATTTTTCGCAAAATGTTATCGCTGGATTGGAAAAGGTTTAGCGCTGTGGTGAATATGTAGTTGCGAAAAATTTTAGACCACACTCATCTTCCAGGGTACAAATATGGGAAATTGCATAATATATTTTTGCAACTACATATTCACCATAGCATTGATGCTCTTCACTAGCGATAACATTTTGCGAAAATATATTATGTAATTTCCCATATTAATATGATGTCATCATCAGATTCTTTAAATCTCGAACAGAGACACGCGGTAGAAGATACAGAAGGGCCAATTTGTATTATTGCCGGGCCAGGAACAGGAAAAACGAAAACATTGATTAGCAGAATGCTCTACCTGCTAGATGAAAAAAATATTGCGCCAGGAAAAATTCTCGCTATAACGTTTACAAAAAAAGCGGCGAAGGAAATACAAGAGCGTCTATCTAGTAGTTATACCGGTACGTTACCCAAAATTACTACCTTTCACGGGTTGGGATACGATCTATTAAAAGCGAGCGGAGAGGATATTCAGATTGCTTCAGATAGGATACGTGAAGAAGTTGCAGAGCGTGTGATAAAGACGGTAAAAAATCTAGAAAAGATGACGATCAAGGACGTGCTGCTTTTAATTTCTAACTACAAAAATAATCTACAGAATACTGCGGATGAAGCTACCATGTCTGCATTGACTCTTTATGACGGGATACTCAAAGAGGAGGCCATGATTGATTATGATGATCTATTACAGAGAACATACTCTTTACTTAAACAAAATAGTACGCCTCACCTATTTGATTACGTAATGATTGATGAGTTTCAGGACACGAACGAGATACAGTATGAGATGATAAAAAAGCTAACCGGGAATAACATTTTTGTCATAGGTGATCCGCTGCAGTCTATCTATTCTTTTCGGGGAGCAGATGACACAATTTTTCAAAGATTCAAAGATGATTTCACAATAACTAAAGAAATTACACTGCAAACTAATTATCGATCTGTATCACAAGTTATTGCGGTTAGTGCCGCGTTGTTTTCTCATATAATACCTCTCACACCCGCAACCAGTGAAGAAGGAACGGTTACGATGATACGAACACTCAATGAGTACACGGAAGCAACAAAAATAGTAGATGAAATAAGCACAATAATGGGAGGCATGGACCTTATTCAGGCAGGCAACCGGAAACGTGAGTGTGTTACGTCTGCGCATTTCAGCGACTTTGCGGTGATATACCGTACCCATAAAATCAGCCGTGTTCTGCAACAGCGTTTTGAAGAGTCAGGAATTCCGTATCAGGTTGTAGGAGGTAATAGTCCGTATGAAAGTAAAGAAGCGGCATTTATTATCGAGTGTCTTGAATATATTCAGTCTGGTTCAACAGACGTGCTCATGGATATACTCGGCTCTTCTATTCTGCAGATTGATAAGAAGCTTCGCGTAGCATATAAAACCGGTGCAAATATGACCGGAAAGAATAACCTCACGAAGGTACTAGCATCTTTGCAGGAGTTAGTAACAGCGGCGCCTTCGCTGAGGGTATCACAGCTGGTTGACGAGATTGTTACCCGTTTTCATATCAAAGAATATATGTCAAAGAAATCGGGGCATATGAATAGTCTGCAACAGATTTATAGCAATATTATCCGTTTTGATGGTTATGCTGACGGACTGGCACGGTCTATAAACTATTTCAGGTATCTTAAGGAACATGAATATTATGATAATACAGCGGACAGAGTGACATTGCTTACCATGCACGCGGCAAAAGGACTGGAGTTTTCGTATGTGTTTATCTGCGGACTTGAGGAAAACAGTATTCCTTTTGTGAGGGCGGGACAGAAACCGGAACATATAGAAGAAGAAAGACGACTATTATACGTCGCACTCACCCGGGCAAAGCATCATATATATTTGCTGGAGGCGAAAGAAAGAAACCGTACTAAAACACAGATGTCACGGTTCAAAAAAGAGATACTAATACCTCTGGTTACAGAGGTAGAAGATGAAGCTGCCGTAAAACTGGAACGGAAACAGGAACTTGCGCGGCTGAAAAAAAATCAGATAGCGCTCTTTTAAGCTTTAACCAAATGTAAACGCGTACAGTTCCAGGTTATCGTCAAGAAATTCCAGGATAAGTGTATGTTTTCCGGCTTTGGGAAGATTAATAAGTGTGTAGAGTCTATCTGAAGCGATCGTTACGACACCGTTCTTTACATCAACGCCAGCGTTAGCTGTTGTAACGACAGCACCATCCAGGAGTACTCGGATACGGCCTGGTGAAGCTGCTAAGGGGCGCATTACCAGATATGCATTTTTTGCGTCAAACTGTAATGTAAGTTTAGCTCCCTTGTGAGGCATTGCTCTCTCTTCTCCCACCGTCCAGCTACCCGTGTACGCGAAAGAATTGGCGGGTAAAGCGGTTGGTTCAGTAAACTGCATTTTTTTATCTACTATTATGTTCTCAGGTGAACTCAGATACTGGATTCGTGAATTGCCAAGGTAAAGTTCAGGAGTACGCGCGTATGTTTCGTAAGATTGATTTGAGACAGGAATATTCTGAACGTCAGCGCCCGTTTCGTTTAATAATTGCTTGATAATCTCTTCTGTTTTGTCATATTCCCCTTCACCAAAATGGGTATAGCGGATGCGTCCATCTTTATCGATGAGATATTTTGCCGGCCAGTATTGATTGCTATATGCGTTCCATGTATCAAAATTATTGTCCTGCATTACGGGATAGGTAAGTTTAAAGTCCGCAATCGCCAGACGCACATTGGATGCTTTTTTTTCAAACGCAAACTCCGGCGTGTGGACGCCGATTATTACTAGGCCTTTTGATGCGTATTTAGTGTGCCATGATTGTATATAGGGCAGCGTTCGAACGCAGTTGATGCAGGTATATGTCCAAAAATCTACAAGTACTACTTTTCCTCTAAGCGATGCAATGGTGAGAGGAGGGGAATTGAACCATTCGCCTCCGGGAATAAGCTCTGGTGCTGTCTGGCTGGTATCGGAAGGCGCGCTTCGTAAATCTTTGAGAGCCTTACTTACTGTCTCATTCTCTTCGAGCTTGGTTAAGCCGGTTCCATACTGAGGGAATTTTTCAAGTATATATGATTGAAAGGTCCGATCAAAATTGAGCGCAATTGCCAGAGCAGTAAGGATCATGAGTACGCCAAATAGTTTTTGAATCGTTCCTGTATTCTTGAGAAGCCAGGGCACCTTTTGAAGAAGTGTGCGTCCTCCGTAGGTAATAGCTAACATGGGTATAGCTGTGCCGATAGAGTACGCAAGAGTTATAAAAAAAGTGGCGGCATTTATATTACTCGATGCCGCGAGCGTTATGACAGAGGCGATGATTGGTCCAACGCAGGGAGTCCAGACAAGGCCGAGACTTATGCCTATCGCCAGTCCACCTGTAAATCCGGTATCCCCCTGTGTTTTAGGAGTAAATCGGGCTAGCTTACTGAACAGCTGTTCCATATACAACTGCACGCGCGGGATAAGAAGACTGATTCCAAATAGTAAGACGATGATTACAGAAAATGTCCGGAGAAAGTCGGCCGAGACACCGGTAAGTTTAACCAAGGTCGAAAGAAAGAGAGTGAAAAACGTAAAGCTGATGATAAAACCTGTAACTATTCCGAAGGGCCTCTTTTTCCCTGTTCCTACAGAACCCGATAGGACAATGGGTAGGATCGGGAGTATGCATGGAGATAGAATAGTCACGACACCCGCAATAAATGAAAATAAGATCAAGAAAATCATAAAAGTTGACGAATCATTTTATTATAACACCCCAATCAATTACTCTTTGTGTTGAGGGACGATAGATAATCGCTTTTTCTTTCCAGATAATGATAATATCATTTGGCTGCGCTTCTTTGTAAAATGGATCCTGCTTTTTCAACGTTGCAGCGTCACTAACTTCAACAACGATCGGCTTATCATCTGGAACGGTCATAAACTGTGAAAGGTGTTTTTTAATTGCAGGATATGAAGTATCCAGCTGTTGAGAACGATACCATCCATACGTGCCCAATCCAAGAACAATGGTAATAAAAGCAGTAATAATGATTTTTGTAATGGTCAAACGCATGATTTTGTAACTATATCAAATTTATAACGGGCTGCTTGTCGGTACAAGAGTTGGAGATACAGATGGTGATTCTGTGACAGTTATTTCCGGTGACGGTGTGACGACCTCGGTTGTGACAGAATCACTACTGGTACTTTCATATGTTTTCGGATTTTTTACCGAGAGGGCTATCCATGAAAACAGCTGTTCCTTATTTGCGGGTTGTTGTAAAAGAATAGAGAACCCTGTCGATGATTCATCAGTCACTTCATATACAACGCTAGAGCTTTTTGAAGTAACAGATATGATCGGTATCTGTTCGTATGGGTGCTCAAATGTTATCTGTACTTTGTTTGCTCCTTGTTTAATCTTGGCATAACCACCCGAATCAGAGTTAAATGTTACAGGACCTTCAAATACTGTTGAGCCTTTAAACACAGCAGACCCTTCAATAACGAGAGCATGTTGTGTAATGAGATTTTGAATTGTTATGTCAGATAGCGAATGAGGATCTTGAGCATGGTCTGTATCAAATAATAACTGTAGATCCGTTAGTTGTTTTTCCAGCGTATCCAGTCGTGTGCCATATACATCGGGCAATGGTACTGGCGGAGATATACGGTCTTCAATACCGGTAAGTCGTTTACTTGTTTGCGCGAGTGAGAGTTGTTGTTGCTGGATCGCTGATACCAGAAGCGGAGTAAACTGACCATACGTGAGAGACTTAAAGCCGTTGCTGTCAGTATCAACTACTTCAGGTACGATTTTTTCTACTTCCTGAGCAATAAATCCAATATGAAGACCGGCTTCAATCCGGTCAGGAGCAGTAAGCGTGTCATATGACACCGGGCGCAGAGACATTACTTTTGATAGTCCATCGGTAAGGTCTTCTATATTTTTTTTGAACCGGAGATCGGAGGTATTTGCCCACGCGCCAGTCGAGGTGACATGCCCTTCGTTACTTGCATCAATTCTTACCTGCAGGAGATACTGAGGATTGTTTGTCCCGACTCCAACATTTCCTATATTGTCGATTCTCATGCGTTCGGCAGGACCTGAGTTATTGGCAGTCGAAAAGATAAGCGCTCCTTTAAAAGCATTTTGAGTAACATCAGTAATCATGCCGGAGATACTTGCAATATTAGTCGTTCCGGTAGTAAGGCGTTTGGCGGCAAATAATATGTCTGAAGCAGAGTTATTGGCGGCAGCGACAGTGTTTTGTAATCTTAAGCCATGTACTACACCGTTTCCTGAATCAGCAATATCAAGTTTACTCCCCTGAGTGGAGGTGCCGATGCCTATACTGTTTGCGGTGCCGTTTACAAAGAAAAGATTAGAATCAGAAACGCCTTTGACAATAGTGTTATAGCTACCATTGCTATTATTAATTACCATTCCGCCATCAAGCCAGAGCAAGCCCGCCGCGCCGCGCTGAAGTGTGATATCCTGCGCGTTACTCCCATCGCCCCATTTTAGTTTTCCGTCTGATGTGCCCAGCCATCGGCCTTGGGTGTCACCATTTATCTGTACTCGGAAGGTTTCGGAGTTGGTTGCGGACCGTTGAACTCTAAAGGCTCCGTTTGTTCCGACAAAAAATTCATCGCCTGCGGTATTTCCATATTTTGTAATCGTGGTATTTGTTCCGTTTGCGCCGATTGTGAGGTCGCCGGCCATGCCGAGATTTCCCTGATAATTCACAACAAATTTGTCCACGGTCTGGTTACGCAGACGAAGAAGATTACCGAGTGTCCCAGTCGCCGCTGTGGAATCAACATATACTCCCTGAGCGCGTGTCCCGGTTCCTGCAAGGTCTATAGATAAAGCTGAAGCGTTAGAATCACTACCGGTGCCGTTATGGGTAACTTTTATGCTGCCTTTGCCAGTCTCGTATCCGATCACGCCAAGAGTACTGTCATTAGGATTGTTTCCGGTTATAGAAAGAGCGTTTGATGAGGTATCGGTACTGTTTGAAACAATCTCTACCGCGTTTGATGAACCGTCATAGTTCATATAGAATGCCGCCTGAGCGTATGCAGCATTATCTACCTTAACATTAATCATATTTCCAAGCGCTGACGCGCCCGCGTCGGAGTATATGCCAATGCCTGAGCCAATATCATTGGTCAAATCAATGCGTAACGCGCCGCCGGAAGACGAAAGGTATCCTGAGTCACCGGTAGTCGTGAGAAATATACGTCCGGTGGAGGTAAGTCCTGCAAAAGTGGGAGCTGATGCAGTGTCAATGTTTTGAATAGTATCAAGTTTGTTTGAAGAGACTATCAGGTTCGTCGCGTTGTATGAAAGTCCATATGCTCCACTCGAGGAATTGTAGGTGAGAGGTGCTGTGGCGGATAGACCTGTTAAAGAAACAATATCAGGTGTCCAGTTTTGCCATTCTTCGTCACTACCGTTGTAGCGTAAGAGTTGTCCGTTTGTTGCGGTTGAAATATCAACGCCGGCAAGATCGTCAATGCCGGCCGCGCCGCTGACAGTTCCATCAGCTGCTTTTAAGATTCCTCCCAATTTAGATATTTTTAATCCTGAAATATTCAACGACGCGCCGGCATGAAGGTTCTGAGGCAGCGAAAGGGTATAGGTTGAGTCCGATTGAGAGACGATAACCTGATTTTCTGTACCAAGAAGCGCGATATTCGAAGCGGGTGCCGTAGTCTGCAGATGCCTGGTCAGATCGTTGATATCGCCGAAAATAAATGAGCTATCTTCTGCTGGTTGCTCTTTTACCAGTACAGTTCCTGTTACATCGGCGGATACGATCTTAATGGAGTAAGGAAATTCTTTATTAATTGTCAGTTCAGTGGCTTTACTATTTTTACCAACAATGTGTCCTGCTAGTGCGCTGGTGTCTGTTTCTGAGGAATCAGACCTGAGTTTGAGCGCACCTGACCTGAGCTGATCTCTCAATGAAGGAACGGGAGAAGTTCTCTCTATTGTGATGCGTGAAGTACGTGATGATGACGACAAGGGAATGCGGTTACTGCTTTTCCATGTAGTACCGTCGCGGATATCTATTTGTAGCCAACTCTCGTTTTCGAATAAGATAGCTGCCGGCTCTACACAGGAACCAAGATGAATTTTGTATGTTCCATTTTTTTGTACAGGAACTGGGGCACATGTTCCCGAGCTGTCATAACGTTCAGTCCATAGAGCTTGTGCAGATTCATCATCTGTATATAAAGCGAGTTTAAGGCGCAGAGATTTTGGGTTCACAGAACCGCGTTGTCGTAACGCTAGTTTGCCTTGAATTCGTACCGAGGTAGCCGCGAGAACGGAGTAAGGCATAAAAACCACATACGATATAAAAACCGCAATAAATGCTGCATACACGGTTAACTGGTTTTTTATGCTCATGCGTTAAGAAATTATTACGCCATCGTATATGTTACTGGTATTACTGATAAATACGAGATATCTGTCTAAGTCTACCTTACAATAGTAGCAGAATGAGGCCTATGAACTCAAATCAAACAGCGCTGAGTGACGGGTATAATAGGAGGTATGAGACGTACCAGATTTTGGATAATATTAACTATTCTCCTTGCGGCAATAGTCGGCGGAATATATTACTATAAAAGTCGGACCAAGCCAGTTCACTATCATGCAGGTTTCCGGGTGTATATTGATGGAAAGTTTCAGGATTTTTCCGGGTTTAAATATATGCGCATCTCGCCCTGTGGTAAGTCTGAGAATCACCGAATTGGAGATAAACAGATAGAAAAAGCCCATTTACATGATGGAAACGGAGATGTTGTTCATATTCATCGTAAGGATCCCATATGGCAGGATTTGTTTACTAATCTTAAATTCACAATACCAACTTCTAAAAATGTGGTCGGATATATAAATGGGAAAAAAGTGAATAACATACTACAACAGACTATTAAGTCATATGACAGCGTAAATATTGTTATAGGGACTCCCGTATCTAATACGGACTTGCGTAAAAATATGGTAAGTAAAAAAAGAATGCAGGAGGTAGAAACACAGAGTGAATACTGCGCTACGGGAGGATAATAGAAAAGTCTCAGTGCTTTTTATGAGCATACATACCGGTTCTATTATAAGGTGACCGTTTATCGATACGTGTTTTTTCGGTTATTGCCGGCTGATTATACGCGTCGTCATTATCGTCATCAGGATATGCATGTGCATGAGTAATTCCTGCAATTTCGTCAGGAGTAATTATTTGTGTATCCGTCGCGTTATTTTCCTTGAAGAGTTGTGTCATGCTGTCTTTATCCTGTTCATCTATCAGAACAGATATTACTACTCCGCCCTGTTTGAGTACCTGTTCGTATTTGTAAGCATCACTTTGCGCGATACCGATGTCTATGAGGGCAGTAACAACCCCACCGGTAAGTGCTCCTGTTGCGGCACCCACTCCGGTAAAGCCGAGAGCGGTAGCGAGAGGACCAACAGCCAATAACGGTCCGACACCCGGAACCGTAATTGCGCCAATTCCGGCGATAAGACCTGCGAGAGCGCCGATCGTTCCACCTGTTAATATGCCGGTATTTGCGGCATCCACCGATTCATCGCGTCTGTCTATAAGCGCGTTATCTGACATGACAATAGAAATATCACTGTTTCGATAGCCAGCGTGCCGTAGCTCGCTAAAAACATTTTCCACGTCATGCTTAGCTAAAAACGAACCAATAATTGCTTTATGTTGCCATGTCATAAGAGATTTTTTTAAATTCGTAATAATGTTATGGTAGTGTGTGAGCTTAAGAACTAGGTCAGGAGCAGGTAATAAGAGCGTAAGAATATAAGTGCGAGCCTGAAACAAGTGGATTTATATTCCTATAGTATTGAAATATACATATTATTTTTGTATAATCTGGGCACCCCATGCTACTTGATCCCCCAATTGCTTTCAGGTATGTTGTGGGCGAAAGCTCATTGACAACCTGAAACGTTTTTCTCCGTTTTGTGTACACATCCCCTGTGTGCGTAAAACTGTATTCAAATCTCCCATAGAAAGGAGAACAATGCTAGTACTTCTAGCCCACCGCGCAGAGCGCGGTATCAGTCACGTGTTGAATAATCATACCTACAGGAGGTGCTACTCATGAGTGCAACCGACAATCCTACAGTTCCAACCGTTCCGACCGTCGAGGTCACCAACACACAGCTCGCGCGACTAGCCGGCGCCGGGGTTATTCTCGGCAGCCGCCATGTGTTCATGAATCCGAACACGCTGTTTTCAGGTGAATCCGATCTCGCCCAGCTTCTTGCCGCCTTTGGCGTCGAGATCGCTGATCAGACCGGCCCGCGGATTCAGAGCTTAGTCGGCGTCGCGGAGCTTAAGGTGGCCGGTTCGGCCACGGTTCATGGTGTTACGGTCGAAAACACGCCCATCGGCACCGTCTTCACTGATCGGCCGATTTATCGTGCCGGTAAAGATGAGGCCACGGTTCTTGTGGCTGTGCTCAACCGGCCGAACACCGATGTTACGGCAGTCGTCACGTTTGGCGGCTCCCGTATCCGGCAGAAGGTTGTTAGTCTCGATCAGTACGGCACTGGCTTCTTCACGATGCCAGTGAGCCGTGTCGGTGTTCACAC
>JBDKFK010000010.1:0-44854 GCA_039798745.1 Candidatus Parcubacteria bacterium
GGAACGCCCTGGGCGAGCGGTAGTCGATAGAGAACGAGCTTGTTAAAGTTGTCCCCGTCGACCCGTCCCGCAAGCCATGCGGCCATGTTCTGTTTACCCGCCACTGTGAAGGGGCGGATCAGCAGAAACTCAGCTTTTGACTCGCCGGGCAGTGCCATCATGACGAACCGTGCCTCCATGTCGGCTGCTTCCGGCTTCTCCGCGTACTTTTCCTGAGATAGCGCCCACCGATCGATGTTGTTGTAGACAGCGTCGGCGCTAGTCAGGTGGTACGTGTTCAGAATGGCCGCCTGTTGGTCGATCATCGCCTCCGGGTAGCGCATCTGCAAGCGCAGATCGGCCGGCATCTTGCCCAGCTCTTCGAAGAGGCCTGGGAAGGCGCGCGACCACGCCACCGAGATTGGATCTTTGCTATCGACCAGATATAGGTGAACGCGACCTTCATAGGTATCGACGGTAGCTTTGACTGAGTTGCGGAGATAGTTGAAGCTGCCGGTGTTCACCGAGTACGGAAACGAATCCGCGGTGGTGAAACCGTCGATGATGAACGTCATCCGGTCGCCGTTGACGACGGCATAGGGATCCGGATCGTTCCTAAGGAACGGCGCGAGGGCCTTGAAGCGATCAACAGGCGTTCGCCGGAACAGGATCCGGCTATTCGAGTTGAGTTCGCTCGAGATCAGAAGGCGATAGTCATTGAAATAGATCGCGAACGCCATTCGTCGCAGACCACTGCCGAGCGGGATGCCGGCCGTACCTTTGTAAGGGTCAGCCGTTTCATCAGGCCCGATCTCGTTCTGGTGAGTGTTGACCGCGACCCAATCAGTCGAGCCTTCGCCGAAGTAGATCTCCGGATGGGCGACTGTTAGCTCTTTCGGCCCTGCGAGCGGAATGTCTCGCACGAGGTAGACGGGCTGACCCTGAGGTGTGATCTCATTGACCACGCCCATGGTATACCCATAGCCATGAGTCGCCGCGAGGTGTACGTTGATCCAGGTCGGCTGCAGCGCGCTGGCGTTCATTTCGCGCAGGCTTTGCATCACCTGACGACCGCCGTAGCGGATAACATCGCTGTCGCCAAAGCCGTAGTACTGCTTAAGCGACTGCTGGCTGGCGTTGTTCAGGTTGAACGGGCGCCAGTCAACGATACGCGATTGCTGGAGTAGCGCGTCGCTGGTCTGAATCTCAGCCGGCGCGAGCGTGGTTGTGTAGGTGAGAACGCCGCGATCTTCCATCTGGTCGAGGCCGTAGGCTGCTCGCGTGGCGTTGATTTGATTCTGAATGAACGGCCGCTCATAGTCGAGCTCTGCCGGTTGCACCCAGAAGGTGTGATGAATCCACGGAATGAACATTGTCGCCAGCAACCACGTCACGATGGTGACGGCTGACATTGCCCATACACCAAACGACGGCCGCCAAATCTGTGCTGTCCCGCGCCGCGTCGTGGTTGAACCGCTCGGTTTGCGCTTCATCAGCGCGCTGCCGAAGCAGATGAGAGCCGTTAGGAACGCCACGATCGCCAAGAACAGATGTCCGCCCATGCGAATATATACATCCGTCGCAGCCGCGCCGCCAACTCGTGCGCTCGTGCCATCCACAACCAGCCAATACCGCTGGAGATAACTCCAGAAGGCGATCAGCAGGAAGAGGACACCAAGCAACGTTTTGCCATGCGACAGTGCGCGGCCAATGAACTGGTCTCGAGCGGTACCGTTACCGAACTGGCCGGTGACACGGTAGTACAAGAACCAGTAGTTCAGGAACGTGGCAACCGCTGTCAAGCCCAAGGTCAGGAAGGCCATGTTGAGCAGCTGGTTCATGAGCGAGAGGCTGAAGACGTAGAATGAGATATCCTTGCCATATACCGGATCAAGCACGTTAAACGGAACTTGATTGGTGTAAAGCAGGACGGCCTCCCACACTCCAGCGCCGGCGCCTCCCACAACGAGCGCGACGATAATCAGCACGATGAGACTGGCGAACCGGACAATGGTTGTCCAGCTGTCCCAGTTATCGGTGCTCGTCTCAGGTTTGTAGGGCGCGTTGTGGTGTGCTGTTTCGATGCTGATCCAGACCAGCAGGAGAAAGCCATGTGCAGCGCCGACAAACAGGAAGACTTTCGTCCAGATCTGTGTCGACCATACATTGGCATATCCCACCTCGCTGTACCAGAGCGACTCGATATACAAGCCGGACACCTTGTTGATGACCCAGGCGACAAGCACGGATCCGACAAACGTGCCTACGGCCGCCATGGCGACCGGTGCGATCACATTGTTGGTATCCTTGCGGCGACGATAGGTGATACCCGCGACGATCGCGGTAAGGATCACCTCGATCAGGATAGTGAGGAACGTCATAGATCCACCTCCTTGTTCAATAGGCCAATACACGGGAAATCGAAAGTGCGTTTCATACGCCTCCTTTCGGATAATGAGCGTTTACACGCTCAGCGGATTCCGGGCTGCGAGGATGCAGCTTTCGGTAAGGTAACCTTTCGGGAATGCTTACGGCGCAAGGTCAGGAGCCGTAAGACCAAGCATACGCTGGGCAACCATACTATCATCAAGCGATGACCGTATTATTGCCCAACATATGCCTGAAGTTCCACAGGATTGTCAAAGTTCAACGTAAGACATTAGGCACGGTATTACGGCAGCAATTGCCGTAAGCTACGTCTAATGCGTAATAAGTATGTATTATACCAGAATATGTAAAATAAACAATATTATAGGGTATTTATTTATAGTATTAATTATGATACCTATCCTCAGATCTGTTGACTCTTACAGGTAGAGAGTTCTAGAATGAGTGTATACATGAAAAATCTTACAACCGCATTAACCGTACTTATGCTCGCTCTTGCTATGGCTGGCGGGGTGTATATGTATATGCGTTCCCAGACTCTCAAGGTACCGAATCAACAAGTGTCCCTTGAAGCGAGCGCTGAGCCCACGGAGGCTGTAATAACCGAGACAGTAGCTACACCCACCCCAGAAGCCCTCATAGGTACAGCCGGCGAGATCGAAATACCTCTGGAAACAATTGAAAAGAGTGGTGTAGAACAGTCAGGCACGGCTATTCTTAAGGAAGAAAGTGGAAAAGTAATAGTGAGTATAGAGGTAAATCACCCTATTGAGGTAACCGATCCTCAACCTATTCATATTCATAAAGGATCATGCCCGGTGGTAGGGGCCATAGCATATCCACTCACTTCACTGCAAGATGGGGTATCAGAGACAGTTTTGGATGTGACACTGGAAGATATCAAAAAGCAGCTGCCTTTAGCCATAAATATTCATAAATCGCTGAAAGAAGCTACTGTCTATACTGCCTGCGGAAATATTCAATAAGATTTTTGAACCATAAAAAAAGGGACCCTGGTGTCCTTTTTTCTCCGAGTCGGAGAGCAAGAGTCCTTTGAGTCCCTTCATAAAACCGATAAACAAAAATGATTCCAAAAAATGCAGTTTCTTTGGTTATATTTGTTCGGCATTGCCAGATAAGATTATAGGTCCCCCGAAGGGGTGAGCAGGTCCAGGAACGTCATTGTTCCTGGGCACTGCTCAGAAGGCTACGCGACGGGGCGTCGCGCAACATTCCCGTTTTTGCCGTTACGTGAACGGCGGTAGGATCCACCTGAGCCGGCGGCATAGACGATAATATTGTCGCCCTCCATGTCTTCTGGAGTAGCGTTCCAGAGAATCTCCTCTACGGTCTCGGAGATTTCCCCTTCCCCCCAGACGACATAGCGAACAGCCTTCCACAACTGCGAACCCTTCGTCCAGAAGAAGTTCAGGCGTACAGTTTTGGCCGGATGAACATGCCGGAGGTATATGGCGAAGGCGGCCAGAGCGTTGGGGATGCTCTGACAGCAGCCATGTAGGTAAATATGGCTACCAACCATCCTGCCATCAATCTCCAACTCGGACTCAAATTCCGAGCTGTCCACTTTGCTAAAGTGAACAAACACGACGACTTTGTCGTGCCGGATATTGTGAACCACGCGAGTTCGGGCGAGCTTCGCATCGAGGTACTCCTCAGTGGGATCCCCTTGTCGAAGCGCTACGATTTTGATGTTGCCGTTCATGCACGCAAGTCCTAGGTAACGGGCCGCGCGGCAGGTAATGCGAACATCGGTAATACGCAGTTCAGTTGACCGTACCCATCGCGAGATGAATGAGGTAACAATGATGGCTACGATGAACCAGAAGGCAATTTTCAGACCGTCTGGCCGTTCATGCATATTCATCACTGTGGTGTAGATGAACACCAGAGTGATAAGGCCGAATCCAACAGCCTGAGGGCTCCGGAAGCGCAAGAAAAAGCGGAGTACGATACCGCTTGTCTTGATGCTTACGTTGAGAGTGGCATGAAGAACACGGAAGGTTGCGTGGAGAACTATGAGCAACTTCGACCATGCGCTTCGTGTTTTCAGCATCAAATCGCTGTTCCATATGCGTAGAACGAACTCAGGCGATTTGCCTTGCAGTTCATTTACTGATATCCGCAGCTTCAGCATGGGGGAACTGTTCCAGATCCGTGCGATGAAGATTTGGAGCCCAATAAATCGCGATGTTCGTAGCTTGGTTGTTGCGCCTTCAGCAGCCTTGTTTCGAGGTGCTACTGCCTTCAGTACAGCGAGCCCTCCCAGTGTCACCGCAATACAGCCGGATGTCATCAAAACGAGTACGCCAGTCGCGTACGCTCCGCCTTGAGCATCCACATTGGCCCGAAAGATCAGGACAATGCCGATTGAAATGACAGTGAACACAGCTGCGAGCGCCCTGGTGCTCTTGGCCCACTCCGGCGCCATGCCGTAGCGGGGAAGATACCGAGGCACGATATTGAGCAAACCGGCCATCGCGGACGCGCCGGCAAAGCCCAAGATCAGGATAGTGGCAAGATCATAGAAGCCTCCAAAGACTGGGCCAAAGAACTCGTACGCCAGGAATGCCAGCGCACGTCCGTTGGCCTCTCCGCCCGGCAAGAACTGTGCCTCCGGGATAAGGAGTGTTGTGACCATACTGCTTGAAAGAAGGTAGATAGACATGATCACAGCCGCCGTCTTCAGAAGTTTTTTTGTGTTACGGATTCTACCCGCAGGATTCGCTTCGGTGTCTGTCGGGTCACCCTTTACGTGCTTGATAACCCCAACACCCGTTTCGAATCCTGACAGTCCCAAAGCAAGCTTCGGGAATGTCAACGCAGCGCTTGCGAACATAAGTGCAAGCGCCGTTCCAAGGTCACCTCCATGGCTCGCGACCAGCGCATTTTGCCAGTTTACTACCAGATCGGGATGCAGCACCAGCTGTACAACTCCCCATCCAATGACCACGAGATTCATGGCCAGATAGTAAATGACAAAAACCATCGCCCATTTCATGGCTTCTTTAAAGCCTTTGAGGAAGATGGCCCCCAACATCAGGATCATGACGACAGAAAGGATGATGGGATGCTTGATCATGTGAGGTACGAGTGGATTCTCCATCATGTGCGCTGCAGCGTCAGAGACGCTCAGCGTGATCGTGATAAAGAAGTCCACAGCCATAAAGCCTAAGAGGATCAGAACAGAAAGCTTCGACTGCCAACCAGTCGTCAGCTTTTCAATCATGACGATCGACCCCTCGCCGTTCGGCGATTTTTCAGCAACCTTGCAATAGACTGGCAAGGCGCCAAAAAGGGTGATCAAGACGAGGATTAATGTCGCGATGGGGCTAAGCTGACCCGCGGCGAGTGCCGCGATGCCAGGCTGGTAGCCCAATGTCGAGAAATAATCCACGCCTGTTAAGCACATTACTACCAACCAGTGATGGGTGTCATGCTCACCACCATGTCCAGTCTGCTCAATGTACATGAGCCACTGTAACAGACGATGAGGCATTGAGACTTGCTTGGTTGGCGGCTCCTGTGCGACTACAGCCATAACGGGACCTCCTTCACTACAAGAGTCACTCAGTGAGTGACCACGGCTAATTTGAATGGCCGATGGAGTAGTTGATGATCGTCGTTGATCATCGTTCCCGGGTGCCGGATTTCCGACCGTTTTAGGGGTCGAATTCATGGGAACTCCGTTTCTGATAATCAGTACGATCAGACGTTGAAAGACCTCCTTTAGGTTACCTCTACGATTGTGGTAAAGGCTGTTTTCGGGAGAAAGCAGCCGTGCGGTAGGTAGAACTGCGCAGGCGCGCGAAGGGGAGCATCTGGCAAAGCCAGATGCCTCTCTACATAGGGAGAGTATTATCGGTATGCATCATACCAACAGTATTCTCCCTACCTAGAGCTACTCAATAATTTATTGAGGGGAGAGGAACACGATCTTAGCAAGGCTATCTTACATCTCGCCTGTAGGGCGGAAAGACGTGGCTGTTAGGGTAGTATTCTTCTCCTCCCAGTAAGTATTCTGCACCGATGCCCCTTATTGCACTGCAAAATAAATACTATTAGTCCTATAAACTTATTTAGTTTTCAAAGAACATGAACATTGATGAGCATACGTAGGAAGCTAATATTGTAATAAACATGTAATAGAAATGCAAGTAGTGTGCAAATATGAGCGTATTAATTTAAAAATATATCAGGGAGTATATTTATTTGATTAAATCGATATACATATTTTATTTATACAACGCGAGAGTGTGATACAGTAATACTGTATATCTTATAGCAATCGATAGGGTATGCTCAAGTGTGTTTTTTTTGTTGTATAATTAACAAATAGAAATGCGAGCATTACAACAACGCGAAAAACTTCGAATTTGGGTTCTTATTTTTTTGTGCCTGTTATTTTTATTGTTGGCTCAACTCGGTATAGGATATTATTTGATTTATCGTACTTCAATAAGTGGAGTTACCGACCGATTGAAGACGTTATCTACGCGAGTCAAGTCAGATTTACGTTATAACAATGGCGCATGGGACTTATCAGCATACAACGCGGATCCCCAAACACCTCATCCAAGCGGATCTGGCGGATTTCGTCAGTCCTTATATGTTATTACATCAGAAGGACAGGTTATTGAGCGTGCTAATCCTGTCAACGGGTTGCTTGACACCTCTGAGCTCCAGCGAATTTTGTCATATTCATATCTACAAACTATTATTACTGCTACTGATGAACAATGGAGAGTACTATCACAACCCGTCTTGCATGAAGGGAATATAGTCGGCGCAATTATAGTAGCGTATTACTTGCCTGAGAAATATAATCAGACTGAGGTCGATGCTAGGTTAACCGAGAACCTCAAGCATATATCATCAGAAGTCAGTGTTACTGATGGAATCATTAATACTAATAGAATAGATGTACGTAACGTATACTACGATATAACGTCCGAGGTCGTTGATGCACATAACAAGGTATTATTCAGCAATGGTAGAGTGCCCACATATATAGATCAGAGCTATGTAGTTGACGAGCTTGCTCGTACTCATGCACGCAAAGTTATAGATACTCGTACAGGAGAGCCGTTTTATATCTATAGCACTCCTCTTACTGATACTGCTGGTAAAACAGTGGGAGTTGTTGTCAGCGGAGAGTCTATGAAAAGTATAGAGGAGCTTCTTCAGTTATATTTACAATATGGCCTTCTTTTGTCCTTGTGCTTTGTTATTCCTCTATCCCTTTTGGGACTGTTTTTTATAGATAGAGAACTGCTCTTTATACATAAACAGAAGTCCGAAAAAAAACAGAATCCGCATGTTATAGGTTTTGATAACAATATAGGGCTTCTAACTGTGGGCGAAACACACATAACTATTCCTGCTCATACATATCAGTTTTACCTCTGCGATGCGCTGTTATCCAACCCTCAAAAATTATGGACGCTGGATGAACTCCTTGAGCGTTTTGGAAGTAAAGAGAGCTGGAAAACAGTATATGACGCATATTTAGCGATAAACAAAAAAAGTGGTCTTAAACTTATTGTGTATGAAGATAGAACATATCGTATTAATCCTCAGTTTATCGCTATAGTAAAATAAGAAGTATTTTGGCCAAAAAAAAAGGCTCGAATAGTGTTTCGAGCCCCTCTTCGTAAATGTTAAACAAAAGACAGTACTAAATAAAGCAATGTATTTAGCATTTCTTTTATTTTATATCTTCCCCTTGTGGGGGAGCAGACCAACCCTCCAAATTGGAGTGTTGGTCTGCTTGATATCTTGTGACAGGCTATATGCCCAGCAAGATATCTAGAGCTCGATCGAGCCAATATGCTACGAGATTAACTGCATATGGCTTGTGAGCGATCGAACGCTCACTGTAGTAGAGAGCGAGCGTGCGAACAGGCGGCAAGAGTTTTTTCATCATAATGCGACCTCATCGGTCGCCTTAATTGATTCGTGACTCATGCCGTTGGTACGAACATCGACCAAGTCCCGACGTTTGCGCAGAAACTTTGGTACGCTGATTACTACAAAACTGTCGTCCAGTTTGTTCAGCTTGCGACGCAGTTTCCGTTCGGCCCGATAATGCAGCAGTTCCTCGATCGACCACTTGGGTATGAATACTGACAGCACGACCGAGATAAGCTCGTCTGGACACTGTGCTGCCCGCACTTCCATCATATATTCGATGAGTGGGGCTGTCCAGTCTCGCCAGTCGTCATCTAAAATGACTAACTTGGCGCCGTTTGTGAGGCCTTGCCACCGTTCAAACCGTTTTATCGTACGCTCCCGTCGTTCCTGTTCATCACTACCGATTACCTGCACAACGTACACATTATGCGAGATAAATACGGCGTATATGATGCTCAAAAGCGACGCTCTGTTGAGATCTGAGATCGGCACGAAAGCGATATCTGCCGGTCGGCGAATATCGGTTTCGGTTATCCCATCGAGCGACAGGTTCTCCTTTACCGTCAGGAAATGACGATGAATTGCCCTCAGTATAAGGACGATAACCGGTATGAGGACAACCACAATCCACGCACCGTGCGTGAATTTTGTCACAACCAGGACGATCAGAACGAAGAACGTTATTGGCGCACCGACATAGTTGTAAAGTGCGTTTATGCGCCAGTTTGGTTCGTAGTGGAGTACGGTGACACCTGTATCCTTTGTTTCACCTTTTTTCAGTGTAGAGACTTTCTTCCAGAGGAAGATCATACCTACCTGAGATATAGTGAAACTTAGGAACACGCCGATGGCATACAGTGGCAACATCTTTATCTCGTCAGCGTGGAATATGACGATGAATAAACTGGCGAAGATCGCCAGCGCGAAGATGCCGATGCTGTATACCAACCGGTCTCCCTGCTCAGACATCCAGGTCGGGAGAAACTTATCCTTCGCCAGAATAGCCGCAAGCCGTGGAAAATCCTGGAAAGCGGTATTAGCCGCTAAAACCAGAATGAACAGTGTCCCTGTCTGTACGAAATTGTACCAGAGTCCCGTGCCTACGATTGCCCGTGACATCTGAGACAAGACACTTTCTCCACCTTCAGTCGGCAGTACGCCCATTTTTATGGCGAAGTAACTGATGCCTATGAACAGAGGAGTGGAGATCAGCCCCATGAGACGCATTGTAGTAATGGCGTTGCGGGGTGCTGGACTTTTGAAGGCAGGTACGCCATTGGAAACGGCTTCTACGCCGGTGAGAGCCGTACAGCCGCTTGCGAACGCTCTCATAAACATCCATCCAAGCATCCACCAGGGGATTTCAAGCGATGCTTTCGCATGCTCAGTCACTTCATAGTGTGGCAACGGCAGTGCTCCAAAGAGTCCAGACTGTCGGATAAGTCCCCACACTAGAACACCGAACACACCCATCACGAACATGTACGTCGGCACCGCAAAAATTTTCCCTGACTCCTTGAGTCCTCTGAGGTTCATCCATGCAATGCCGCCTAACGTCGCGATACAGATGATAACGACGTTATCTTGTACAAATGTGAAGCTTGGCCACTGCGCTATAACCAGTGAACTGATAGCGCGAATGCCTGCTGATACCGAGACGGCAGCCGTGAGAACATAGTCGAGTAGTAAAGCGGTTGCCGCAACGAGAGATGGAAGCGTGCCTAAGTTGTCCTTGGCAACTTTATATACTCCGCCGCCGTCTGGATAGTGGACGATAGTCTGGTTATACGAAAGTATTACCAGCCAGATCAACAAAGCGATTGCTATAGTAATGGGAACTGTATACCACATGTGGGATACAGACAACATTATAAGCACCGCCATGATAGCCTCGGACGCATATGCAACCGAAGATATCGGATCAGACGAAAAAACAGCCAAGCCAAGGATGACATTGAGTTTCTCCAGATGGGCTCGGCTTGTTGGAAACTTAGCACCGATTAGGCGTTTTTTCCAATCTCCAGATTTGTAAGTTACCACTAGTAGGTCCTCCTTTTTTAGACGATAGGCACTACGAACGGGTAGACGGTGTGCGTATATACCATTAGCTGTGGTGCTCGTATACACGTACGCGCATGATTGTCTCGGGAGAGACGGTCATGCTAAGCAGCGCAGGCGCGCATGGGGTCTGGCTATGCCAGATCTCACCTAAGTGGGGAGAGCATTGTTGATATAGGTATATCAACAGTACACTCCCTACTTGGTAAGTTGGCTTATTGAGGGGAGACGAACACGATCTTAGCAATAGATACTTTCAGTGTAAATAGAAAGTTAAACAGCGGTGCTGTTAAGGTCGTACTCTTCTCCTCCCAGTAATTATTTCTAATTACTCCCTTATTATTTACTATATTTTAAAGGTGCTTTTATACATAAAAAATATATATTCAATCGAAAGGAACCCCTTCCTCTCTGTATCTTTTGGAGTTTCCCTATCTCTTGTCGGGAGCTTTTTGCACTGCCAGATTTGTATCTGGCAGTGACAAATAGCTCAAAGAGCTGTGCTCATCAGTTCATGTTCTTCTGTAGTTCCTACGTACAGAATGAAGCACAGATCTCTTATTATACTATATTTTGTAAGATTTATGTAAGAGATTCATAAGTGAATCACATACGAATCACATGCTTTATGGAAAAAATCTATCGGAGGAATAAGCCTAGAAGAGTTAATTGAATTTACGTACCACAGCCTTCACAATCCCGTGAATTTTGAGCTCATTCCGGGGAATAAACGGAGGGTATTTGGGGTTCGCAGCCTCAAGATAGGTTTTTTTATTTGCTCTTCTCAGCACTTTGAGAGTCCATTCACGGTCAATCTCGGCCAGAACAATATCGCCAGGAGTGGCATCTTCCTTGCGTTCCACAATCACAATATCGTCTTCAAAAATACCCAGATCAACGAGCGAATCGCCCTTTACTTTGAGGAGAAATGAGGTTTGAGGATCTTCGATGAGATACTCTTCAAGAGTAAGGTATGATTTATGCTCTTCAGCCATAATCGGAAAGCCTGCCTTAATCATGCCCAAGAGAGGAAGTGCAAAAAATTTGGAAGTCGGTGCCAGCTTGCCGTCGAGCTTCTGTACAACGCCCTCCTCGATAAGTTTCTGGACTATTTTGTAAATAGCGTTCTTAGATGAGAATCCGAAAAGTTTCAGCATTTCCGAGTAGGAAGGGAGGCGTTTTTGCTTTTTATAAAATCTTTTAATTGAGTCCAGGTAATTTTGTTTCATATAATGAGTTTAGTAAACTATCGTTCACTTTGTCAAGGGAATTTTGTGTTAGACTATTACCATGTGGAGAACTGCACTCGCATGGATGCGCGCTCATCGCATTCTTATATTATTGTTTGTTTCCGGCCTCATAATACGTCTGGCACTTAGTCTGATGGAAGGCAGCGGCGACATACACAATCACGTTACATGGGCCCAGGATCTGATCCAAAATGGTGCTCCTGGCTTTTATGAAAGACCGTTTCGACTGCGTCTCGGTGTGATTGAGCCTAATTACCCTCCGTTATCTATTATTCTATTTACCCTTCTCACCTTTCTATATGATGCCTGCGTATGGGTTATCTGGCAGTTAAATATTACGATTCCATTTTTCCCCTCATCGCTTGTGAGTTATATTCAGCATCCCCATGCATTGTCTACAATCATGAGGCTGCCCGCTATAGCTGCAGACCTAGGTATAGCTATGGTTGTATATGCGTTTATACGGAGGCTTCGTATGAGCAGGCAGGCAGCATTCGCCGGAGTCTGTGGCGTACTCTTTAATCCAGCTTTTTTTTACAACAGCGCTATATGGGGGCAGATTGAGTCTGTCCCGCTTTTTTTTGTGATGAGCGCGCTCTATTATCTGCTGTATCTCAACAATGATATTGGTGCGTCGCTTCTGCTGTTTGGCGCCTTGATGACCAAGCAAACAGCTATTATTTTTCTCCCTGTATTTATAGTGGTTTATCTGAGGTATTATGGAGTATATAAGACAGCTAGAGCAGCCTGTCTTCTCGCCCTATTCACTTTTACTATATTCCTGCCGTTCAGTAGTCATAGTTCTCTATTTATATATCCTTTGGTTACGTATTTTACAAAAATTCTGACAGCCTCAGGTCTTCCCTACGCGAGCAATCACGCGTTCAACCTGTGGGGGATGCTTACCGGATTCCGGAATATAGCAGATTCAGATATATTTATTCTAGGCATAACGTATAGAGTGTGGGGACTTGGTCTGACCATAGCTCTATTTATAGGCAGTTGTTATGTGCTATGGAAGCGCAAGGTCAGCCATGGCTGGATTATGTACAGTTGTTTCATTGTGTCTGCAGGCACGTTTGTACTTCTTACCAGAATGCATGAACGACACCTGGAAATGGCTTTACCGTTTCTCTTAATAATGGCGGTCAGAAAGAGTAGGTATATAGGGGTATTTATCTATATTTCAGCGTTTCACACGCTGAATCTCTATCATAACCGTTGGCAGCCGGCCATACCAGGATTTGATGTGCTATTTTCAAACGTTGTGGTTGTTTCTGTCGTTACTTTACTTTTTCTTGGACTCTTTCTCTATCTCAGTTATATATACTTCAGGCAGGGCATAGGTCAAAAACAGGGAGATGATATATAGTTGGTAATATTGTGATCTAGTTACATACGGTATTTAGGTGCCTAATTATTTACTAATTTAGATTGTTAATATATGCTAAATACTCATATTTAATTACTCCCATATTGCACCGTTAACTTATTCTATAGGTTGAAAAAAGCATCGTGATTTGCTATAATGCGACATGCTTTCCAAAATTCAACAACTAACCACCTCTCTTCGTTCAAGAAGCAAAGTTGTGTATAAACGACTTGTAACATTCATTGAACACCGTCCGCTCGTAAGTTTTTATAGTCTTCTTGGTTTGATATTTCTTCTCATAATTTTCAGTAATTTTCTCAATAAACCTGCGGCTACACCTGCTCAGACACAGTCAGAACCAAAGGCCATTCGTACCTACAATATAGGGAGTTCGCCGAAAGTTACGCTCCAGGGTCAAACAGAAAAAACGAACGTAATACAGATCACCGCGCTGATGTCGGGAGTTATCCAGGAAATCAATGTGACCGAAGGTCAGAAAGTATATACCGGAACAAATCTTATCTGGATGACTACCAACTATCAGGGAGGCAATGTGTTTTCACTTCAGCGTGAATTAGCACAGAAACAGTATGAACAGACACAGAACTCATACCCCTTGCAGAAAGATCTTGTTGCCAAACAGAGAGATGCTGCCAACAAAGCTAACAGTAACACGGAAGAGCTTCGTCTTATTACAGACAGCTCTCTTAACGATACTCGGTCACTTATCTCACAGAATGAAGATATTGTTAACACACTTAGTACGAGCATTAGTAATCTGGAAGGTATTCAGTCGCCAACTGATGACCAGAAAGCTGCTTTGCTTAGCACAAAACAGATGAGATCTCAAATACAGGGAGGTCTTAACCAGCTTCGTGCAGGTCTAAAGGCATCGGAATATCAGGTAAATACTGACAAGCCACCAACACAGTTATCAGTACTGCAGCGTGATATAGCTCTGAAACAGCTTGAGATTCAGGAAAAAGCACTTGATCTGGGTCTGGAAGCAAGTAGGATACAGTTGCAGATCGCACAGGTTAGCGAGGCTATGATGCATCCTGTAGCTCCATTTTCCGGAACAGTACAACAGGTTCATGTTCGTGTAGGTCAGGCAGTAAATCCGGGTACACCGCTTGTTACAATCGCAGGTGCCGATGGTTCGATGAACATAACAGTGGTTGCTCCGCTCTCTATTGTTTCAAAACTTTCGAAGATAGAACAGAGTGATCTATACCTCGGCGATGAAAAAGTTTCACTTGCGCCTACGTTTGTATCGCAGGAGGCAACCCATGGCACGCTCTATAGCATTAAATATGCTATTCCTGATGCGTACAAGGCTTCTGTACCAGATAAAGGCTATGTAAAGGTTGAAATTCCGATCGGGTATGCCGATACAACAGCAGCGGTTCCTTTTATTCCTCTTGAATCTGTGTACCAAAGCCGTGATACTGCCTACGTTTTTGTGAATGACAAAGGTAAAGCAAAGAGCAAGGAAGTACAGCTCGGGGCTGTTTACGGAGAATACGTGCAGGTTGAGTCGGGCATCGGTGAAGGAGATAAGATAATCATTGACCGTACCGTAATCAACGGAGACAAGGTTAAAGACGCCTCCGGCGTGTAACTATTTATGGATAATTTTAAGTCATATCTTCAACAGCTGCGTTTTGATCCAAAACTGTGGAATACACTGCAGGCCAAATGGATAACGAATATCCGGTTAGTCATTCTATTGGTTATTGCAATTATTGTTACCGGCGTCGTAAGCGTGTTGAATCTTCCCCGTCGTGTAAATCCTGAGGTTAAAATTCCTATCATAACCGTCGCAACCGTCCTCCCGGGAGCTAACCCTGAGGATGTCGAATCGCTCATTACGCAGCCTTTGGAAGACGCGCTTCTTGGAATGGATAAACTCGACACCGTTACCTCAACCTCACGGGACAGCGTTTCTGTTGTAGTAATGCAGTTCATTTCGAGCGCTAATCGTGATAAAGCGCGTGATGATGTGCAGTCTCTTGTTGATACTGTCACCTTGCCTGAAGACGCACAGACGCCAAAAGTAGTGGCTATTGATTTTGAAAATCAACCAATCTGGTCGTTTACCTTGTCTTCCACAGGTGACCCGGGAACTCTTATGCGCTTTGCCGATAATCTGAAAGATAAGATAGAAGAAAATACACATGTGAAGAACGTAGACATATCGGGGTTTGAAACGCAGGAAATATCGATAATGCTCGACCCTCAGAAAATGAGGGAGTACAATATAAATCCCGCTCTGCTTTCACAATCAGTTCAGAAGTCGGCATCAGCCTATCCCGCAGGTACTATTGAGAACGCCGATTCTTTATTTTCTCTCACTATAGATCCCGACATTACGACAGTAAACGACATCCGCAACATTCATATCTCTTCACAGGGAACAGTGATAAAGCTTGGAGATATCGCTGCCGTTGAAGAAAAATCAAAAACAAATCAGGTGAGATCTTTCGTTGCCGACCCCACTAAGCGGGTTCGTCAGGCAGTGACTTTTTACGTGTATAAAACTTCAAGCGCTAATATCGACAGTACTGCTAACGAGGTGGTAAAACTGTCAGAAGAAGCTGTCTCTACACATAAAGATCAGTTTCATATAACCACTATTGTAAATGCGGGTGAGATGATCTCCGAGCAGTACCGCGACCTTTTAAAAGACTTCGCGTCTACTATTATTCTTGTATTTATTAACTTACTGCTTTTCCTTGGTTTGCGGCAAGCTCTGTTGGCATCATTTACGATACCTCTCACATTCCTTTCAGGGTTTGTGGTGATGCAAATATTTGGTCTTAGCATAAACTTCATCTCGCTGTTCGCGTTCCTTTTAGCGCTCGGCACTTCGATTGACGATACAATTGTTACTGTTTCTTCTATGACTTCGTATTACCGGGCGGGTAAGTTTACTCCGCAGGAAACAGGATTGCTGGTGTGGAGAGATTTTATCGTACCGATCTGGTCCACTACTATTACTACGATATGGGCATTTTTGCCTCTCTTGTTAACGACTGGAATTATTGGTGAGTTTATAAAACCGATTCCGCTGGTAGTTACCGCGACCATGATATCGTCTACTCTATACGCGGTAACGGTAACATTACCTTTGCTTATCGTTATCCTTAAGCCGCACATGCCGAGAAGAGTAGTGACTATGTTAAAAATACTGTTAAGTATTATAGCGATTGTACTGCTTATTATGTTTATCCCAAAAACTTCGTTGATGCCTATTATTTTGATTGCCTGTCTTGCTGTAGTTTTTGTATTTTATAGAGTGCGTCGCAGTGTAGTAGCTCATGCCGTAGAGAATATTCCGTATAAAGATAGCCTTACCCGTGCATGGGACAAAGTAAAGCACTGGTCACAACACGGCGTTATAAACTCCGAATGGTTAGGTCTTACCTATAGAAAGACAATTACTCGTATTCTGCATTCTCAACACGGCATACGAAATACGCTTATCGCGGTTATTTCATTTGCTTTGTTTTCATATATGTTAGTTCCTTTCGGGCTCGTGAAAAACGAGTTTTTCCCCCAGTCTGAGTCAAGCACGTTATATGTGAACGTGGCCATGTCTCCCGGGACGACTGTCAAAGCTGTCGAGATTGAGGCGTTGAAGATTGCCGATGAAATCCGTCATACTCCAACGGTGAGAAGCACGGTTGTAGATATAGGTCGGGAGTTTAATGGGCAGGACCTTGGTTCAAATGGCAGCGCAGCTCTCATCACACTTATACTGGATCCTATTAAAGGACGGTCCATATCGTCTATCACTACCGCCGAGGAGTTACGCAACAAGTATGCCCAGTATCCACGAGCTACTGTTACTGTTCAGGAAGAAAGCGGCGGCCCGCCAGCCGGTTCCGATATCCAGATAAAATTACTAGGAAACGATCTTTCTGTGCTCGATCAGTACGCCGAAAAAATTATGGCTTATCTGAAAACGGTCAAGGGAGTTGCTGATATTAATAAATCAGTGAAGCCTGGCACAAGTAAGATGTCCTTCACACCTGACAAGCTTAAGCTATCTGAAGCGGGTGTAACAGTTGATCAGATCGGACTCCTTCTGCGTACCTATGCAAGCGGTTTTACTCTTGATAAGATCAAGTTTGACAACAAAGAAAAGGACGTAGTATTCCATCTCACTTCTTCCACCACTTCGCCGGAAGAGATAAGCTCTCTGGTTATTCAGACTCAGAACGGCGCCATTCCGCTGCAGGCGTTGGGAGATCTGAGACTTGAGAGCAATCCTACCGTGATAGCACGAGAAGATGGTAAACGCACTATCGCAGTGTCCGCAGGTGTTCAGCCTGGTTTTGTGATAGGTGATATAAACACACAGCTTGAAAAATATGCTGCAGGAGATCTTCATTTACCGGCAGGATATACATGGAAAACAGGTGGTGTAAACGAGGAAAATGCCAAATCAATCGCCTCAATATTTCAGGCAATGGGTCTGTCATTCCTTCTTATTCTTGTAACTATGGTCATACAGTTTGGATCATACCGTCAGGCGGCAATTGTGTTGTTATTGATTCCGTTGGCAATTTCCGGCGTATTTATAATCTTTGCTCTTACCGCGACACCACTGTCGTTTCCTGCTCTTATCGGTATACTCGCGTTATTCGGTATCGTTGTCGCGAACGCGATGTTTATTATAGATAAAATAAATCGCAATCGAGATGAAGGTATGGATCTTCATCATGCTATCTCTGATGCTGCAGAGAGTCGACTTGAACCGATTATGCTTACCTCAATTACAACCATTCTTGGCCTTGTTCCTATAACTATCTCTGATCCATTGTGGAGAGGTCTTGGAGGCGCGATTATCTCGGGTCTCGCATTCTCCGGCATAATTATGTTGTTTTTTGTTCCCGCAGTATATTACCTCTGGTTCAAAAACGATGGTGCGAAATCCTTGCCGTCCAGGTAATAATACGCTACTATATTAGTAGTAGTATGAATAAGATCGAACGACTCACGTTTTTCATAATCGTTCTCGGCTTCACCATAGGATTTATTTTGTATCCTCAAATGCCCTACTGGATGGTTTCTCATTGGGATATTGAAGGGCATCCCGATGGGTTTCTTCATAAATTCTGGGGTCTTTTCATAATTCCCTTGGTCTCAATGCTCGTATTTCTGGTCTTTCAGTATCTTCCTCAGTATGACAAAAACGTAGCGTTAAAAGATTTTAGGCCATACTATGACGATTTTCTTCTCGCCCTGACTTCATTTTTTTTCGTTTTATATCTTGCTACTATTTTCTGGAATATCGGTATACGGTTTATGATAGGATCGGTAATATCACTGGCCTTCGCGGCATTTTTTTATTACCTGAGTATCATGCTTGAACATTCACATCAGAATAACTTTATAGGTATAAGAACTCCGTGGACACTGAAAGACAAACATGTGTGGGAAAAAACGCATCTACTGGCGGGTACGATGTATAGGGCAGTAGCTACTGTTGCCGTGGTTGGAGCATTTATGCCGCGTTACGCGCTCTATTTTATGCTTATCCCACTGCTTCTTTCTACTATCTACCTCGTTGTGTACTCATACGCCGAGTACCACAGCGCGCATCACGCGAAAAACGTAAAAAGCTAGAGAATATGTGCGTTAAGAGCTTCACGCACCCAGGGTGCCAGTGCTTTCATAAGTGGCGCATTCGACTTCTGAAAATCTTCAACGGTAAGAAGTGAGAACCCATAGCTGAAATCCAGATTGGCAGTGGGAAGAGTGTCTGTCTCAGCCATATAGAAATGACATAGCTCATGTTCTGTATAGGTTCCGTCAAATGAAGAATAGATAACTTTGCCCTTAAAGGTAAGAGGGGAGAGGGATGCAGCGTCTATATTCCATTCCCGTTTTAATGTATCTGTCGCGGCGTCAGGTATGGTTTGTATGGTCTTGTTGGTATATAAAGGATGTGATGAAGCCGTGAGGTCTATCACGCCGTCAAATACGGGGTGCTTGCGGTGCTGACAGATAAAGCGGCCTTTATATACAAGGGCAACAGTAAACCCACGGTGAAGAATTCCTTTTTTGTGAGCTTCCCATCGTTCAACTTTACCCAGTACGTTATCATCTTCGTCGACCTGAGGAATATAGAGCGCTTTTTTATAGTAATCCATGATGATATTCTACCAGATAGCTCTTCATAGAGGATCAAAGAGAAGACGTTTCTTTGGAACGTTTGCGGGTTTTTATGAAGATTATGTAGAGAAGGCCGATGTAGGCTGAGATGATGGCAAGCTTTACCAGACTAAACTCGCGGCTTACGCCGAGCATTGTTTTGAGTATTCCTCCTACAACTGTCTCACTATCAGGCAAAAAGCCGAGCGAAACAGGGAAGATATTAGACAAATGTATATCAAAATATATTTCAAAGAGCTCACCAAGGCCATTGGATACGAGTGCTGCGCCGAGCATAACTATCATATACTCTGTATATTTAAATACTTTAGCTATAGGGAATTTAATGTAGGCAAAAAATGTAAGACTTCCCAGAAGAGCGGAGATGGCAAAGCCCGCGATCAGTCCGGTAAAGTTTTGAGTGAATGTAGAAAACAACGATGTGGTCGCGGTAAAGAGTGCAATCTCTACCCCTTCTCTCATAATGAAAAAGACTATGGTGAGGAAAAGAGAGATATCAAAGATATTTTTCTGCATTTTATCATGCGCAGCTATTATGCTTTTAGAACGATGAATAGTAAACATTTTGTGAAGTGAGAAGATAACGTATGCTACAAAAAACCCAGAAAAAATCATAAGATATCCTTCAAGAAGTTCGGTATTGCTGTGTGTAAAAACTGCGCGGGCTTTTTCGCCTAAGGTAAAGACAATTATCGGAAGAATGAGTGAGATGGCAATTCCTAGAGAGCTCGCCAAAAGTATCTCTTTTTCTCGCTTAAGATTGAGGTTGCGTGATATCCCAAGAAATACGCCGATCATGAGGAACGCTTCCAGGAATTCGCGGGCTGATATAAGTAATGTGCTAATCATGAACTAGTACTTAAAAAGTAATAGTTTGATTATAAATAGAGAGCCGGTAAATGTCAAAAGTATTACTGCGTTGACTTATCTTCCAGAGGTGTTTGTGGGGTGTTCTCTGCCGGAGCTTCTGCTGATTTTTCTTCACCGGCCTCCTGCTGTCCTTCCTTTTTCTCGTCTTCCATCTCAAGTTCCATATGGAGTTCCTTTGGTTTTTCTTCTTTTTTTGCTTTCTTCAGATCCACGAGCTCTTCATCGTCTTTATTCTCTTCCTTGAGCTTATCACGTATCTCTTTCTCTTTGGTAATATCCTGCTGCACTGCTTTAGCTGCTTCGAGTTTGGCTTTAAGGTAGACCAAAAGCTCTTCGCCTTTCAGGTTGTTGATCATAAAGATCGGGAGAATGAATCCGAGATCATCAAGTCCTTCACGACGTAGGGTATCATCCGGGGCAAGAAGCTTATTCAATGTGTTCGTGATGAGCGCTATATCCTGATCAATCCACTGTTCACGGGTACCGATATTCTCCTGGAGTGGTACTTCACCTTTTTCATACTGCTGTACCCACATCTTCTTAACTTCTTCATAGTCTTCAAGAGAGATGGAAGAAGGAATGCTTATGGTCTTTTCTACCTGTTTCTCCGGTGCGGTAACAAGAGGTTCCTGTGCCTCGACAACATGCTGGACGTCCTCGACTTTTGTATTTTCCTTCTTGGCTACTTCCTGGACGATATTCTTGGAGGTTATGATATCGCTGCTTACTGTTTTCATAGCCTGTTTCAGTACCTGATTGACCTTTTCTTTCTGAAGGCCAGTGGCCTGAGTTATCTTACTCTCTATGACAGAAGCCGGCTGGTTAACATTTTGAGAATATGTATTGAGTACTGTCTTTACCTGTGACTGGTTGAGACCGGTTTCCTGCTGTATATGCTGAACAACCGAGCTATTTGTGGCGGCGGTATTAATGAGACTATTGGTTATTGCTGTCGCTTTTTCTTCGGAAATATTGGATTTCATAGAAATGAGTTTTGTTATCGGTACCTGCTGTGTCTGTGTCGTTTTTACCGTCTCCGATATTTTCTGTACTTCTGATTCTTTGACCTGTGTTTTTTCGGCGATTTCTTTGATCCTCTCCTGCGTTACGGATTGCTGCTGTATCTCGTGTACTACTTCGGACACTTTTTCGGTTGCCATGCCGGTCTGCTGGCTTATCTGATTTATAGTTGTCTGGTTAATCTGAGTTGATTGTGATTCTTCATGTACGCCAGGAAGTGTATTGAGAATATTTTCTATCGTCTCGTTACTCATTTGGTTGGTGGTTGCCACACGGTTTATTGTGTTTGCCTGCTGAGTCATGTTGGTTGCCTGTTGAAGGACCTGTGATACTTTTTCTTTAGAAATATGTGTCTGCTCAGATATATTTTTTATTACCTGATTCATTGGCTTATTAATACTCTGAGAATAGGTAGTCATTATGTTTTGTACGGTCTGCTGAGGGATCTGTGTGACCTGTGAAATGTTGCTCACTACACTGGTCTGTTTGGACATAGATTCCATAAACGACTGCGTTATGGTACGTACTTTTTCCTGAGTCATTTTGGTCGCATCAGAGATAACGCGCACCATGGCTATTGGCTGTGAAGCGGTTTTAAGTATCTCTTCTTTCTTCTTCATCTGTTCAATCTGTGAAGTGGAGGTGGAAGAGAGGATCGCTCGTGCAATACGATCTTCCTTTACCGCACGACTAAATAGTTCAGTACGGATATTCATATACTTCTGACGTTCAACAGGTACGTTTGCCTTAACTGGGTTTGCGAGGAAATCAATATTCTTCTTAACGCTTTCTTTAAGAGTTTTGTTTGTCTCAAAGCGAGCGATATCAGTAAGTTTTGAGACAGAGAAGTTAAGGGAACGGACGATATCTTCTGTTTTTGCGCGTTTAATTTCTTCGATTGTCTCAATTCTGACAACGTTGGGTAATGGTCTTTCGTCACGTGCTGAGCCTGTGGGAATGACGCTGCCTCTATCAACCAGAATAGGCAGCTGTTTTGCAGTACCTGTAACTACACCGGGAGGCATGCCAGGAGGAATAATGGGTGGAAAGTTTGCTCTCCACTGATCATACATGGATAGTAAGACATTGTTCATGGCTGCAAGTATATCGCAGCAATAATCACGGAAAATACGGAGCAGCCACCAGGGGAAGAATGTCACAGCCCACAGCATGAGTAAGGTAATAATATATTCTACAAACGTATCTACGTAGTTGCCGTTATTGAGTATCTGTAGTTTTTGCGCGGGTCCGCCATAGAGTATATTAATAGCCGTTGGGTACACATACCCGTTATTTTGGACGTTATTCACCCGTGAAAAATCGAACGCAAACGGAATGCCGCTTTTCCATATATATGCCAGCGCCGACAGGAAGAGTGCAAAGAGCGGCCCGTAGAACAGCCACTGGAAGAATACACCGATCCAGATCCAACCGATATTTCGTATAAATACAAACGGCATAAGGATAGCCAGGAACGGTGAGACAAACAGAAGAAACCAGAGGAGAATTTTTCTCAGAAGAATCATTGAACCCATTACGTAATAGGTAATATTGGTGAGTTTAAGAAGCATTACTTCGGCCTGTACCCCCTCCTGCGCCCGGATATTTATATCACGGCATCCAATAAAATCAAGATAACTTTTTTCGTTACTTGTCTGTGTCGAGAAGTAGATATTAAACAACTTGTCTCCTCCAAGATTCTCGATGAAGAACTTCATAAGAAGTTCAGACAGCTGAATCATAGTAAGCACTATCGCTGCCGAGAATGTAATGTATATTATAGCGAGCATTATCTTCCAGATTGCCGGCCATACTTTTATTTTTATGCTGAAGTTGGTTTTTTGTCCGATAATAAAGCCAAGTCCTATTACGGCAGCCATAATGACGACAAAGAAGTACGAAAGGTTTCGTGTAAGATTCCAGATCCGTCGTATGGCGGGATGGTCGTCTATGGCGTTACGATGCAGTACCCAGAATATAAACTGGCGGGCGCGTTCGTCAGCTTTACCCTGAGATGTTATCTCAGGATCTTCAATCCAGAAATGATTATGCTGCGGATCCTGCAGGAACTCTTCATATGTTGTTACACAGCGGTGAGGTCTGCCGTCTTTATCATTCATTTTGCCGCTCGCGTAGACTGTGGAAAGTTCATCCCGGCAGCCGCAGGCAAGCTGATCAGGATCAAGATCGTCGTATGTCTTTACACGTAATTGTGCGCTTATGGATGAAGTAAAGGTGATGAAAAGTGAAAAAATAAAAAGAAAAGCAAAAACTTTTCTCCACAGACTAAGCGTTTTCATATGATAATAAAATATACCTTAAAAGCAACATACAAACAATAGGTGCTTCATATCACATAATAAGACATTATTTACATGTTGACAAGAGTTTGTAACTTTAGTAGTTTTTTCATATATGAGAAAACAATATTTTTCGCAGACGTTATTTCTATTGGGGTTATTTGCCACGCTTTTTTTTGCCACACCCCAGGCACTATTAGCTCAGACTTCGACACCCACACCGACTCCTGACAGCGGTCAGGTTAAGCAAACAGAACGATGGGCCTGCCTTACTGTTGCGCCATGCGCACAAGACAGTAGCAAGTGTTCAGGTAAAGGTGTTAAAGTACATAGAACAAAATTAACCACAGGTGATAATAAACTTCTTCCGAACGCAGATACATATGTAGTAGAGTGCGTTTCCACACCTCAGGGTCCAATCTGTACGACAGGTAGTAAAGCAACAGACGCAGTAATTTTTCAGAGCAGCACCAACCTTGATACATTGGCCAGTTTAATGAAATACACATTTCAGTTCTTCACTCAGGCTGATGGAACAACCTCTGTTGTCAACCCGGTCAAAAGTGACGCGAACGGAGATATCGGACCCTACGAATGGCAGAGCGTATCCAAATTCACGACTCGTAAATTCATGGCAATGAACTATGTCTCACCGCCCGTAAGTACAGGACAGCAAAATAGTCAACAACAAGGCACCTTTGATCTGGAAGTATCAGATAGTAACTGTCTTTCAGTTCGCTACGATCCCTACGGCATAATTTTTGACAGTCAGACACTGGAGCCTATACCAAACGCGAACGTAACACTGTACGAAAAAGTAAATGGCGCCTACGTGATAGCCGGAAACTCTGCCGAAACACAAGGCATAGACCCCACTCAGAAAACCGAACAAGACGGTCTCTATAACTTTGTTGTACCTCCTGGCACATACAAAGTTACGGCAGCCGCAGGTGGATACAATTTTCCAGCAAATATAAGCCGAGTAAATCAGTATTACACAAAGGCTTACTCAAATCTCTATCCTCCCGAAGTAACCCCAACGCCGGGAGTGAGTGATGATGGTCGGGATTACGATATTATTGAGACATCATCTATCGTACGAAAAGATATACCTCTTGACTCCGTACCTCTGACAGCCAACAAAAGATATCCTGTTACTCTGATGAATTATTACTACCAACTGAAGAATAAGTACAGCACTGTGTTGACGGTTGAAGGTCGTGTATCTCATCCGTTCGCGAAGATAAAAGTATATACCGTGCCAACCGGCGCGACTGACCCTCAACAGGCACAACCTATACGATTACTCACTGCGCTACAGGCTACAAAAGAGGGTAAGTTTAAGTTTGAGGTCGACCAGGCAACATTTAATCAGGGAGAAAAATTCGGCAAGATAACAATCGAAAAAGTTGACCTAAGCAACGGCCTTTCATGGACTGGTTCGTTTATGAAGATGGCTAAAGCGTTGATGGATGCGGTAATCCCCGATGTTGAGGCACAACAACCAGCAAGCGCAGAGGAAATAGGCTTTGATCCTATTCTTAACTATGTCGAAGGATATGCCTATAACGCAAAAGGTGATATTCTCTCAAACGCTACTGTCGGAGTATATCTAAAGTTTTCTGAGAAACCTTCATACACGACCAAAACCGATGACGCGGGATACTTTAGAATTACTTCTGAGTATCTTCCCTTCCTGCCCTATGAACTGCGCTACACCTCGGCAACAGGTGTAACAAACACAGTTAACACGGGTAGTTTTATAGAGCAGAATGAGGCGATCATTAAGACTAAAAAAATTGATCTGTATACCTTTAGAAACAGTAAGGGTGAAACAGTCACACCATCCCCTGTCAACGGAGATAGTATGAATGACACAGGAGATAAAAAGGTTGAAGATAAGACGGGCACGGGTGGCAAAAAATTATCGAACAATGCAGTGATGATGATTGCCATCGTATTATTCCTTATCGTTGTAGGAAGTCTCGTAATGTTCTACATGATGAAGAATAAAAAAGATCAGCCTCGCCAAATATAACTTCACTACGTCAAAACTATAAAGATAGCACCCGCCGGGTGCTATCTTTGTTTTTTATAGTCCATTGAAATCCGTTTCATTACTCCATAGCATGGCATATGCTAGCACGAGTATATTCGGGCGCTGTTGTGGGTCTTACCGGAATTGCGATCGAGGTGGAAGTTGATGTCGCGGGCAGAGGATTTCCCACCTTTACTATAGTCGGTTTACCCAACAAAGCAATAGACGAGGCAAAAGAACGTGTCCGCACTGCAGTGGTTCATGCGGGTTTTGAGATGCCAGACTCACGCATAACCGTAAATATGGCTCCCGCTGATATTCCCAAAACCGGCTCGGGATTTGACCTACCCATAGCTGTAGGTATTCTGGCTGCGTCAGGTATTGTTGCCCAAGAGGGTCTTCGTGACGCTTTGTTTATTGGCGAGGTTTCTCTTGAAGGGAGGATTCGTAGGGTAAACGGCTCTGTTTCGTTGGCAATGCTCGCTCGTGAAAAACACATGAAGTCTCTGTATATTCCCACTGACAATGCGTATGAAGCCGCGTTTGTGGATGGCGTCACGGTCTATCCCGTAGCGACGCTTTCTGAGTTGGTATTACATCTCAATAACCATGCGCTTATTCCTCCTCAGCCCATAACTGATATCTCACAGATGCGTCACAACGAAGATCATATGAAAGGTGATTTTGCTGATGTTAAAGGGCAAGCTCAGGCAAAACGAGCGCTTGAGATTGCCGCCGCGGGCTTTCACAATATCCATCTTCGCGGCTCACCTGGCGCGGGTAAAACACTTCTTTCACGGGTCTTTGTAACTATTCTGCCCGATCTTACCAAAGAAGAAGTACTCGAAGTCTCCCGTGTATACTCGGCTGCCGGTATGCTGGGTAGCGCACACGTTATGACACGCGCTCCTTTTCGGTCACCGCATCATACCACCTCTAAAATGGGGCTCATCGGCGGCGGTACTAATCCCACTCCCGGCGAGATTACACTTGCACATCGGGGTGTATTGTTTCTGGATGAGCTGACCGAGTTTCCCCGGAGTGTTCTTGAAGCTCTTCGCCAACCTCTTGAAGACGGGGTTGTAACCGTGGCTCGAGCCGCGGGCAGTGTAGCGTTTCCGGCGCGTTTTTTGCTTTTGGGCGCGTCAAATCCGTGTCCCTGCGGGTACCTGGGACATCCACAACGCAGGTGTACCTGTCATATGAGCCATATATTAAAGTACAAAAAGAAACTGTCAGGTCCGCTTACCGACAGAATTGATCTGCACATAGACGTTTCTCCTGTTGAAAATGATGTCCTTACCTCCAGAGGTGAAAGTGAAACAAGTAAAACAATCGCAGAACGTGTTCAGTCGGCACGCACACGTCAGAGAGAACGTCTAAGTATGCGGGGCAAACTTACAAACGGTGAGATGAGCTCCGCAGATATTAGAGCGGTTTGTAGTATAACCTCCGGAGCTGAGATGTTGTTGAAAAAAGCAGTATCCGCGCTTTCTTTGTCCGCACGATCTTACTTCAAAACAATAAAAGTCTCACAGACTATTTCGGACTTAGAAAACGCCGATACTGTAGACACTGCGCATGTCGCGGAGGCATTGCAGTATCGGTCAAAGGAGAGCTGAGGCATAGAGTGCCTGAAGAGTTTGGTTGTGAGGAAATAACGGAATGGCTTTTTCTTTGAGAAATTTGGCCGCTTTATCTTTCTTGCCCTGTTTTATGAGAACCGAGGCGTATAGTTCGTACGCTTTATAATATTTTCCTTTGCTTATGGCCGTAAGATAGTGCTTTTCAGCCTGAGGATATGCATGTTCGAGTTCCTCAATAATTCCGAGATTAGTCCATGCAACGGGCCGCTCAGGATCTATCTTGGTCGAGCTTATATAATACTTTTTTGCTTCGCTATACTTTTTTTTCCGGAATAGCTCTGTTGCAAGATTATTGTAGAGCGCGGCAGAATCGGTTGACACGCGTATATCATGGCTGAACAGGCGATAATTATCGAACCAGTCGTAGGTACGTATATAGGTACGAGCCGCAAAAAGAACAACTACTATCACCAGAAAGAGTTGTACCCTTGATCTGTATGGCTTTTCATAGAAAAACTGTTGGATGACTATGCCAATCATGCCGATAAGGCCCACGATCGAAAAATAAAACCAGTGTTCATCAACGGTGAAGTCGAGAGGGATAATGTGCGCATGCATGAGGAGTCCGAGAATAAGCATAGAAAGAGCAATGACAAATGTTTTTGGCACTCGGTCAGCATTCGCGTTTGTTTTATGGTTCAAGAGTTTGTCATTGGTAGCCTTATAGTAGAAGTAGAACAGTAAAACTATCGAAGCGATAGCGACACTCACGTCGGCAAGAAGAGGCAGGTAAACATTGGTAAAGGTAGCTTCACGGATTATCCATTCCTGGGAGATCGCAAGTTGTATAGGAAGAACAAAGGTGTAGAGGTAAAAAAATATAATAGCGGGAAGATGAATAATATACTTGTCGAGCGACATGAGCGCCAGCGGTCCGATTCCGGTTCTGCCGTCGCACATATGTGCCACTCCACACCGCATGCTTGTATAAACTGCCATAACGAGGAGAGAAGAGACAACAAAGACGAGCGTTTTTTTACGATTAAAAAGATGTATATAAATATAGGTGATTCCCATAAAAAGCAGCGTTGTCTCTTTGCTGAGGAGTCCGAGAAAGAAGAGAAGCATGCTTCCAAGAAGCGTATATACGGTGAACGGTTTATGGATTAAAAGTAATAGTCCGGACATCCCAAAGAAGAAAAATAACGGTTCGTTTACGGCCGCAACATAGGCTACTCCACTCACAAGCATAGGATGAGCAAGAAAAATGAGCGAGAGAAGAAAGGGGAGAAGGTCGTGTGTAGGTGATGTCTCTTTTTTTAGCAACCAGCGGAGAAATATAAAGGTAAGGATAGCGTTGCTGCAGTGCAGGAGTACAGAGAATAGATGATAAGGCAACGGATTAAGCTGTGCAACGGTATAGATTGAAGAATAGACAACGCTCATGATGGGGCGATAAAATCCGCCAATAAGTTGTTTTGCATCACCGCCATAAAATGTTCCGCCTTTAAAAAATAAGTGTATATTGGAGAATGATTTAATTATTTCGTTGTTTACGATTTGTCCTTCGTCATCAAGAACGAATCCTGCAGAGAGCGCAGGAAGGTAGATTAAGAGCCCCAGAGCTACTATTATGAAGCTATAGATTGCGAATTTCCTCTTGACAAAAATTTCCCAGTATCCTACCATGAATATATTATAGTTTTCCTAATTACTAATTTCCAAAGCACCCCACTATGTCGAAATTAAAAGATTTCTTGACTTCTAAGGGTCAGTATATAGCATACGGACTCATTCCGGTAGTGTACGCACAGGGCACCGCAAACCCTGATTTATCAGTAAGTCTTGGCTGGTCTATTCCAAGTCTCGGAGGCATCTTAACGTTCATCATCCGATTCTTTTTCGTAATAGCCGGACTCGCCGCGTTGTTCTATCTCTTGCTAGGTGCATTGGCTTGGGTAACTTCTGGAGGTAGTAAGGAAAACGTAGAAAAAGCTCAACAGAAAATCATTGCCGCCGTTGTCGGAGTCGTTCTTATCGTAGTAGTACTAAGTATCATCTGGACGCTTGAAACGGTCGTCTTTAAGAAATGTATCTGCTTCGGAATTTCATGTCCTGTTACTATTCCAAGCATCATTGGAACGACAACACCTCCTCCCGGTTGCACACCGTGAGTAGTTTATACCTAACAGTGAAAAAACAAAAAATAGAGATTGACCACAAGTCAATCTCTATTTTTGTATATACAAGTTGAAATACAATACTATGCAGCTATTACCCGCGCTTCCTGTGTACGCACAAACTACCTGGGCCAACTGTTCTGTTGACGGAGTCCCGACGTTGAAATGTTTTGAGATTATTTATGAAAATGTTCTCACGATTACATCAGGGTTCATTATCCTAGCTCTCTTTATAATGCTTCTTATGGGAGGGTATAACTACCTCACATCGTTTGGTAGCCCTGATAAGGTAAAGAAGGCACAGACAACCATAAAATTTGCTCTGTATGGCTTTATGTTATACATAAGCGCGTTTCTTATATTAAGAACAATAAGTTACTTGTTCCTTCAGGACAAGGGAAGTCTGTTTAAGTTTGAGATTAATGACCAGGGAAGTCCGTAAGACTATTTAGTGGGAGTCACGAAGATAACCTTGACGCCATTTTCTTGAGGAAGGGGAGAGTGAATACTGTCGCCTTCCTTAAAGAAATTGTACGCGACAAACAAAAGAAGCGTGGCACCGATTACGATAAAACCTATACCTACAAATTTCATATATTCCTGGTGTCTTTGATAATGTATGGCGGCCTTCGCTGTACTTCTTTATAGATCTTGCTTATATATTCGCCAATGATGCCGATGGTAATGAGCTGAACACCGCCTATAAACATGATCCCTACAAACAGACCTGTCCATCCTGTAACCCAGTAGTCGGGTAAAAAGATTCTTCCGAATACGGCATATATTATTCCCATAAAACCCAAAGTGGCTGAAATAAATCCTATATACGAAGCAAGACGCAGTGGTTTGGTGGAAAATGAGGTTATGCCGTCAAGCGCGAGGTTAACCATTTTTGAGATGCCATAATGAGTTGTGCCAGAGTGTCTTTTGTCGCGGGTGAAATATACGTAGTCTGTCGGATATCCGCCCCAGGCTACAAGACCTCTTAAGAAACGAGATTGTTCGGGGAGGTCGTTGAGAAAGGTAACAATTTTTCTATCAAGAAGGCGAAAATCTCCTACTTCCTGTGGAATCGGGGTATCGGAAAGGAAGTTAATCATTCGGTAAAACATGTTCGCGGTAGATGTTTTGAAGAAACTTTCACCTGTACGTTTAGCCCGCTTAGCATACACAATCATAGCTCCATCCTGCCATTTCTGAATCATCTCATCAATGATTTCCGGGGTGTCCTGGAGGTCGGCGTCGATACTTATGACACAGTCTCCCACCGCGTGTTCATAGCCACAGCTAAGAGCTACCTGATGACCAAAGTTGCGATAAAAACTAATGATCTTTATTTCTTTATTGTCTGCACAGTAGTCTTCGATTATTTTTTTTGTCTTATCACGCGAGCCGTCGTTTACGAAGATAACTTCATATGTGTATTTTTCCAGTACAGGAAGCAGACGCTTTAATAGCGGTTCTATATTTTTTTCTTCATTGAAGACGGGAACTACTACGGAGACTTTAAATTTTGACATGGAGTCGTGCCTTTAATTGCTAATTATATAACCTGTTACAGGTACATAATACTCCATTTATGGCACATTCGCAATTATTTTGTCAGCCTATTCTTGTTGCGGGCCGCCTGAAGCGAGCCTCGCAATGTATTCTCTTATGTTGCGGGGCCGGGAGTCGAACCCGGTCTAGGAGATTATGAGCCTCCCGTGCGGCCGTACACTACCCCGCATTGACCACAAATGTATTATTTCTATATATTTGCGTGCTTCATTATATTAGATCGCAGGCAGTATGTCAATTTTTGAAGAAGCTATCCCACCACTGTTCATATACCGGCGCGGGGGTAGGCGTGGTTATTATGGGTGTAGGAGAGGGTAGCGGGATGATAACCGATACCTCACCAGACTTGAGAAGGTTGAGTTTGTTTCTTATGGTTTTTTCAACTTCGTGAGGATCGCTGTTTTTGAGAAGCTGGGTTTTGAGTACTGTGTTGTTTTTTTTCTCTTTCTCATACTCTTTCTTGTAGTTTTCATAGAACAGGACGTTTTTTTTGTACTCCACGAAGTTACGTGTAAGGGCGTAGACAAAGAACAGCATAAGGCATACAAATAGAATAGATTTAAATCTCTTCATAGGTTAAGTATAGCAGAATCGGAGCGTTATCTGGCTTCAATCATCTGTAATATCCGTGATGATTCGGCTTTATTCTTGAGCTCTTTCATGCACAAGCCGATTATGGCTTTAGCATTTTTGTTATAGAGATCCTGGTTTGCGGCTATGATGCGGTCAACTTCGTGTTTCAGATCTTCGTCTGATAGTTCTTTGGGGAGGTAAACCGCGATAAGTTCGAGCTGGCCTTTGTACTCTGCAGCAAGATCAGGGCGGTTACCTTTTTCGAAGGAGTCTATAGACTCTTTAAGTTCTTTTACCTGTTTTCTGAGGATATCAAGAACTTCTTCGTCGGTAGGCTCAACTCTTTTCTCGATCTCTTTATTTTTAATTTTTGCTAGAATATACCTAAGTGTTTCAAGTTTTTTCTTATCACCAGACTTAAGTGCCGTAATTTGGTCGTTTTGGATGGTTTGTTTTATCATTTCCTAATTATACTATGCCTAAGAAAAATCGTACAGATGTATTAGAGCTGATCACGAAGTTTCAAACCAAGGTGCTCAACAACAAGCCTTCTATGCAAGAGATGTTTGATGATATTCGCATGATGAAGTTCCGGATTAAGCCGGTACAGGGCGATATCTCGAGTATTAACTTACATGACAAGGGGTTTATCGAGACTCTGTGGAGTCTTGGCAAGCTTGAAGAGTTTTTTCAGACGAATATAAGTTCGCTGCCTCTTGCACAGAAGAATGTATTCTTCCGATTGTTTGACGATATCTATAAGAAGTTTCATAGCCAGCTTAATGGAGCTAATCTCAAACATGAGTCGCCCTCCGACAATCCTTCGGTCCTCGAGATGGAGATCTTCAAGGACAAACAATTAAAAGTTAACTAAGCTGGAGTAATCGTATGCAAAGATTTCCCATCGTTCTTGATTTGGAGACAAAATATACGTTTAGAGAGTTTAATGATCATAGAAAACTCGGTATATCGATTGCGGTGATCTACGATTACGCAGACAACAAAGCCAAAGCATATCTTGAAAACGAGATTCCCAAGCTGTTTCCCATTCTGGAAAATGCTTCATACATAATCGGCTACAACTCCCGGAGTTTTGATATTCCGGTACTGCAGGCATACTATCCCGGTGATACAACCAACTTTACTCAGTTTGATATTCTTGAGGATATTAAAGACAAGCTTGGCCGCAGACTGGCACTAAACGACGTAGTCTACGCAACCCTTGGTAAGAAGAAGACAGGACATGGCCTTATGGCGATAGACATGTACCGTGAAGGCCGCATAGACGAGCTAAGAGACTACTGTCTCAACGACGTAATGGTGACCAAGGATTTGCTTGACTATGGTGTGAAGCATGGGGAGATAAACTATATCGATGAGATCGGCAAGAAGAGCATAAAGGTGGACTGGAAGAAATATGTTGAGGAACAGGGAGATAGCAAGGATATGCCACTTACTTTGCCTTTTTGATCTCGCAACGCAAGATCAGCGAAAATCCAGTTAATCTTCCATTTTCACCTATTATTTGGTAATATATACCCACAGAACGCTGTTTCCCTCGTAGCTCAACGGTAGAGCAAGATGCTGTTAACATCGAGGTTCGTGGTTCGAATCCACGCGAGGGAGCAAAATAAAACCGCTTTATCCACTCACCTTAATTTGTTAAAATTAATCTATGCCTACAATAAATACCTGGATTAACTTCAACGGTAATGCTGAAGAAGCATTTGCGTTTTATAAATCAGTATTCGGTGGAGAGTTTGCCAAGGTGGTGCGTTTCAAAGATCTCGCGAGCGCTGAATTCCCTGTGCCAGAAAAAGAAGAACATAAAATAATGTATATTGCGTTACCTATCGGTACCGCTACTATGCTGATAGCCAATGATGTCCCGGAAGTTTTGGGACGAGTAAATGAGCATGAAAATCGAAGCAAAATTTTGGTAGGTGTGGAAAGTAAAGAAGAGGCCGACAGATTATTTACTGGCCTTTCAGCCGGAGGAGAAGTAGAAGGACCTATGGGAGACAGCCCGTGGGGTTCATACGCGGGTATGTTTCGAGATAAATACGGTATTGAGTGGATAATAGAGTTCTCTCCTAATAAATAAATATGTTATCTAAGGTATGGTTTTCTCTGGATTTCTTCGGAATTTTGTTTTGATATAATTCTTCTATGGACCAGGTTACAAAGGCATTAATAGCAGGATCTATATTCGGATTAATAGCCACAGGAACAATGTTGCCGATGGACTTCGGTAGCAAAAGCAAAAAGCGTGACGCCTTGCTTGCTGCATTCATTGAACGATTTTCAATAGGGTTTATTATTCCGCTTATAGCACTTCCTCTTCCTCACTACGCAACAGGATTATTATTAGGAGTGCTCCTCAGTCTTCCTTCAGCAATTATTACAAAAACGTATATTCCTATTCTTATTATGGGGGCTTTAGGGGGAGTTATTATTGGGTTTTTAAGCTGACTATGAAGGGTGGTGAATAAATTATGGCAAAATATGTAGATGGGTTTGTGCTCGTAATCCCAAAAGATAAAACTGAAGAATACAAGAAAATGGCAGAAGAGGGTCGTGAAATATGGATGAGGCTTGGTGCATTAGAATATTATGAATGCCGTGGAAATGATATGGCTCAACTAGATATGGGTGGTGAAAAAACACGTGCCTTTCCTGACATGGCCGGAGCAAAGAACGGCGAGACCGTATGGTTTTCTTTCATCGTTTTTAAATCAAAAGAACACCGCGACGAGGTCAATGCGAAGATGATGGAAGAAATGGGCAAACTAATGGAAGGAAAAAAAGACATGTCTATGCCTTTTGAGATGAAGCGAATGGCGTATGGTGGCTTTCAAGTAGAAGTAGAGGGATAAAGAATAGTATAAAAATCACAAAATCGCTCTCAATCATGAGAGCGATTTTTTATAATTATGGACAAAACAATTAAACAGTTGCTTGAGAACAGTTCACTGGAGGAATTAGCTATCCCATCAAATATTGCCTATGGCAAGAAGATTTTCGAGAGACATGGCATAGAAATTGTACTCAATACAGGGCACGAGGTTGAAGCATGGGTAGGCGGGCTCACGGGAGACTCAAAGAGTGGTGGAGGTACGCGAAGGCATACCTGGTTTTATTCCAAACAATCCAGATTAAAGTGGCATTGTAGTGGTAATCCTAAAGACCACGACATTTTTTGTAAACACTGTGTGGCTTTAGCGTGTGAACTACTGAAGTAAGTACTTTCGGAGTTTAGAGCGAGTTATATGTGGTCCTCGGTGTCTGCTTCTGCATCCTTTTTGGTTTTGTGGATTGTACCATCTTTATGGTGCGGAGGAGAATATACGGTATAAAGTTTGAGAGGATTTTCTAAAGAAGTATTAATTATGTTATGCTTTGTTCCAGCCGGTACAACAACTGCGTCACCATCTTTGAGTATGCTTTCTTCCCCGTTTATGATAACTTTTCCCTCTCCTTTTTCAATGCGGATAAATTGGTCAACGATCTCGTGTGTTTCTAACCCAATCTCTTCGCTTGGATTAAGGCTCATTACTACAAGCTGAGCATGTTGTCCAGTATACATTACATGTCTAAAGTTACTATTTTCCAGAGTTACTTTTTCTATATTTCCAATAAATCCTGTCATATTGCTTCATTATATACCTTATTCCTGTTATTATGTACATATATCAACTTATAGCAATAAGGAAATAATTAAAAGTTATCATTAATGTATGTTAAAAGGATTTAAGCAGTTTATACTCAAAGGAAACGTTGTGGATTTGGCAGTAGGTGTGGTCGTTGGTGTAGCGTTTGGGTCAGTTGTTACAGCGCTCGTTAAGGATATTATAACTCCTATTATAGGCGTATTTGGAGGCACTCCAGACTTTTCAGCGTGGAGTTTTACGATCAATAACAGTAAGTTTTTAGTGGGAGATTTTATTAACTCACTTCTTTCGTTTGTAATAATATCTGCAGTCATCTATTTCTTTGTAGTGATCCCGATGAATAAGCTAATGGCAGCAACGAGGAAAGAAAAACCAGTCGATCCAACAACCAAAAAATGCCCAGAATGTTTAAGTATTATTCCACTTGAAGCAAAACGTTGCGCATTCTGTACCTCAGTTCTCAAAAAGTAAGGCCTCCTTTGATATAATTACTTCATGGCAAAAGTAATGGCTGGCATGACCATGTCTTTGGATGGCTATATCAATGACAGTAACGGAAGCGTAGACAAGCTTTATACTGATTTTACTGAACTTCATAATGTTCCTTCATTCCAGGAAATGATTAAAAACACAGGCGCTGTTATTATGGGGAGACATGTATATGAGATGGCAGATCCATTTACCTGGGCTAACGACGACTATGAATTTCAGACTCCCATTTTTGTTTTAACACATACTCCTCCAGCAAAATATCCCCAAGGCAACGGTAGACTTAGCTTTACATTTGTAACTGATGGTATTGAAAGTGCAGTTGTTCAGGCAAAAAAAGTTGCGGGTGATAAGTTGGTTCAGGTAATAGGCGCAAACACCATTCAACAATGCCTTAATGCAGGTTTATGCGATGAGCTGGGGATAGATATTATGCCTATTCTTCTTGGAAAAGGACTAAGACTATTTGAACATATAGACACAGATAAGATAAAGCTGGAGAGAGCTACCGTAGAAGAAACTACACCTATGAGAACGAGTATTATATTTAAGGTTACAAAGATAAATCCCACTCTATGAATGTACAAGGACAAATCAGGGAATATATAGCCAGTCATCCTGAGCCAAAACGCAGCGACATGCAAGAGCTGCACCGCATCATTCTGGAAGTAAAACCAGGGTGTAAACTGTGGTTCTTGGATGGTAAAAACAGTGAAAATAAAACTGTTTCTAATCCTAATATAGGATACGGACTTTACACAATAAAATATGTTGATGGAAAAACGAAAGAGTTTTATCAAATTGGTCTCAGTGCAAACACATCGGGAATCTCTGTTTATATCCTTGGTCTTAATGATAAGACCTACTTAGCCAAAACATATGGCAAAAACATAGGCAAGGCGAGTGTATCCGGCTACTGCATTAAGTTCAAAGCGCTCAAAGATATAAATATTAAAGTACTTGAGGCGGCAATACGATATGGGTTTGAGATTCATACCTTGTAACTCGCAAGCTTACAAAAGATTTTGATATACTCAGTATATGTTGCTCAGTTCACATGATTTAAAGTCCTTAGTCACTTCATTTTTCATAAGTCTATTCCTTCTTTTTTCATTGACAACTCCCCTTTATGCAGAATCATTGACGTGGTCAGAGCCACAACCGCTTGGTAATGTAGCTCATGCCTGGAAAAAAGCGGTGATCAGTAATAATGGACAGGTAATTCTGGTAAGCGGCAGCAGTGGTCAAGTGGCGCTCTCGAGAGATAGGGGAATTACGTGGACAGTACAAGAACCAATGGGAGATGCCATCGACCATACATGGAACGCCTTGGCGATGGATGCGAATGGCCAAAAACTCCTGGCTGCGGCCTACGGCCTACGTGTAATGATCTCAAATGATGGAGGAACTACATGGACCGATGCTAAGCCTTCGGGTGACGTGAATGGCAACTGGATAAGCGCTGCAATGAGTGATGATGGGCAGGCGATTGTGGTCGGAGAAGATGGAGGTCGCTTGTATGTATCGACGAATGGGGGATCTACCTGGTCCGAGACCCGACCCGCAGGAAATACAAATTATAACTGGCAAAGTATCGCGATGACCGATGACGGGAATGTAATTATTGCAGCTACGTATGGCAATGGCTTATACCGTTCAACCAATAGTGGGGCAACATGGTCTGAGATTCAGCCCCTCGGTAACTCTGACGCCACATGGACATCGATCGGGATTAGCAATAATGGACAAACAATTGTGGGCGGAGTCGATGGATATCGTTTATATCAAACGACAAATGGGGGAAGTTCGTGGCAGGAACTGCAGCCACTTGGCGATACCGATAATGACTGGCGAATTGCGTCTGTTAGCAATGACGGACAGAAAATTCTCGTAGGGGAATCTATAGGAACTTCTGCAAACGGCCGGTTGTTCTTGTCTGTAGACCGAGGAAGTACCTACAATGAGATACAGCCCGCAGGCAATAGCGATCTTAATTGGTATTTGGGTGCAGTGAGCGGCGATGGGTATACCTTGATAACCGGAGTAAGCGGTGGCAGACTCTACTTAGGACTCTATCCTCTCCCCTCAGGCCCAGCGGTATATGCGCCCAGTACAACCAACACCCCGCAATGTGGAGATGAAAAACCAAGTTCGTCGCCACAACTTTTCCAGATTACAACAAGCCGGAATATGGCAACACTATACTTCACTCCGATCAGTAACACACGCGACTATGCTATTAGTTTTTCTACCAAACCCGATGCTGAAGATTACGGTGCTTCAGTAACACTCAGTGCTGAAGGTGTTCAGAATTACTCGGTCTACATGTTGGCACCTTCGACAAAGTATTACTTTAAAGTGAAGGGGCAAAAAGGCTGCACGCCTGGAGACTGGTCAAATGTGTTATCAGCCAAAACTACTAACGCTATATCTAGCAAAAAGAATTTCTTCCTCTTTCCGTAAGTTTTCCAACCTCCGGGGTTTGATAGATTGTTGTGATCATTACTTCTGATATAATAAATATATGGACATAAAGGAATTATCTAAACGTGCCATTGAGGTGCGACAAAAGTACGCGGAACTAGAAAAGCTTAAAACGGGTAAAGAGTGGAGTAATCTCAATCTTATGGAGGGTTTTGTCGGAGATATAGGAGATTTGATGAAGCTCGTCATGGCAAAAGAAGGAGTTCGTGAGATAGAAAATGTTGATGAAAAATTAGCTCATGAATTGGCTGACTGTCTATGGTCTGTTTTAGTTTTATCAGAGAAATACGGAATCGATATCGAGCAGGTTTTTCTGAAAACCATGAATGATTTAGATAAACGCATTTCCGATCAGTCTACTGAGTAGCCATTGCAACATGTTCTCTATATTGTCTTAATGCTTCTTTGGTAATCTCACCCACTTTACCATTTCCTACAGGTTTTTCATCAATCTTTACAATTCCTCGCACTTCACTATTACTGCCCGTTACAAATATCTCCGTAGCTTGTTGTAGCTCTTCGAAGGTGAAATCTCTTATTTCAATAGGTATGGGCAGTTTAAGTATTTCAAGAAGAGTTTTACGGGTTATACCATCTATTACGTTTGATTTAGCGGTAACAAGTTTATTGTCAATAACTGCAAATAGGCTGCAGCCGGAGCCTTCATATACTTGTGCCTCATCGTAATAAATAAGATCATTAATGCCGTCATTTTTATGCTTTGAGAGCTGCTTTATCGCCTCAATATAGTTAGTATGTTTAGCAGTAGGATAAGGTCGTTTATATTTTACAGCAGCTACTTTTATACCGTTTTCGTAGTCACTTTCGGGTTTTCTTTCACGGGGACTCACGATCATCATAATAGTCGGAGTTTCGGCGGGAGTCATGGAATGAGATACACCGCCGGATACAATTGTTTTAATCGTTATCTCAGTGGTCTGGCTATTTTTGTCTATTGTTTGCTGCATCCATATTTCAACTTGTTCCTGTGACCAGGGCATGATAAGTCCGATAGTCCCAGCGGATTCAAATATCCGTGCAACGTGTGTGGAGAGTCTGAAAGGTTTGTGTTTATAGGTAACGAGAAAATCTGTTACCGCAAAGCCTCTTACGAATCCCAAATCTCGAGGCGAAATAAGGAGTTCATCTTCAGATACAAACTTACCGTTTAAGAAGTGAATGAGGTCGTTCATATATGCATTATATCAAGGTTCATGGTGCTATTAGTTGCATACAGCATGATCGAACTTTTGCTACAATTAATTCATGGCTACTAAAATTTGCAGCAACGGACACAAGTTTGAAAAAACAAGCGATTGTCCAGTATGTCCAATATGCTCAAGCAAGGAAATGCAAGAAAAATTTGGTGCAGAATTTCCTAAAATAGGTGCTCCAGCCTCACGAGCATTAGATAGTATTGGAATTTCCCATATGGCAGATCTCGCAAAAGTAACTGAGCAAGAGCTATTAGACTTACATGGATTTGGACCAAAAGCGTTAGAGCTATTACGTCATAAGCTCCGTGAAATGGGAATATCATTTAAAAAATAAATTAAACCTATGAAAAGTACTAAAATTATCCCCCAAATAGCTATTGCCTCAGCTGTTTTATCTTTATTATCCATACTCTCACTCCATTTCCTGAGCGCGGAACTTGACCCAACCTGGCACATGGTAAGTGAGTATGCCTATGGTCAGCACGGATGGATGTTGTCGATCTTCTTTTTTTGCTGGGCGGTTAGTTATTGGTTTACATCATTCACACTTTTATCTCTACCAGGGAAGTGGATCTACAAACTGGGAGTTTTTCTCATATTTATAAGTGGAGTGGGAGCGTTAATGGGTGCTTTATATGATGTCCGTCAACCTTTACATGGTTTAGCTTTTGCCATAGGCGTTCCTTTCGTTCCATTTGTGGCGCCCTTTATTACAAGACATTTGCAGAAGAAATTTAAGCTGACAGATTGCTATGCCTCTTATTTATCACATGCGACCTGGATCAGTTTCATTCTGATGGCAGGGACCATGATGAGCTTTATATCCCAGATGCAGAAAGTGGGAGCTCTCAATATGGATAAACCACAACTTCTCACCAGCTTGCCCGAAGGAGTCACTTCTATAATCGGCATTTCAAATAGGTCCCTGGTATTTGCCTATATTGCGTGGTTGATTGCCATTAATCTAATGGTTATGAGATTGAGAAAAAAAGGTAAGTGACGCAGTTATTTGTTAAAATCATGATATGAGCGAAACCAAAGTTACCAGTGGTCTGACAATATCTTTGGATGGGTTTGGCGCGGGCATTAATCAAAGTTTTGAAAAACCATTTGGAGACAACTTCGACGCAGAATTACTAGATCGCTGGATGTTTGCTGAGCCGGAAAAAAATAAACACAAAAAAGAGATAGACGCTATTCTTGATGCAGGTGCGTTTATCATGGGTAGCAATATGTTCGGGCCTAAAGATATGAGAAACACACCGAAATGGAAGGGATGGTGGGGTGATGATCCTCCATATCACGCACCCGTTTTTGTGCTCTGCCACCACGCGCGCAAACCATTAGAAATGAAAGGCGGAACGACATTTATCTTTGTGACTGACGGCATTGAAGCCGCGCTTTCAAAAGCAAAAAACGTAGCAGGAAATCGGAATGTAAAGATTATGGGAGGTGCGACTACAGTGAATCAGTATTTGGCGGCCGGACTTATTGACGAGCTGTGGTTACATATAGTACCCGTTACTATTGGCGTAGGTGCGAGGCTTTTTGAGGGAGTGCCGCCTCTCAATCTCGAACCCATCGAAGTAAGTGGATCCAGCGTGGTTACGCATATTCGATACAACGTTTTAAAATAAAAGTTGAACACAAACAGGAGGAACAAAAATATGGACATGAAAATTGAACTTATCCCCGTCCCTGTGACCGATGTTGATAAAGCTAAGGCTTTTTACGTTGAAAAAGTTGGGTTTCATGCTGACCACGATTATCAGGTACATGAAACGCTCCGTTTTGTGCAGCTAACACCACCAGGATCCGCTTGCTCTGTGGTATTAGGTATAGGTATTACTCCCATGAAACCTGGATCGGTCAATGCATACCAGATGGTAGTTAAAGATGTGAGAAAACTACGAGAAGAATTGTTAGCACGGGGTGTTGAGATGAGCGAAATAGATGTGCAGCCATGGGGTATATTTGCCCGTTTTAGTGACCCTGACGGAAATACGTGGTCACTGCAGGAGCTTGTTCCTCAGAAACAAAAATAAGCAAAAATTTCTATCTTCTAAATATAAATCAGCCTTGCTTCGCAGGGTACTTTGTGACCAGTATCACATAAGCGATAATAACTACGGATTATAATCAGCTTAATATGACTAAACAATTTCTAAAAGATGCGTTTTTATGGGGATTTGTTTTATGGCTTGTAGGGTATGTGTTGGGAATTGTGTTGTTTGCCGTAGTTCCAACTTCCCTTATCGGCTGGGTTATTACGCCCATTGGTATACTCATCACACTTTGGGTGTTACTCAAAAAAGTGAAAGCAGATTCACGCCGTTATTATGTGTTGCTTGGAGTTGTTTGGACGTTGATTGCTATAGTTTGTGATTATATGTTCCTTGTTCAAATATTCAAACCCGTAGACGGTTACTATAAACCCGATGTGTATGTATACTATGTGCTTACGTTTGCACTTCCTACATTTATAGGTTGGAGAAAATTTGCTATGAAGTAATAAACGAGGTTCTCGTTTGTTCCATACATCATTCTTTGCTTTGGCGCAGTGATTCTTCCTGTTATACTTTCCTCATGTCGACTCTTTTCCTTACCTCCGGCGGGCTGCGGTTTAAACCTGTCGCTGATGAATTCTTGAAACTTATACCTAAGAAGCCGTCCGAGATCCGTATGGCTCATATCATAACCGCCTCCAAGATGGCGCGGCATCTGACGTATCTTGAAGAAGATAAGGAAGCTTTTAAAACACTGGGGATACCATACAAAGACATTGATATTGAAGGGAAAACAGAAGAAGAACTCCGGGAGTTACTTAAAGACTTCGACGTTATCTATGTGCAAGGCGGGGATCCGTATTATTTACTGAAACATATCAAACTTAGCGGATTTGATACGGTAGTAAAAGAGCTCATCGTAAGCGGCAAACTATACGTGGGCGCGAGCGCAGGGTCGTATGTTGCGTGTCCGACACTAGAATCTACGGTGTGGAAGAAACCGCATAGAGCCCGTCATGATCTACGTGATGACGAACCGGCAATGCATTTGATTCCTTTTCTGCTTCTTGTTCACTACGAAGAACAGCATAAAGACATCGTCAAGGATGGTATATCTTACGCAAAGTATCCAGTACGAATTCTTACTAATAACCAGGCGTTCATTGTTAGAGATGGGGAAGTTGTGCTTGCAGGAAGTGGGCCGGAAGTACATCTCTAAAATACAATCACGAGTTTATGAAATCTCTCTATTGGTTGGAAAAATGTCGAAATTATCTCCAGAACAAATAATGGTACGGAAATTCATTTGTTGTCAGAGTTTTAACTAATTTTGGTTCTCCACCGTCTGCGCTGACAGAGTAAATTGCTCTTTCCTTGCCTTTTGATGAATAAAATAAAATAGTTTTACCGTCGGGAGAAACTATAGGGGATGAATTACTGCGATCATTTTTAGGTAGCAATCCTGACGGCGGTGGTATCGCGTAAAACTCAAAGCCCTCGGCAGTCACCACTTTTGCTGTACTTGCTTTTATTTTAAAGAATTGATTATCTTTAAGGCATAAATAAGTATCCTCGTCCATCCAAATACTGCTATCATTACAACTGAAAAAACTGGCAAAAGCCGCTTCAGAACATATTGATGATTTACTTTTATCAAGGTAAGAATCATTTTTACAGTCATAGCTATTCGTAAAGGTTATGCCAAATTCATCTTTGCGTGCTTTGTCGTCATACAATAGCATAAAACGCGATGATTTATTCACAGATTTTCCATAATCTTTTTCTTTGATTGATTTAAAAGTTTCATCACTCATTTTGGTAGTCTCTTTATCATAGGACTCAATTTTTTTAGAGTCCATATAGTACACATGTCTTTTATCATTGTGTAAGAATAAAAACATATTAGGATCGAACGGATTGAAGAATGGATCTTCATCTATTACAGTTTGTGAGCCGAAACTGCTTTTATCTGTATCGCCTGAAATATTAGTCGCAGTATTTGTTGATAAATCCAAAAATCCAACATCTTGCGAGCCGTCTGATTCTCGTTCGTATTGTATGGGAACATATCTTAAATCTTTACCATAATTGCGAGGGGAATCCCATGAATACTCTTCTTTATGATAACGAGCATAGGTGGCGCTATTTTTCGCAACAGTATTGAATTTAATACCTTTAGGATCGTGCCATGTTTCGGTGGGAATATCATACTCAGAAATTATCTCAAAATTTGTAGGATCAATAAGTACTAAGGAATACGCATACACTGTTGTGGTTACCGCATTATGATCGTCGTAAATAGCCACAATTCCCTTACTATTATTATCAAAAATTCTGTTTGGTTCAGGTTTATTCGTGATAGTGGGTGTGACCGCAGTTCGTTTTGCCAATCCAGGAAAGTTACAATTGGTTTCGGTGTAAATATTGACCCTTTCCTCAGCTCCTTTTGTACTAAGACCCAGCATCAAACCTGAAGTCAACCCGCCGATAATATTACCTGGATTGATTTCACCTGCCTTTTTGGCACTATCTCTAAGTGTCTTTACATCATCTCTGATTTCGTCAGGAGAAGCCTTATACAGCTTATCAAAGAAGATTTCCATATCCCTCGGAGCGCCGGCTAACATACTTAAATTCCCCATTAAATCGCTTCCATTTTTCGATTGTTCTTTCCATTGATCCTGCATTTTTTTACTTTCCGTTTCAAAAGTCTTGCAGTAGCTAAGAGTTGTTCTTCGCGGGAAAAAGTAATTAATGGATAAGATAGATACTATTACTAATGTTGCAATAATTGCTATTTTTTGCATTTTAGTTGTTTAAAAAATGTTAGACAATCATAATGGGAACGACTAAAGTTACTTCACGAATTATCTGTGCATATTATATACTATAGAGCATAATCATATATGGTAAACCACCGGATATATATAATGAGCGTCGCACGTGTCTATCCTCTATATATTGCTAAGGTAGAGAGAAAAGGGCGTACAAAAGCAGAAGTTAACGAAATCATCTGTTGGCTGACAGGATACAGTCAGAAAGAGGTGGAAGCGCAGCTAGAAAAGCAGACAGATTTTGAAACCTTTTTTGCCGAAGCTCCTCAGCTCAATCCTGCGCGAGCTTTGATTAAAGGTGTCATATGCGGTGTCCGAGTGGAAGATATTAAAGAGCCAACGATGCAGGCAATCCGCTACCTGGATAAACTGATCGATGAGTTGGCACATGGCAAAACGATGGAAAAGATTTTGCGGAAATGAGAGAAGATTTTGATATAATTTGAGCATGAACATGTTCAAACCCACATCGGCACAAACTCCAGACGAGTATATCGCAGCTATTCCTGAACCACGTCGACAAGATTTTGAAACGATTCATGCATTGATTCAAAAAACTGTTCCCTCGCTCAAGCCTCATATCCTCTCCGGCATGATCGGTTATGGAACATATCACTACCGCTACGCGAGTGGGAGAGAAGGGGATTGGTCACTCATTGCTCTTGCCAATCAAAAAAACTATATTTCAGTCTACGTCTGTGCTTTAGAAAATGCAAAATATATTGCTGAAGCATATAGAGATAAACTACCTAAGGCCAGTATTGGCAAAAGCTGCATCCGTTTTAAGACGCTTAAAGATATCGACCTCTCAATACTTACAGAAATCATTAAAAAAGCTGAAAAAGTAGGTGGAGCGGGTCATATC
>JBDKFK010000011.1:0-44568 GCA_039798745.1 Candidatus Parcubacteria bacterium
TCTAAATCTCCTGTCATAACTTGCTATCCCATGTTTGTAGGATATAATATTCTGTGCTCTTTAAAAAGTAAACGAAGATCATTTCTTTTCGACCGGCCAATAGCGGCTGGTTTTCGAAAGCAGCTTCATGAAAAGGAGCCTAGCTCGTTTTTATGAACTGCTATTGAATATGAAGAGAAATAAAAAGGAGGAATCATTTCTCACCCTCTCGGCAGATCCTCTCTCGTAGACGGCTCACGTCAATTGAATGAACAGAAGGAAGGTGTATCCATGAGTGCAAGTATTATCGTGGCGGCATTGCAAGACGCAGGGATGCTGGGCGCAGCGGCGACAGAAACCGAGATCGCTACCGCTCTCGCAGCGGTCTATCAGCAGCTGGCGCTTGGTACCAGTGCTACTGGTACGGCTATGTCCACCGGTCAAGTCGCCACTGCGATTGCGAATCAGACGCTGTTTGCAGAAAGAGTGGCGCAAACGATTCGCACCACCCAAAGCCTTCAGGCGTTATCTTCTAGCGCTCCTGGCGCGGTAACGCGGATGCTTTCTGCCCCCATCAGAAGCGTAATTATACGTGGTGGAGGTAGAGCGGCCTTCACTCTATTAAGCTGGCCAGCAATCCTGGCCTTAATTGCAGTGCTCGTAGCAATTAGCGGTGGTGCTTATCTATATACCAACTGGGGCAAACCATCGGTAATGTCTATTTTGCCTGGTTGGCGCATGGGTCTGCCGAAGGCAACGCCAGTCACCGGCCCTGGGTCGGTTGAAGGCCAGAGGTACGCTGTGTTTCTTTTGCCTGATAACTCCGGCGGGACTATTTACATCGGCCAGGAAGAAACACTCAAGTCGGTTCGCGGCTGCGATACACCAAATGGCGGCGTTTGCGACGATCCGAACAAGACCTATCCACCAGTAAGATACCAGAAGGTGTCGGCTGATTTTGACACCTCTGAAGAGGCGTTCGCGGCGGCTTGCCAGGCCGGGACAGTGAAGCCCGGGTACTGGGGTCAAAAATTGGTAGCCTTTGGTGGAGAGTACTGGTTTGAGGGCCAGTGTCCATCTCCCTAAGAATCTTCGTTTCTTTGTCTAGTGATGTAGAAATCAGGGGTTCAACCTGATTTCTACATCTTCAAATATTACAAGAGATGAGGGATTCGAATTAGATGAAGTTAGATATAGTATCGATCTCTAAACTACCTATTTTGAGCAGTATAAATACTACTGAAAGTTTAGGCAAAGCTTTCAGATCTCCGTCGATCGGTCGATAGTTCCTACGCGATATTTTATTTTTTACATAATACTCAAAAAAATATAGCTGACGTCTGTTGTACTCTCGCAGTGTCACTCCAACGGAGTTGCGCTTTAATTCTTCATACTCTTTACGTATTTCTGGATCTGAGTAAAGAGCATTATATGAATCAAATATTTTTCGAAATATCCGAAACTTTGGATTGCTTAGTACTACTTCAATAGGAAAGCCACTATATATGACTTCCCATTTTGTAAACGTACGGCTCTCAAGCACTGGTTTACCAAAATGCTTAATCAATATTTTTTTCCATTTTTCCTTCTCGTCTTCTGTCTCATATTCCACCAAGAAATCAATATCGTTATCTATACCAATGATTTTAAAAAAATTTGACCCAATAAAATATGCGCGCATCCCGCCTGACATCTGACTGCGCATTTTTTTCAGCAGTTTTTGCCCCAGATTATGAGACTCCTCATTTATTTCTTTTAGCTCAGGTACTTTTTCCAACGTATCACTAAACGTGAGAAGAAAATCGATGGGCAATCGAAACAGAAGAATACAGTTTCGAAAAAACTGAGATAGGAATGTACGGGGTGATTTCATAGGTGAATGGTATAGGTTCATACTATTGTATGAACCCTGGTAACAAGAAGTATATTATAGCAAATTTGTATAGGCTATGCAAGTAGTGGGTAATAAGAGTTACTTATCTTCAGGTAGCGCATTAAACTCTTTTTCTCTCTCTTCCAGCCACTCTTCCATAGCTTCAGGTGAGCTCATAAGATCGGTCATTTTTCCCATAGTTTCCATGTGCGCAGGTTCCTGTCTTTGGTACATCTCCATACCATGTTTTTTACTCATTTCGGCAACTTCAGCAAATGTTTCAGCCCGAAACGCTTTGTCACACGCTCCGCCCAGTTGGGTACATATCATTGTTTTCATATAAGTACAGTATATGCGTTATGCCGATGGTAGTCAACGTTCAATAACATATCCTCATCTCTTACTTTTCCTTAGTAGAATAATACTTCTTTAGAATTTGTTATAATAAAAATTTGGGTAGAGTTGGTTCAAGTAAATTATTATAAATATTATAGGAGGGGATAAACTATGAAAATGAATCCAGTTGTCCATTTTGAAATGCCTGCAGAGGATAGCAAAAGAATGTCCTCATTTTATACAAAAGTTTTTGGTTGGCAAACACAGCAAATGGGTCAAGACATGGGAAGCTATGTTATAGCAACTACCACCGCTTCTGATGAAAAAACCGGACGCCCCACGACCCCTGGTGCTATCAATGGTGGTTTTTTCCAGAAGACAAAAGATACTCAGTATCCTTCAGTTGTAATTGCAGTTGATGACATTCACGAGGCGATGAAGAATATACGTGATGCAGGTGGAACTGTACTCGGCGGACTTAAACCAGGAGAACCTGATGATATCCCCGGTGTCGGACTATATGCTGCATTTATTGATACCGAAGGCAATAGAGTGGGCATGCTCCAAGCAGTCACCCGAGGATAATACAGCGAAGGCTTTCGTCATATAAGACCAACAAAAAATTTAAGACTATATGCACACAAAGAATGGTTCGAACAACAGTTTGATTATGTTTTTTGGTCTGACCTATCTTATTAGCTGGATTATCTGGGTCCCTCTTATAACATTTGCTCCCCATGCTACCTATCTCCATCAACTTGGAGGTATGGGCCCCCTCATTGCTGCGCTGATAATGACATATATATTGCAGGGTAAGAAAGAGCTGTGGCGATTCATGAGGGCGATGTTATCGTTCAAACTACCGTGGTTATTATGTGGTTTTCTTACTCCATTTCTACTCTTTTTTATCTCAGCTGCAATAGCAACGACTATGGGCAGTTCACCCGCTCAATTTTCTCTCCTTTTTACATCCCAGGAATACCCACGTATAGGAATAGTGTACTGGATAGTAAGTATTATCTGCTACGGTTTTGGTGAGCAGGTAGGCTGGAGAGGATTTGCATTACCTCATCTTATGAAAAACGGAATGAGTGCCTTTAAAGCAAGTACTCTGCTGAGTGTTGTCTGGGCTTTTTGGCATCTTCCTCTTTTTTGGTATTCCGGAAGTAGTTACATGCAGATGAACATCTGGATGATACTTGGCTGGTACATAAGTTTGCTCCTCAGTTCGTATCTATTAACCTGGCTATATCTTACTTCAGGAAGAAGTGTGGTGACCGTAGCATTGTTTCACGCGGCTATCGACATTACGCTTATATCTCAGGCAGCCGGAACACAAGTTGTACAGATTATGAGTACGTTACTCATGCTGCTTGGAGTTGTTGTAGTGCTATTTTCAGGAAAATCTTTAAAAGGTCGCTCCACCAGAGCGTAGGGTGTTTTCAGAATATGCCGGTTTGTTATAATTTCTACCATGAACAACCTCAAAAATACGTATATTGCCCTGTTGCGCGGCATTAATGTGGGCGGCAAGAACAGTATTAAAATGGTCGATCTGAAGCTCTGTTTTGAAACCATGGGGTTCACTGAAGTTAGTACGTATATTCAAAGCGGGAATGTGTTGTTTACGTCAACTAATCATGACCAGGAATTTTTGACAGAAACAATTGAATCTACTCTCTCAAAAACATTTAACTATAAAGCACGTGTTGTAACGGTATCGTATAAGCAGCTTAAAGAGACGGTTGAACAAGCTCCCCACGGATTTGGTAGAGAGGCGACGACCTATAGATACGATGTGATTTTTCTGAAACCTCCGCTTACTGCGAGTGAGGCAATGGAACGTATTACTGTTAAGGAGGGGGTAGATCAGGTATATGCAGGGCAGAGTGTTCTTTATTTTTCCCGACTTATAGAAAAAGCAACGCAGAGTCGTATATCACGTATCATCTCGTTACCTATCTACCAAAACATGACTATACGCAACTGGAACACCACAACTAAATTGCTTGCATTGATGAAGTAACAGGGGCTTCTGTAATAGGGTGGTGTGCAATGTAGTTGACTACTTCTACAAGTAGTTGTAGTATGTGAAGTATGGCAACTAATAAACAACGCGTTACTCTCTTTCTCCATCCCGATCTTTTGACGCAAGCAAAGGCGCAGGCGATAGTTGAGGAAAAAACTCTCACGGAGCTTGTGGAAAGAGCATTGATAAAATATCTTCCTAAAGAAACAATAATCAGAAAAATCAATATTGACGGTGATTCAGACTCGTAACCCTACGTATTTAAGGCAAACTTATCTTCGGTAATTATTAGTTCATACCTTTATTATGTTCATGATAATCATGTTATTGATCATTGGATCAATGCTTGTATATATTTCAAAGTTTAATTTTCAACCTGTGTCGGTCAACTTAGGCTTCTATATTTTCGAGAAGGTTCCGCTTTTTTATGTAATTGTAGGAGCGCTTCTTACCGGTCTTCTATTGTCTTACGTGGCAAGCCTCATTCAGGATATATCGAATGCTTTGGTACTTAGACAAAAAAATGGTGAGATCAAAAAAAATAAAGGAGAGGTACTGGAGCTAACCAAACTTGTTCATCAACTGGAAATAAAGAATGAAAAGCTCGGCAAAGATTCGGGCAAAGAACCAGGAGATAAAAACGCGCTATGAAAACCTTACTCGCAAAACTATGGAAAGCGCTCCATTTGCCTAAGGGATCACAGCTATTCGTAATGCGTTTTTTTCAGGACACGTTTTTAGTAGGGGTTACGGGTATCATTTTAAATGAATCTAAAGAAGTACTGCTTTTTAAACATACGTACAGGCCACACGCGTGGAGTTTGCCCGGAGGGTATCTAAAATCAGGAGAACATCCACGAGAAGCTCTTGAGCGGGAAATTAAAGAGGAGTCAGGTCTGGTAGTGAGCGTTGACGAATCCTTAAAAACCCGCACGGATCGTGAGACCGCCAGGCTGGATCTGTGCTATACAGGTGTTCTTATTGGTGGTGACTTTGTCCCTACTCACGAGGTATCAGAGTATGGTTTTTTTGCGCTTGATAAACTTCCTTTGCTTCGGAAAAATCAGGTATTTTTGATAGATGAAGTACTCAAGAAATGATAGACGTGATTTACATATTGACAACATAGTAATCAATATGAAAAAATTACAAGGTATCATTTTATAAATTAAATAACAAATTATGAACAGTAAACTCAACCCCTATCTTAGTTTTAAAGACAACGCCCGTGATGCCATGGAATTTTATAAAACCGTTCTTGGAGGTAAACTTACCATGAGCACGTTTAAAGAGTTTCATGCGTCCCAAGATCCTAAAGAAGAAAATAAGATTATGCATGCCATGCTGGAGACCGATAATGGGATCACCCTTATGGGTGCTGATACTCCAAACAGTATGGAGTTTAGAGCCGGGAAAAATGTGAGTATTTCATTGAGCGGGGACAACGAAGAAGAGCTCCGTGGCTATTGGGATAAACTTGCAGAAGGTGCGAATATAACAATGCCCATAAACAAAGCTCCATGGGGTGATACATTCGGTATGCTCACCGATAAATTTGGTGTCGAATGGATGGTAAATATAGCGGGCAAAAAGGCATAACTAGTTCAGATGTGCCTGACTATTGTTATACGTTATCATATTTATATGAACGCTATTGCATATTTTGAAATTCAGGCTACCAACCCTGAAACGGCACGTATCTTTTATACTGACGTATTTGGTTGGAAGTTTGTTAAGGATCCTAACATACCCATTGATTACTGGCGAATCGAAATGGCTGGCATCTATGGCGGCCTTTTAAAACGAAGCTCAAAAGCACCACCCGTTGAACAGGGAGCAAATGCATTTGTCTGTTCGGTACAGATTGACGATTTTGACGACATAGCTGAAAAAATAGTAAAGAGTGGAGGCAAAGTAGCGCTTGAGAAATTTGCAGTCGTCGGGAAATGTTGGCAGGGATACTTTTTGGATACAGAAGGTAATACGTTTGGTCTGTTTCAAGTAGATGAAAACGCTAAATAGTTAGCCTATTGCTCTCCCTGAACTCCTATCCAATGAATTATAATGTACTAATCTCATGAATTCTCTATTTATATCCACGCTTAATTCATATGCTCTTGCTATACTTCCATGGTTTGCTCTTGGAATTTTTCTCGCGTATATTCTTGAAAAAAACTTTCGTCCACGAATCATCAAGAAATACTTTGGAGCATCTGATTATAGAAAGATTCTTATAGCTCAGGTTCTTGGCATGGTTTCTCCGCTGAGTATCATGTCGTTTTTACCCATAGCTAATGAGTTTATTGCATCTGGAGCGCATCCGGGTATGATATATAGCTTCTTTATCGCGGAGCGGGCGTATGATCTGCAATCCTTCTTTATCATAACCAGTTTGTTTGGTCCTAAGTTTGCCATTTTAAACGCCGGAGCTATTCTCATTTCGCTCCTTGTCTCGGCGTTAGCCATAAGAAACGATCATATTGTGTTTCGTGTAAAACCATCTGGCGAAAAACCCAATTTTTGGTCGCGCCAGACCAAGCTTCTCGTAATCGTTATCATCGGTATTACAATTGGCGCGTTCTTGCGTGTCGTGATTCCGACACATATATTCAGTAACCTTACCGGCAGCACTTATGGAGGTATCGCAGGAGGAAGTATTATTGGATTTTTATTATACTTTGGTCCAATTCTTGGAAATTACCCTGTAGCCAAAGCATTTTTCGATCTAGGAATGTCACAGAGCGGCATTTTTGCGTTTCTGACTATTTCACCGGTTATAAACCTTGTAGTTATTATGCTTTTTAGCGGTGCTGTCGGATTTAAAAATACCTACAAAGCGTTTGTAGCATATTTTATTGCTGCGCTCGGCATGACCTTGATATGTGCACCATTTTTATAAATATGGAGTAAAGTATAGACCGGGAAGAGCAATGCTCTCCCCGGCCCTGAAAAAAGGCATCTTTATGCGGAAACCGGAACTTTTCCCGGAGTCACACAAAGTGCCGTACGTCTACGATCAGGCCGGAGCCACTCGTGTTGGTGTCGCAATATCGACGTCGTCATGCTGGAAAGGCATACGCTCGACGATGTGCTCAACCGCACGCCGCACCAGCTCTTCTGCCGCACCTGGGCTTTGCTTGCTGTGCCCGGTTACGCCGTCAACATGCGAGTCGCCGAAGTCGACGTCGCCTACGTGTACCGCGTGACCGCGGTCATCGCGCCACTTTTTGGTAGGAACCTGTTCACCCATAATATCCATTGTCCCGGTTGTAGCATCAGCCGGAACCGGCAATGGTTTAGGCTCCGCCGCTGTGGGTTGTCCACCGAGTGCCATGTCGCCACCTGCTTTCTTATTCATAGCGTCATCATCGTACAAACTCCTGTGGTATGGACCCATGAGCTCACTTCCTTTCTTGTTCATAGTCCGTTGGACGTGGGGGCCAATACGTACAGTCTCTTGCGAGACCGGCCTAAAGTGAGGCATGGATATTATAATATTTCCTGCGCGTATTGCAATGCTATAAGATTTTTTACCTCTATATTTTTGGTACAATTCCATGTGAGAGGTCACACTGATATTAGTTTATTCTCCTTGTATGCAACAGGAATATATCGAAATTAAACGCGCGCGAGAAAACAATTTAAAAGAAGTTTCATTGCGTATCCCGAAACGGAAAATCACTATCTTTACCGGTGTTTCCGGCTCAGGGAAATCTTCTATCGTGTTTGATACTATCGCGACCGAAGCACAGCGGCAACTGTATGAGAATTTTAGTATGTTTATCCGCAACTTTCTTCCCCGGTATAGTCAGCCGGATGCTGATTCGATTGAAAACCTGAGTATGGCAGTTGTTGTTGACCAAAAGCGGTTGGGCGGAGGGTCACATTCCACAATGGGCACTATAACCGATATTTATACCGTGCTACGCCTGCTGTTTTCACGTGTTGGTAAACCATTTGTGGGCTATTCCAATGTTTTTTCTTTCAATGATCCTCAAGGCATGTGTCCAGAGTGCAACGGACTTGGGCGGAAAACCAGTATTCGTACTGACGATTTAGTAGACATGAATAAATCTCTCAATGAAGGAGCGATTCAGTCTCCGTTGCTGATCAGCTGGGAAAAAGACATGTACAAAAGCTCCGGTTTCTTTGACAATAACAAAAAACTGTCGCAGTTTACTAAGGAAGAAATGGATCTTCTCCTGTACGGAAAGGATCTTAAATTTAAGCTCAAAATCGGCATGGGAACGATGAATGCAACCTATCTGGGGATTATTGAAAAGCTTAATAGGTCATATATTAAAAGAGATATAAAAACATTATCTGAGCGGAAACAAAAAGCGTTGGCTCCTTACCTAACATTCGGTCCGTGCATTGCCTGCAAGGGAACACGACTGTCTCCCAAAATACTTGCATGCACAATAAACGGACAGAATATTGCCGAGCTTTCCGCGATGGAAGTGAGTAGATTGATTGAAGTAATTAAAGAGATAAAAGAACCTATCGCTAAGCCCATGGTTAATACACTGACTGAGCGGTTGCAACACCTCATTGATATTGGTCTGGAGTATCTTAGCCTAAACCGTGAGACAGATACGTTATCAGGTGGAGAATCACAGCGTATCAAAATGGTCAAACATCTCAGCAGTAGTTTGGTTGATGTAATGTATATTTTTGATGAACCAAGTATTGGGCTCCATCCACGTGATGTTCACCGACTCAATGAATTGATGCAAAAACTGCGCGATAAAGGGAACACGGTTATTATAGTCGAACATGACCCGGATGTTATAAAAGTCGCAGACTATGTAATAGATGTGGGACCAAGAGCGGGTATTCACGGCGGCACTATTGTGTACGAAGGAAGCTTTGAAAATCTTCTTAAAGCCGATACCTTGACCGGCAAATATATGAAGCAGTCAATGCCGGTTAAAGATCAGTTTCGTCTGGCCAAAGGTGCGCTTTCTATAGTAAACGCGAATGTTAACAACTTACAGAACATAAGCGTGGATATACCTATTGGTATACTTACTGCTATTACAGGAGTCGCGGGATCAGGTAAAAGCTCTCTTATCCATCATGCATTTTTCAAACAGCATCCTGAAGCTGTACTTATAGACCAGTCTCCGGTAGGAGCAAATTCACGATCCAATCCAGCCACATACACCGGTATTCTGGATGATGTCCGCAAAGCGTTCGCGGCGGCCAATAATGTTGATGCGGGACTATTTAGTTTCAACTCGAAAGGTGCCTGTGAAAACTGTCAGGGACAGGGCGTAGTATATACAGACCTAGCATACCTGGATGCTGTTAAAAGTCCATGCGAGATATGCGAAGGTAAACGATTTAAAGATGAGGTGCTGGCATATAAGCTTAACGGTAAATCTATTGCCGATGTCCTGAGTATGAACATACAGCAGGCGATCGAGTTTTTTACTATAAAAGAAATAGTACGGAGGTTACAGGCGTTGAGTGATGTTGGTCTGGATTATCTGCAGCTTGGTCAGCCGCTTAACACCCTTTCGGGTGGTGAGTGTCAGCGCATTAAGCTTGCCAGTGAACTTCATAAAAAAGGGAGTGTGTATATAATGGACGAACCCACTACAGGACTGCATATGTCGGACGTGAGTCATTTACTCGTCATTATGAACCGGTTAGTAGATACAGGCAACACCGTTATCGTTATAGAGCATCATCTAGATATTATCCGGAATGCGGACTGGGTTATTGATATGGGCCCTGAGGGTGGAAGTAAAGGCGGCAAAATTTTGTTTGAAGGAACTCCCCAAGATCTGAAACATGCAAAAGTATCTCTTACGGCTGGATATATATAGCTATAAAAAGTAAGAAAGCAGGCTTTCGAGTAATCTCAAAAGCCTGCCTTAGCGAACAAGGTTGCATAACCTCGACCGCCTTTGCTATAGACGGTTTATCGTTGTGCGTCCTTCGTACTGTCCCCACAAGAACGGGTTGAATTCATGGAAGCCAGGATGTACTCCCGTTCAGTATGGATCTCATTGAGACGTTCGGTTATTATCAGCGCCTGCAGGACACCTGCGCCAAGCATGTATCCTTCGCGGATAATATTTTCCTCCAGTTCTAATTCCCACAAACGTTTGTCTGGACAGAACTGGTTCATATGAGCCTCCTGTACCTTCAGTAATTAATCCCCGGGGACCGCGCATGCTCAAACTGCTGATATCCTTCTACATAGAGGAGAAGTAGCAGTACCAAGCTTTAAGGTACGCCGCTTGTTCTATGCAGCGGTTATATCTGTATTAACAGTTGTGGTTCCGCATGCGGTATCTTCGTTTTGAAGATGTGCCTATAGTATATGTATTATTGCCGTAAATAGCAGTGATCAGGCTCACATATGGAGTACAAAGGTAAGGTCTAGAGTTTTATACGTAGCGAGACTGTTAGTGTATCTCCCATCTTTATTCCTTCTTTTTTTCGTACGTCTGCCTTGAGGGGGAGTAAGTATTCACCGGATTTGTCAGGAAATAGAGAAGTTTTCCACGTGGTTTCGCCAATCGTTACCTCGACCGGGATAGAACCAAACCCTTTCCGAAGATAGCCGTGGTTGTCTTTGATCTCTTCGGCTGTTTTTTTATCAATACTTACAAAATGCCAGCCAGCCATGCCGGGATAGAGCCATACATTTGCTTGTATCTCGTATGTTATATCCGGGGTAATACGTGTGTTCACTATAATATTTTACTTTGCTTAATAAGTTTCAAATAACACTCCAGATACCCTTCGGCCATAGCTTCGGAGGAGAATTTTTCCCGTGCTAAATGAGCGCATGCGTCGCTATTTACTTCATATATTTCATCTAGTCGTTCAATAGCTTCATTCATATCTTCAACAATAATTCCCATCGTATCGTCATAAATCAACTCCGGAAGAGCTCCTCTTCTTGTTGCGATAATAGGTACACCGCAGGCAAGACTATCGAGAGCTGAAAGCCCAAAAGGCTCGTCCCATTCAACGAGACAAACTGTAGCCAGCGCATCCTGCAACAATAAAACAAGTTGTATATAGGGAAGATTTCCTACAAAGGTAATGAGATTATCGTCGATATGAGGTTTTACTTTTGTATCAAAAAATTCCTGGTCGGTTATGATGCCCGCTATTTTTAAGGGGATGGTTGTTTGCTGCGAAAGGTTAATGGCCGAAAGTATGCCTTTTTCTTTTACTATTCTGCCGCTGAATACAAAGTATTTTCCTACATTCCTTTTGACGGTATATTTTGTAAAATCCACACCATTGTATACATTGGCGAGATAGTTGAGGCGCGGCATAAAAGATCGTTCCGCGTACGATATGGATACGAAGTTTTCATTTTTACACTGCTCATAATAACCTGCATTATCTTTCTCACTGGCACTGCCATGAAGTGTGGTGATCATCGGGGTAGAAGTTGTATGGGCGAGAAGCACGGGATGAATGTTGAAATGGTTATGGATAATATCATAGTTTTTTGATTGCTCAAGTGCGTGCTTGATATGTTTTTGAGTTATGTCACCGTGTAACTGTGCGTCAATCTCAGACAAGGGTGTATCAGTAATGTACTCAACTTTTGCATGAGTCTGTGTCTGTTTTGTCGCAAATATTGTGACATCAACTCCTAACTTGATCAATGATTCTGCAAGGTTATAGACGATAAGCTCCCAAGGGCCGTAGCCTACGGGCGGAATACTGTGTGTAATAGGAGCTAGGAGCGCAACATTAAGAGTATTTTTTAGGTTGATGATATGAACTAATTATAAGCTATTTCACTCTGAGTCACTATAACAATATATTTCACCGCATGACTATCCGTCGTAATCCACTAAATATATACTGACCTGCCTTGGTATAATTTGTTCTACTACCTATGACACATGACCATACCTCAACCAGAACGTTTTATCAGCTTCTTGGCAATACTCTTGTTGCCAATATCACCAATATGACTGTCTGGTTTGCCATTATATTTTATGTGTATTTGCAGACAAAATCAGTATTCGCGACTTCTATAATGTCAGGAATTTATCTTCTCACAGTCGCCGTTACGGGCTTCTGGTTTGGTAGTCTTGTAGATCATCACAAAAAGAAACAGATGATGCTTATTTCCAGCTGGAGTTCATTGGTTATTTATATCATAGGCTTTGTTATATACATAACCGCAGCTCCCGGAACATTCAAAGATATAACAAACATCACATTCTGGATTTTTGTATCGCTCCTTTTAATGGGTATCATAGCCGGAAACATACGGGGGATAGCACTCCCTACTCTTGTTACCATTCTTATTCCTGAAGAAAAACGGGATAAAGCGAACGGGCTTGTAGGGACGGTAACAGGGGTAGGCTTTCTTGTTGTATCTGTTATCAGCGGCTTTCTGGTAGGGCATTCAGGTATGTATTTGGTGCTTCTTCTCGCTATCGTGTTTACCGGTGTTGCGATTATTCATTTATTGACTCAAACGGTTTCTGAAAAGAAAATAGTTCATATTGAAGGCGAACTAAAGCCGGGGAAGATTGATATAAAAGGAACACTAAAGGTTATTCAGGGTGTTCCTGGATTACTTGCCCTTATTTTCTTCGCGACCTTCAATAATTTGTTAGGTGGCGTGTTTATGTCGCTTATGGACGCGTATGGTCTGTCTCTGGTTTCAGTTCAGGTATGGGGACTTCTCTGGGGATTTCTCAGCTGTGCGTTTATTATAGGGGGTCTGGTTATCGCGAAGTGGGGGTTGGGAAAGAATCCATTGAGAGCGCTTTTCATGGCAAATATAACAATCTGGACTATTTGTAGTGTTTTTACCGTGCATTCGTCTATATATCTTCTTGCTGGTGGTATGTTTATTTATCTTTCTGTAGTGCCCTATATCGAAGCCGCCGAACAAACGATTATTCAAAAAGTAGTGCCTCAGGAACGTCAGGGGAGAGTATTTGGATTTTCACAAAGCGTGGAACAAGCAGCCTCACCGCTTACCGCATTTTTAATCGGGCCTCTTACTCAGTTTATCTTTATACCGTTCATGACGAACGGTGCGGGAGTAGATCTTATCGGCAGGTGGTTTGGTACAGGCTCAGATCGTGGAATAGCCTTAGTGTTTACCGTTACCGGTATCATCGGGTTATGCATGACGATCATTGCTATGCATACAAAGTACTATCGACAGTTGTCAGAGTATTACGCGAAGTAAAAAGGTGGAGTATAAATTCTTACACATTCCTTTCACAGTCTCATCTGGTGGAGAGGTATAATAGTATATATGATTAATCTAAATTCAATTATGGTTGGCACGATGCAACCAAAGGTGTTAGCAGATTTTTATCAAAAAATTTTTGATAAACCAGCCGATATGTCTGAGGGTGGATGGCATGGGTGGAAAGTTGGCAATTGTTTTTTCTCTGTCGGAGAACACTCAGAAATGAAAGGGAAAGCGAAAGATCCGGGGAGACTTATGTTTAACCTGGAAACAAAAGAAGTAAAAGAAGAGTTCGAGAGAATGAAATCGGCAGGTGCCACAGTAGTAAAGGAACCCTACGAAATGCAGGGCGCCTGGATTGCTACGCTTGCTGATCCCGACGGTAACTATTTTCAACTCATGACTCCCTGGGAAAGTAAGTAATCACCGAAACAGTACTCCGGCAGTTTTTCTGCCGGTTAGATACCTCAGGACTTTTTCTATATTGCGAGCAATAGCTTCTTCTGATTTGAGAGAATTTATATATCGTTTTATTTCTTTCTGACGATAGGGAGTAAGTGTATCAAAGGCAGTACTGGCTATTGGATTGGCTGCAAGTGCCGAGGCAAGTTGTTTGGGCGTGGGAGTTACCCTAGGTTTGCTATCAAACTCAACGGTAACCGTTACTGTATCACCAACATCTACGTGCGCGGCTTCGCGCATCGGGGTATTAAGGTATAATCTCCAGGCTCCTCGAAACTTAACTACCGTCTGTAGGAATGATTCACCTTGAAGAGTGCCTTTTACAGAAAATGGTCCGCGCAGTTTGTTTGAAGATTTCTGCAAATATGTAAGTACAGCATCCGGGACGAGCACGTAGGGATTTATGTCTATTATGTATACAATTGCTGTAAATTGCATAGGTATTGTGTTATTTATCCGCACAGGTCAGTAGATTCAGTCCTGTGGCTTCATCATAGTTTCTGTCGAGTCTGGACGGTAATGTTGTGACATGTAGCTCACATGCTCCGGATATCCGAACCTTAAAGAGGTGTCCACCAAAGGTTGAGAGATCGCGCCGACTGAATACTCCGTGGATGTGCAGCGCAGGATCATTCTTAACATGTCCCAAGTTGCCGGTAAGTGAAATTATCTCTACTTCCTCATGTATAGTGTGGCGCTCAAATGTTTTGGTCGGAAGATGATAGTACGCGACTTCAAGTTCATCGGTTGCTCCAAGACCGGTAAACGTGGCACTGCTGATGTTGTTTTTGTGAGCCCACTCCAGAAGTGAAGCAAATAATTCTTCGCCACGGGCTAAACTTATAACGTGTGCCGTTTGATGAGAAGTTATTATGTCCATAGTATTTTAGTGTAGCATAGCATACACATACGATGGTGTGTTAACATTAATAAATGCTTCCGACAGATGTTACGGCTTGGACTCTGCAGATTGTAACTTTCGTATATTTTTCATGCAAAGATTTTGTGCTCGCTCGATTGTTTAAAGATAAATCACTTAAAGTGCATCCTGTATTTTCCCTTATCATGGCGTTCATAGGTCTATATGTAAATGCCAAACTTCAAGAGTCGTATGTGCAGTATCTTGATATGTCGTATATCAAAGGATCAATCCAACTACCACCGTTTCCACTGCTATTTATAGCTGCTGATTTTGCAAGTTCGGTGGCACTTATACTCATATTGTATGTGCGCGTTGGAGTCTCGTTTTTCAGTATTCCTTTTGCACGGCACTTTGTTAATGTTATGCGCTTTATTTTTATATATGTGGTCTTTACTTCTATCGTATCGACGCTTTGGGTTCATCAGTTAGAAAAACAGATCAACTGGGACTATACCTGTTTTCGTAATCAATTAGCCATCGACGCCGCAGTGTACTACTATCGTAATGGACACATGCCCGAATCTCTGTCTGAGTTTACAACCATAACTACTAATCCTGCCAATAGGTCGCCGTTACAGTTTAGCCGTGGACAGGGTGTGAACATTACGGTAACCGACAAAGCCGGCAACCAACTGGTAAACGGATATAAAGATTTCATCGGAATTAAAATATATACCGACAACCCCGCAGATTTTTTTGTGACACGACGCATCACCAACGACACTCTCTGTCATGGCACACTCAAGATACCACCGGAGTATGACATAGAACCTTCCTGGAAGAGGTAATGTGAATAGGTATGTATTTTGTTGTGTAGAATAATCATATGCCGCGGAAACAAAGCCATTATTATACGCATCTTAAGAAACGGTGGACGAAACGTCATGATAAACTTCAGAAAAGCTTGTGGCAGAAGCATGGTGATTCATTAAACTGGCTTCGTCAGTCATCAAAACAACTCGTTGCGGGCTCTCTTGCGAGTATTATACTTTTCACTAACCCTATTACAGCCGCGACACAAAATCTGGCGCAGCAGTTTGGGCAGAATAATCATGAAGTCTCTCAGCAGAGTCGTACTGTAAATCAGCTTGTTTCCGATCTGAAAGTATCATTACCCAATGAAGTTGAGCCGCTAAGCCCTGAACAGGAGCAGGCAATAGGACACACACTAAGCGAATACTTTCATATGCCGGTAGCGGCTGAACTGGATGGAAAACGTCTGCATAGGAGTTATGGTATTATAGGCGCAGAACAGCACCTTACTCGTTATCCCGGAGATACTATTGAGACTCATTTCGATACTGCGGAGGAAGCACGTTACATTTCGTCTGGCATGGCACCTGGTCGGGGAGCCTATGGTTATTTTGCCGAATCCCGCGAGTCAATGACCGAACAAGACAAACAGCGTGAAAAATATTATATCGCAGTTCAGACATTTCTTGCCCCCGGCTGGAATGAAGACGTCTCAGCATACTATAATTTTTTTAAACTCCGGAAAATGATGGTGGTCAATCCGGAAAATGGCAGAGCGATTGTTGTTGTTATTGGTGATGCCGGACCTGCCCCGTTTACGGGTAAACATCTGGGTGGATCTCCTGAGGTAATGGCTCATCTGGAACGCAAGGACGGCGGCGCAAAAGGACCTGTTCTCTATTTCTTTATTAACGATCCCGAAGACAAAGTACCGCTTGGACCGATTGAGATACAATAGATATATGAAAAAACATTTTTATAGTCACATAATCGAAATAGACTCTGTGTTTGTAGCGATGGATCTTCTGGATATGGAAAAACATGAACGGGAAGAGCTTATTCTTATCGTTGAGTCGAGCGTTCATCATGTGGTAATGGATATAGTTCTCTCGCAGCTTTCGGAACACGATAAAAAAGTATTATTATCTCACATGATTGAGGGAAGGCATGATGATATATGGGATTTACTGAATGCAAAAACAGACCATATTGAAACACATATCCGCAAAGGAGTAGACAAACTAAAGAAAGATTTACATAAGGATATAGCCCGAGCTAAGAGTAAAAAGCATAAAAAGTAAACCGAATAGCTGACTTAGTCAGCTAATGGTTTCTTTTTTGTTGCTTTTTTCTTTGGTTTAGCTGCTGCTACCTGTTCCTCAGGCTCGTCACTGATGGCAGTACTTACGATTTTTTCTTCTACGGCCATAGGAGCCGCGACAGCGGGAACTACAGGCGTTAAGATACGTAGTATTTTATCAAGCTTGGCATTCAATGCTTCAAACTGTTGTTTGTACTGATACTGCTCGTTGTTTCTGCCACTCTGTTCGCTGTGATTACTAAAATTTGGCCGTTCTGAAGGTCGGCTTTCTGGTCTGTTATAGTCAGAGCCTTTATTGTTTTGAAAGCAGTCATTGCAGAAAACAGGTTTACTACCGTTTGGTTTAAACGGTACTTCGCAGTTTCTTCCGCATTTACTACAGACAGTCTGGTACATAGGTCTGTCGGACCCTCTGTTGTCTCGGTCATCAAAGCTGCGTCTTTCACCGAAACTGCTTCTTTTATTAAAATCTCTTCCTCCACCCGATCTGTTGTCACGATTATTTCTATCAAAGTTACCCATAGGCTTATATTATATCATCTCTATCTCAAAATAGCTCATACACCCGACAATGACGTGGCTATAACTGCATTTTCAGCCACTCCAAGTATGGTAATTCCGGGTGAAGGGAAGCATAGATTCCGCCCGGATGTTCTTATTAATGTTCTTAATTTGGCCAGAGGAGGCACTGTTATAAGATCAACTGTAAGCGGGGCTTCTTGAACTGAGCCATATAATGTATATATAGGATTATCCTCGATACTTTGTGGGTATGAACTGAGCGGGGTTAACATTTTGCCATAGGTTATGCGGGCTTTTTTGGTACGGGTTTCCTCTTTCTCGCGAAATGTATTCCATGCTTCATACCTTTGTTCAGATAAGTGCATGGTTCCCGTACAGAACATATGTCCGCATGTGCATATGTGAGTGCATGAGCGGCAGTAACCGCTTTGAGGAGCGAGTAAGTAAGAAACAGTTAACTCCTCACCTGAAAATATCTGTCGTAGCGCGAAAAATAAGGTGTGACCTTTGTATATATACATCCAGCAGTTTGGAGCGCACGAATGATTAAACAGATGTACGCCAGGAGCAGTGATGTCGGGGTAAACAGAAGCCTGATCATGATAATATAGGAGATATAAATGTTTATCTAGTTCATTGAAGTCTACCTCTGACGTTTTTAAAACAGTACCAAGGTAATCACCGATAACGGTTCCAGCGTCTATATTTTTTTTCGCGAATACACCTCGACCTTTTTCTGGGGTTTGTTTTATCTCCCAGTAATCTTCAGGAATGAGAAACATAAAAGCTATTCTAACACCTCAATGAAGGATCAGGGGGTGGACATTACTGACATGTAGCGTTTGCTACGTCTATTGATACAGATGAGAAGCCCAGAGCCATAAATAATGCGGTGAGCTGTTTTTTGCCGTTGTCGGAGGCTTGTGTGAGAATATTTCCTTTACACGCCGCCTCCCGAATCGATGATTCAGCAGCTTTTCTCACCTCAGATTCAAGGTTATCTTCGCCCATATTCAGTATTCCCCGTCGCCGGTCATATACGCGTGTCTGAGTGTTATCAAGAACTGTTGTCAGAATTTGTGGTTTTGGGAGGGTAATACTGAGTGAGGTATCTTTTATTTGAATATCCTTTTCAGATATCTGAGAGAGATCAAAACCTGCGATAACTTCGCCATGTGCGATAAGCAGAATCCGGTCACCAAACAGAAGCTGGCTGATCGGTCCTTTTTCTGTAGTTCCTCCGTCAATTATTTTTTCGATAGTAAAGGATGCTGTTTCCAACCGGTTGAGATTCCGTACTTCTTTTATGACCGCGGTTCGGTCGGTATTTATGCGGAGCCGGGGATTGTTACTCATGAGAAAATACCAGCCCGCGAGTGAAACTACCGCGCAGAGCGTGAGCAGAAGAATTGTCTGAGCAGTTTTTCCAAGTGTCATACCCTAAGTGTACCACGTAGGCTCACTAAGTGAGTATACGTAGTTGATAAATATAGGAATAAATGATATACTATAGGTTACATATAGCCTCAAGAGTCTTCTGCAGGTGCTCAAGCCGTGCCTGAGGAAGGTTCGTAGTGAGACGTACCTTCAAAACCTGCGGAAAAATTCTCAACCCACCACCCGACTCTTTGTCGACCACCTTCGGCCGGCAAGATTAAACACACCTTATGCCGTAAGGCAGAAAGGAGGGCGCTAATGCTGTCCTATTTGGACAGAAACAGCTGGAGCATCGGTATGCTCATCTGGATCGCTCTCTGTATCGTCTGGGCTTTTTGTTAGACATCGTGCGCAAGCACGACATTAAAGGAGGTGTCCACATGGCATATCCATTCGACGTCCTGCTGGCTCCTGCACGCTACGCGCTCGATAGCTACATCAACTTCTTCAAAGGGCAGATCGGTCTGCTTCCGGAGAAGTGGATGGTTGTGCTCGTGAAGAAGATCGGCCCTTTTATGCCGATGCTCGCGGCGCATCGCTGCCGTAGCTGCGGCCTGGTACGGGGCAAAGTCTCATTCTTTGATCTGCCGCAGGCAGCACAGGAGAGCTTACCCCTGAGTACCACGGTTGCTACCTGGACGCCGAGTTAAACATCATTGGCATGTTTATCTGCCGGACACCATCGTGCCCTGAGGCGGAAGCCAAAAGGACATACATGGTGCTCTAGCAGCACTGGTCGTTCGGTTTCTACAGGGGTGGCGTGCCACCCCTGTACTAATTTTTCCGCAGGTTTTTATTACTCTTTAAAAGTACCTCTTCAGTACTTGTTATAATGGTGTGTATGAGGCTTCTCAAGAAACTTCCCAAAGTATATTTGGTCATTTTTTTATTTGGATTCATTTTTTCTCTGGTCCATTCTGCCGGCGCACAGTCATGTTCCCTTAGGCCTCATGGAGACGCTGACTGCAACGCTATCATAGACATTGTCGATTTTGAGGTTTTCCGCAAGGAGTATACCGGCATAGTACAGACTAAAACTGCCGATTTTGATGGATCGGGAGCAGTGGATATCTCTGATTTTGAAATTTGGAGACGCGGGTATTTTGAAGTACCCACTGCTACGGGGACGCCGGAAGTAAGTAATACTCCACCGGTTGTCACTACAAGTCCAACGCAGACTCCTACTGCAGTTCCGCCAACAGCTACTCCTGCGCCTGTTTCACCAACACATGCAGTTGGCTGTACGTATCCGGCACAGATTCTCAATCTTACAAACTGGAAAATAACTCTTCCTATTGGCTCAGGTTCACCCACAGAGATAAAACAACCACAGCTAAATACATACATGATAGATCCATGGTTTAAAGTCAATTCAACCTGTGACGGTATTCAGTTTAGGGCACATACCTCAGCTCCCGTAACAACGGCAAACTCCAGTTATCCTCGTTCCGAGCTTCGCGAGATGATAAACAACGGACTGGCAAATGCTGCATGGTCGAACAGTTCGGGTACGCATACTATGTTTATTGAGGAAGCGATAACCGCGGTACCAAAGGGAAAAAAACATGTTGTTGCCGGTCAGATACACGATGGGAGTAGTGATGTGATTGTGATCCGGTTGGAGTTCCCCAAACTTTTTGTTGATATCGGGGGCACCGAGGGTTCTATACTTGACCCTGCCTATATACTGGGTAAAAAATTTACTGTAAAGTTTGTTGCATCTGGTGGAAAAATTAGTATATACTACAACGGCAGTTCGACCGCGGCACATACGATTACTAAAACCATATCCAATAGCTACTTCAAAGCCGGGGCTTATACCCAGTCAAACTGCTCCCGGGAACAGGCAGCGGGAACTTTATGCGCAGCAGATAACTACGGCGAAGTAATAATCTACAACCTTTCTGTTACACATCAATAAACCTGCTTTCATTTACGAAGGTTGCGATAGTAGTTCAGACGCCCCTGTACGCGAGCATCTTTCTGTGGCGATGATGAGCGTTCAAGGTAAAGCGAATAATATCGCTGACCTTCGGTTTCGTCGCCGGTGCACACGTATTCGTAATCACCTGAGTAGAGGAAAAATTCTTCCTGGGCATAGGTTTCTGTGTATACAAACGGATTTGAGGTAGTCCCTTCCACGAAACCAAGCAGATCGGAAATTGCGCTACAATCATGGGTCCGTAGAGCCATAGCGGTCTGTAAGAGAGCTAGTTTTGTTTGTATGTTTATAGATACCTGGTCACGGACGGGGAGTAGTTTACTGAGTTCGTCAGCAGCTTTGTGTGTGTCACCGGAAGCAAATAACATATATGCTCTGTGATATGAAAGATGAGGAGTGCTTCCTTGCCGTTTGAATAACTCAGTAAGTTCGTTTGCGGCTTTCAGAGTTTGTCCTTTTTTTGCCATGGGTTCAGAGGTGGGATCCAGCGAGTTCAGCGTGAAAAGATGTTTATTCTCCAGTAATTTATTCTTAACAGCGACAAAATACTGATCGTCAATATACACAAGCTTCCAATCATTGTTGTAAAAGAGAGGTTTATATACGACGTTGGATACAGCACCAACTACAATGGTGATTGCATATTTGTCTGTGAGGGTTGTTATATCAATAGCCCCGGTTTGCAGTTTCTGTCGGTCGTCAAAAACAGATGTGTCTATAAAAAGATCATCTCTGGTATCTATAAAGATACGTGAAGATGGCACGTTGAGACTTATATACGAACCTGTCTCCTGTGTCGTAAAAATATTCCCAGTCAGTTTCTGTGTTCTGAGAAACTGAGAAGCTCTCTCAGGAAAAACCATAGGCTTTATTCCGACACCGAAATCCATATACAAAAAACGCAGTATAACAAAAATTGTAATACATATACCTATACTTCCATATACAAGCTTTTTCCATAAGCCGGTACATGACGCTATCATAATAGTTATAAACGGAGCGACAAAAACAGGCATAATGTTGATCAACCTGAAAGATATGAATGGAAGAAGCACGCCTGCAGAAAGGAGAGCGTAAAAGATATTATTCTGTAATAGTTTTTTTTGTTTCAGCGTTATGCCAAAGAGCAGAAAAAATAGTACCAAAACAACTCCATAGTAAAGTACCCGTATGAAGGTGGCAGGAAGCATATGTTCCTGAATGATAGTATAGAGAGGATACCATTCCTGCAACGAGGGTATCTGCGGTATGTTGAACGAGTATAAGAGACTGTCTAGCCCATAGCCATTTAACATGCCGGCAATAATCGATAGAGCTACTACAAAGATATCTTTCAGGTCTCTTTCTTTTGAACATACAATGAATGTTATGAGAATGCCTAATCCAAGAATAGTTGAGGCCCCGTACATTACCGACCATACAAGAAAAAATATTGGCAGATAGAAACGGATGGAGCTATAAGAGCGCAACAAGAGGAGGAGCGCAATAATAAGAGTACTTCCCATCACCAGAGGCCGACTCGGCCAGTATAAACTCAACCCGACTATAAAGAAAAATGAAGTAATAAGAGGTACATACTTTGCTGATGTGATAGAACGCAAAAGAAGATACAGTAATGCCGCTGTAATTGCTCCAAGGACCGCGAACCAGAGGCTGTCAGCAAAGATTCCACTGATCAGAGATAGAAGATAATAGAGCACACCACTTCCCCAGGAGTGATCGATCCAGTATGTACCGTAGGCTGAAATAGTTGAGGCATCTGTATAGGGTAGTCGTAAATGCCTCACAATATATTCCCCGCTTTGCAGATGATGAAAAAAATCACCTGCGTCAATGGGGTGAAGAAAGAACAACAATGAAATACACACAAGAAATATCATTACGGTACCTCATTCTACCTAATCTTTTTATCAGGTCAAAGGGGTGACACATAATACGAGTGTTAAATTCATACCTATAATATGCCTTTAAGATCTATCAATCAGGTACCGCCTTTTTTTTAGCTTTGGACTGGGGGAGCTAAGCTTTATGTCTATATCTCTAGTGCATTGAGCTTGATTAATGTATGAACCTATAGTATAATTTCCTGTTTAATTAATAGTGCCTAGTAAATATAGGTTTTGGGCTGTATGGACAATATAAATAAGGGTAATCTACATATTGCGTTCCTCGATTTAGATGATATTGACAATCCATTGCTTGGAGCAGGTCAGGCGAGAGCTACCTATGAGGTTGCAAAGAGGCTTGTTGCAATGGGTCATTCTGTAACTGTTTATTGTTCACGGTATCCGGGATATAAAGACAGAGTACAGGACGGCATAACATATAGACACATAGCTGTAGGAACAAAAAATATGCAGGTGAACAACCTGCTTTTCATTATTATGGCACCCTTTTATGTGCGAAAGATCAAGGCAGATATCATTATAGAGTCATTCGTTGCCCCGGTTTCCACCCTCTGCTCACCGCTTTTCACAAAAATTCCGGTTATTGGACTTCCTTCAATGTTTAACGCAAAAGAGTTCTCAAAGAAATACGGCGGACTGCCGTTTCACTGGATAGAACAATGGGGTAGTAAATATTATAAATATTTCCTCCCGTACTCAAATATAGATAGCGCAAAAATGAAACAGCTCAACCCTTCGATTATCTATAAAATCGTGCCACAGGGTGTGGATCGTTCATTTTTTGAAATTCCTCATAAAAAGCCTAAACATATTCTTTTTCTTTCCCGTCTGGATATCCATCAAAAAGGTATTGATCTATTGGTCGAGGCATATGCTAAGGTAGCAAAGACCATCGGCTATCCTCTTGTAATCGCGGGACACGGTCCTGATGAAGCAAAAATCAAAGCCCTCGTAAAAAAACTTGGAATTAACGAACATGTGCATTTTGTGGGATCTGCATACGGAAAAACAAAAGAAGCCCTTATCTCAGAGGCGATATTTGTAGCGTTTCCTTCTCGTCATGATGAGCTCTCTCTCTGGTCTCTTGAAGCGTTAGGTTCGGGTATGCCCATGGTTGGGTTTGATCTTCCTGAAACTGAGTGGGCGACACCAGATGTCTGCCTCAAGGCAAAACCCTATGATCTTGATGAGTACGCACAGCTTCTTGTAAAAGCAGCCGAACCTGATCTAAACGCCAGAATGAGAAAAAACGCTCGTCTTCTTGCCAAAAACTATACATGGGACAAAGTCGCGTCTATGTTTAACGAATTTATATATACCGTTTTACAGTATGAAAAAAACTAAAAGCATTCCTACCGTGCTATCACATATTATTGAGATTCCTAAGATAAATGATGAGGGATATCTGTGTTTTGCCGAAAATGGCAAACAGATGCCTTTTGACATAAAACGGTTTTACTATATTTTTGATGTGAAAGACAATGTTCAGCGGGGATTTCATGCTCACAAGAAAACAAAGCAGGTTTTATTTTGTATACAGGGCAGTATTACCGTTATTCTGGATGATGGGCAAAAACGGGAGAAAATAGTATTGAATCAGCCGAATTATGGTATCTTTCTGGATAAACTTATCTGGCATGAGATGGCAGATTTCAAAAAAGATACAATACTTCTTGTTGCTGCTTCAGATGTGTACTACGAATCTGATTATCTTCGTGATTACGATATGTTTCTTAAATATCTTGAGAAGCAGAACCGCAAATGGTACGAATTTGTCACGCTGTCGCCTGTTAAAAAACTTCTGGGGAGAAGTTTATAATTATTACTTTTTATACATCCTATGATTGTCATGAATGACTTTAAAAAAGAGTACGCGTTTTTCAAGCAGAATATTGATGCTGCGTTCCTTTCGGTGATGGAAAGTGGTTGGTATATTCTCGGACCAAAAGTAGAGGAGTTTGAGAAGGTATTTGCTGAATATATAGGCGTACCTTACTGTATTGGTGTCGCAAATGGTCTTGAAGCCATTCAGATTACCCTTATGGCTCTTCATATTGGTAAGGGAGATGAAGTCCTTACAGTATCTCATTCAGCAGTAGCTACAACATTAGCCATCACAAATGTTGGTGCTACACCTGTATTTGTTGATATAGACGAATACTATCACATGGACGCAAGTACTCTTGAGTCGTATATAACACCCCGTACAAAAGCTATCGTTCCGGTTCATTTATACGGCCAGGCTCTTGATATGGATACTATTAACGAGGTTGCCAAAAAACATAACCTTGCGGTTATAGAGGACGCCTGTCAGGCTGCCGGAGCAGAGTTTCATGGTAAGAAGACCGGATCTATGGGTGTATTTGGTTGCTTCAGTTTTTATCCCACCAAAAATTTAGGTGGATATGGAGACGGAGGGGCAATAACGACATCATCACCTGACCTTTATCAGAAATGCAAAATGCTGAGAAATTATGGCCAAAGAAATCGTTATCATCATGAAATACAAGGCATAAACAGTCGTCTTGACGAACTACAGGCAGCGATTCTTCTCGCAAAGCTGCCACGGCTTGATGAATGTAATAAGAAACGAAATGAGTTTGCTCAGATATATCTTAAAGAGCTTGCTGGAGTTTCGCAGATTGTTCTGCCTAAATTGCGCGACAATAGTTTTCATATATTTCATCTTTTTGTTATAGAAGCAGAAAAGCGTGATGAGCTCATGAAGTTTTTGTCAGCCGAAGGGGTTCAGTCGTTAATTCACTACCCGGTGCCAATACATAAACAGCAGTGTTACTCTGAGTACAATAACGTGACTTTGAAGAATACAGAAGAAAAAGTAAATACGATTCTTTCACTGCCGATGCATCCGTTTATGGAAGAGGGAGAAGTAGTAAAAGTCTGTGACGCAGTTAAGAAGTTTTATGCTGCTCAGGGATAACTGCCATGAAAAAACGACATCTGTACATAAGCGGCTTGATCCTTGTAAGCGGTACGATGATATCGAATGTCATTAATTTTGTGTTCAATATATATCTTGGCAGAACCCTGACATTACAGGACTTTGGAGAGCTGAGCCTTTTTACCAGTCTTCTTTACCTCACCTCAGTTCCTCTCGGCTCTTTTTCTGCGACTACTGCGCATTCAATAGCTATATTGTTTGGTAAGCGTTCAAAGGAACACGCTCAGGGATACTTTAGATATATGTTCGGCAAAACGATGATCTACGGTATACTCCTTACGTTGGCGTGGGCTGTCTGCACACCTCTTTTATCTCACTTCTTCAAGACACAGAGTTACACACTCATGGCTTTGTTCGCTCCTTTGTGGACGCTTAGCGTAGCAGGCTCTAATTTTTCGGGTTATCTCAAAGGGACACTCGCGTTTGGAAAACTTGCGATACTCGCAGTTGCAGAGTCAGCAAGCAGACTTATCGCGGTATTTCTCCTCATATCGCTCGGTTGGCATGAGTATATTGTTGCAGCTATCGTCTTATCGTATGTTCTCCAGGTGACGCTTGGGTGGATATTCTGTCATGACGTCAATGCAGTTGCGCTTGCGGTAGAAGAAAAAAAGTTTAACGGGCTATTTTTCTGGACGTCTGCCCTTATAGGTATATCGGTAATAACATTCCTTACCCTCGATGTTATTCTCGTTAAACATTTTTTGTCTGCTACCGAAGCAGGAGAATATGGACTTCTATCACTTGTAGGAAAGATGACGTATTTCTTCGGCTCACTTTTTGGCCCTTTTATGATTCCTCTTGTTTCGCACAACGAAGGAGCTAAAAAAGACAGTAAACGGACTTTTCTCTTTCTTTTTGCTATTACTTTGTTTTTTTCATTGGTTTCATTTATAGGATTGGGCCTTATGGGTTGGTTTGTTGTTCCTCTCATATTTGGTCCTAAAGTGGTATCTATACTCCCTCTTTTGCCTGCCTACGTGTTGGCAATGGCCCTATTCACCTCGACTCAGCCTATTGTTTCTTACTTTCAGGCAAAAGAAAACTATTCATTTGCTATCATTGGTTTCCTTATATCTCTTCTGCAGATTACGTTAACTATTGTTTTTCATGCAAACCTTACCCAAATAGTATGGGTGATGTTAGCTACAAGTCTTGCCAACTTAGTTTTTATGGGAGTTTTGTATGTAGCAGGTGACAAGTTGCAGAGTACGTTTGCCATTATAAGAAATATTCGAAGGAGACCATCATATGAAGCATAATAAAACCGTATATATAGGCATTCCCGCTCATAATGAAGAGAATAATATTGGAGCGCTTCTTACATCGATACTTGCTCAAAAAGGTTCAAACTTTAGTATTGAAGCCGTGGTCGTTGCATGTGACGGCTGCACCGATAATACCGCGAATATTGTACGAACCTATTCTCAGAAATCACCGATCATCAAGGTTATAGATGATGGTCGCAGAGTAGGTCAGGCAGCGCGTCTGAATGAGTTTTATAAACTGGTAAACACTGATATATTCATCACCTTTGACGCGGATACAGTGCCAGGCAATGAGCATACCGTCGCTGAAATAGTACAGGCTTTTGAGAATGATACGGTGGCTGTGGTCGGCGGACATGATAAACCTGTCCCACAGACAACCTTTATCGGCAAAACACTCGAGGCCTATCAGATGTTCTGGAGAGAAATGATTACACATATTGATAATGGCAACAATGTTCACCATCACCCGGGCTGTGTATCTGCTTCCCGTGGGGATTTCTTAAAGCGTGTGTCTATTCCCAAAGGTATTCTGGCAAACGATCATTTTCTCTATTTTGAAGCGCTTAAACAGGGATACACCTTTAAAGCTGCTAAAGACGCGATTGTATACTTTAAAGTTCCCACAACCATGCGCGATTATTTTAAACAGACCACAAGATTTTATGACTCTGCAGATAATGTAAAAGCATATTTTGGCAGCTGGGTTAACACTCATTACGACATTCCGCGTAGTATTAAGCTGCGCGCGTACGCGGTAACGTTTTTTAAAAATCCATTTTATCTAACATCCGCTCTCGTGTTGCAGGTTCTCCAACGATTATTCAGATACCAGTTTGCCGAGAAAAATACCGATGGCATCTGGACACCCGTTAAATCATCAAAATGAAAAACCTCACACCACAAAAAATAATACGCGTTTCAGTCGGTCTTTCGCTGTTTAACGAAGCGAATAATATCGCCGGTGTTCTTCGAGGTATTTTGTCACAAAAACCGCACGGATGGGAGCTTAACGAAATACTCCTTTATAATGATGGGTCTACAGACGCCACTATTCAGGAGATAAAGAAAGTAAAAAGCCCGCTCATAAAACTTATAAACGATGGCAACAGAAAAGGAAAAACATTCAGACTCTCACAGATGTTCCAAGATTTCAGTGGCGACTTGCTGTTGATGTTTGATGGGGACATATCATTTGTGGGCACAGACGTAATTACCCGTATGGCAGAGTCATTTGACGATCCTAAGGTAATGCTGGTCGGTGGCAACTCTACTCCTTTTCCACCGCGTAATTTTTTCCAGAAATGTGTGAATACAACATTTGATGTATTCTACAGATCCCGAAAATATATTAAAGATGGAAATAATATTTTTGGCTGCACAGGTTCTATCCTGGGAATAAGGAATATACTCGCAAAAAAAATAACATTGCCTGAGATCATAAACGAAGATGCCTATATTTATCTTTACTGCATGAGTACCGGCTATGCATTTGCGTATCAGGATAATGCCAAAGTTTTATATATGCTTCCTACAAATCTCCGCGATTATCTGAGACAGGCGTTTCGGTCACATCCTGAAGCTGTTGAGATAGAGCTTAAGAAATACTTTGGAGAGCTGGTGGATAAAGAGTTTCACAGACCTCTGAAGTTCTATGTAAAGAGTGTACTTATTACATTCCTTAAACATCCTGTTGAAGTTATTTCTATGGTTGTTATTCATATGCTATGTAAGCCGTTTTATTCAATAATATCGAGTAGATATAAGTTGAGCTGGTTCACAGCAACCTCAACTCATTAACTATGAAAGCCACAGGCATTGTAGCCATTTTAAAAGGGAAAATAGGGACTAAGATTAACCGTAATATACATACGGCTATAGCTTCTGAAAGCATAGGTGACTACACCTTGGTAAAAGATATTACCCCCGTGTATTCGACGGTGAAATCAAGAGTTGGTATTTATAAAGATAAGAATGGACATAAGGTAGTCATAAAGAGATGTCAGTATACGGTTGAAGATCTGAATCTTGTGTATCTGAGAAACGAAGCTCAGCTCCTAAAAACTCTGACCCATGCGGGTAGTACGTCACAGATTCTGCCGCCGTTTATCGAAGTTATAGAAAAACCAAACGAGTTTATTCTGGTAACCGGGTTTGCCGAAGGTGAGAGACTTGATCTTCTTGAGCAAGCTCTTCGAATCGACATAGTTGCCGAGACATATGAGAAGCTGCAGAGTCTATCGGCTATGGTGAAAGAACACGCGTTCAAGGATCTTCCTGTCAGAAATCCTATGTACTACCTTGTGAGCTTTATGATGAACCTGGGAAAACTTCTTTTTAAGGATCTGTCTTATGCAGGGTTTTATCTGAAGATGACGGCGTTGTTTTACGCGCATTATATATGGGGTAGTCTGAGGGGTATTGATTTGGGACTCGTACATAGAGATCTTTACGCTGATAATATTCTATACTCCGTTGAAAAGAAATCTATAACATTACTCGACTGGGAGAGCGCGATTGTATCGGATTCGTTATATGATTTGGCGCAGATTGCGATGATTTATACACAGGAGATGGGAGTTGCGAACATGATCGAACTTCTCAAAAAATACATTGCTAACAATGCTCAAAGGCATAGATTTATTGGTTTAGCTATTTTCAACAGTCTGCAGATACTGGCTAATAACAACACCGAAGACGAGGTTTTTAAGAGCACAAAAAAGTTTCTTGAGCTACTGTACAAAGACGTAATCCCGCAGATTATGTACAAAAAATCTCCTTTTGAGATAATTAACGCTCTCACACTCGACGCCATATTCGCATTTTATTCGCTCACGGGATTGCCCATGCGTGATGCTAAAAAGAAGATCATTCTTTGTTACCATTCTGTGGGAAATGACGGCTGGCGTTTTTCGACCAGAACAAATACATTTAGTGAACATCTTACGTTTCTTGACTCAAAATATAATCTTGTCTCATTGCCTGAGTTGCTTAAGTCGCAAGACGGAGGAGTACATATAAGCTTTGATGATGGCTATGCAAACGTTGTAACCAACGCGCTTCCTCTGCTTGAACAACATAAAGCTGTGGCTACTATGTTTGCGATTGGTGACTCAGCGCATGCAAATAGAAAAGAGCTCGATAACGCGCTTCCTATAATGACTGACAGCGAGTTATTGATGTTGCGGAGTAAAGGTTGGGAGATTGGATATCACACATATACACACGCTAACCTTGGCACACTCTCCGATGCTCAACTCAAGGATGAACTCATTGAGGGTAAACTTACGTTTGAGAAAAAACTAGGTATAACACTTACGTACTTCGCGTATCCTAAAGGAATTTATACGGAAAAAGTTGTTCAGTATGTAAAAAAAGCAGGCTTCGGATATGCTTTCACTGTTGATGGTAAAGATATGTCTCTGGAACATCAGGATAAGCTGCTCCTTGATAGAGTACCGATCGAAGGAGAGCTCACAGCCAGCCAACTTGGCGCGCTTATGTCACCGCTTGGGTTGTTTACCTCGAAATTATTTATGAAAATATTGGTCTTTAAAGAACGCTATATCACCTCTCGCCTGCGTGCTTCATGACTTGAGCGACTTTTCAAATTCCTTTAGCCGTGCCATCTGAGGCTTCGTAGGGTTAATAAACGTACGCACTTTTCTCACCTGGGAATAGGCATCTTCAAGAGTAAGCCCAAGGCTTAAAAGATATGCAATGGCCATAGTCGCGCCCCGTCCTTCACCATAGTGACAGTGAATATATACTTTTCCACCCGTTGAAATTTCATCTGCAGCAAACTTTACACCGGTTTTAAGATGTTGCATAGTTGGCGCAGTCCGATCGGTAGTTGGAAGATGACACAGATGAAACGTTTTCTCAAGCTGTTCCTTATGAGGCATTCGTAGCCGCATGTTTATGATGCCGGTAATTCCCAGCTTTTTCATCGTCGAAACCGCGCGTATTCCATATTGTCCTCCTAAGAACACATCACCGCTTATCTGACTACGTTTTAGCTGTGGAAGGCCGGTTATCCACCTCCATAGATGATCGGCTGCTCTTTGAAATGTGATTACTATGATGAGATACAGACTACGGATTTTATTCATACACTTGTAGATGAAGGAACCAGTATTTTTATCGCTTTTGATACAACGGTCACTTTAATGGTACGCATTTGTTGTGGCTCGTCATCAAGTATTACGGTTTGAACTGCGGGCAACCTGACGGTTATATCTTTTGCTTTCCAGTGCTTCACAAGACCTGTCTGTTTATTTTTAAGCAGCATATTTCCGGTCATGGAGGCGAGTGTCGAAAGATTTGTATCTTTGAGAAGTATGACATCAAGCAAGCCGTCAGTCACTGAAACAGTCGGCAGAATTGAGACGCCAGTCAGACCCACATTGCCTGAGTTGGTAATAAGAAGAGTAGAACCGTCCGCTGAAACTTTTTGCCCATTAATTTTCATATGAAATGTTTTGCTATCTTGCTTACCGATATGTTTTAAAGCGGTTACTCCATACGCGAGTGCTCCGTAACTATTTTTAAGTTCTCTGGTTGCGTCTTTTACCATATGAGCAAATGCGCCAACCGTGATCCTTATAAGGAACGGTTTGCCGTTGCATAGGCCCATATCTATATTTCTGACACGACTTTTGCCTCCAAACAGCTGCTGTAATGCCTTGCGGGTATCTGCCGCAATGCCAAGGCCTTTTGCCATAACGTTTGCTGTTCCTCCGGGAAGAATAGCTAGGGGTACATTTTTTTGAAAAAGAGCTATAGCCGCCTCCATTACAGTGCCGTCACCGCCGTAGATTACAATAAGGTCAGGTTGGTGGCGGAGGGCTTTTCGTATAAACATAATCACATCACCTTGTTTGTGGCTAACCGAGACATCCCAGCTCATATTGTTGTCATGGAATGTTTTATTGAGATAGGAAAGTATTGGCTCTTCACGACCGGCCGCAGGATTAATAACTACGTGTACGTTTTTATACATAAAGATTGAAAATAGGGTATTACTAGCATTATATAACTTCATGCGTAGATATGGAATCTTCGTGATCATATACCCCTCTCAAATATATTTCTCTAGGCTATATTTTGACGCACTTTTAGTGTATAATTAGAGATTCTCTATTTTATTATATTTTACTGTTGTGATAGTCCAATTATAGCGTAATTCGGTTATTTTAATGACTAATATGTTACATACTATATTCGCCCACCCATATAAGAAGTATTTTCTCGCCCTTCTGACTATTTTTGTCGTCTCAGTAGCTTTAAGAAGCTATAATCTGAACTATAATTCTCCCCACAATGACGAAGCGGATAAAATAGTCATCGGACGGATGGGATTATTTCAATGGGACTGGTGGACATATAATAGCTCTGCCTGGCTGGGAGGCTCTCCGTATATATACCCTGTTTTAACCGCACTTGCATATACTACAGGAGGCATCGTAGGCTCTCGACTTTTAAATGTACTATTTGGCGCACTCACTCTTGAGGTTGTTTTTATGTTAACGTATGAACTTTCACCAGGTCGGAAATCATACAGGTATGGAGCTGGCATTATCGCGGCTCTTATTATGGCATTTACTCCTATCTCGTACTATGTAAGCCGGCTGGCCACCTATGATATGCCTAGTTTTTATTTTTTTATGACTAGCATAGCAGTTCTCTGCATAGCTCAGCAGGCAAAGAGGAATGCGGGAAAATATTATTTTTTTGCATCAGTGCTGTTGATACTGGCATTTTTGACAAAGTATGTGATTGCGGTTTATATACCGCTATTATTGGTCTATTCATATGCTATAGCGAGACATCATGATAAAAAATATCAACGGTATTGGTTTAGATATTATGTGATGCCGCTGTTTCTTATAGGAGGGGTCTATTTGTACGCGACATATGAAACATTTTTACAGTTTTCTATGTTACAAGCTACTAAGGACAAATCTGCACTGATGGAGATTGTAGGCATGCTTTGGTTTAACGATCCGCTTGTGTGGATTCTTTGGGTGGCAGGGTCTGTTGGTATGTTTCTTAAGAAGCAGCTAAAACTCTGGGCAGGCTTAACTGTCTGTTCACTCTGGATTGTGCTGCCTCATCTTTTGTCTCAACGCGCTCTTCTTACTCTGGAGAAACAGACATATTTGACTGTAGCATTCATTGCCCCTATTATAGGCATCGGCATTATGAATATTATCTCCATAATTCCCCGCAAAAGTATTCAGTATATGCTCGTTGGCGGTATGGTCTGTATACTATTCATTTACTGTGGAATTTCTTACAGAGATTCGCAACGGTTTAATATTATGTGGTCCAATGGCACACCTATGCTTCAAACGTTGGAAAAAACGGTACAGACAGATGACAAAGTGCTGGCAGAAGTGGGCGCGGCTGCTATTCTGGCAACCTATGAAAAAAACTATCCTCTTAATACCGCTACATTTGACTGGTTTGAACACGAAGGACAATCCGGAGAAAAGGCTTATGTAGTTGCTGTAAAAGAGGGGTATTTTAACGTCATAGAACTTGAGATAGAAAAATATCATGAAGAAGCAGGCCAACGCCGCATTTATCGTTCGATTCTGTCGAGTATAGATCAAAACTATACACGAGTATATGAAGAGAATGGTTATTTTATTTACAAACGTACATTTTAACGTATGCATAACCATGACACGGGTGTCGAGTCCAATCATAGATTTTCCCTCATTGCGTGGCTCCTGACTCCATTATTAATAATATGGGTGGCCACAAGCTACTTATTTGGTGCGATAAAACAACCCGAGTGGACAAAGACACGTACTGATCAAAAGCATAATATTGTTATAAAGGAGGTTCCGGTAACTGTGAAAAAACCAAGTCCTGTGCCTCCATATGTATGGGATGGAAAAGGGCTTGTTACGTTATGGTTTGATGACGGTTGGATGTCTCAGTATACGATAGCGTTGCCCCTCCTTCGTTCGCACTCAATGAAAGGTGCGCTTGCGGTGCCGACCCAGCTTATAGGGCTGGATGGATATATGAGCTGGTACCATGTTCAAAAAATACAGGAGGATGGCTGGGAGATTACAGCCCATACAAGAACACACAGCTGTGATACCAGCAAAATGACACCTGAGTTTCTCAAAAGCGAGTTGGTAGGAGGTAAACAGGATCTCACGGACAACAACTTTACAGCGGATAACTTTGTTACTCCATGCGGGATTGAGACAAAGCTTATGCAAGATATAGTTAAAAAGCACTATACATCGCTCCGCACTTCGGAGCCTGGGTTCAATCCTCTTCCTGTGACTGAGCCTTACCATCTTCTGGTACAGACTATGCGTACCACCATAACACTTAAGCAGGTAAAGGCATGGATACAAGAAGCGGAAAGGACTCATACATGGCTCATTATAATGTTTCATCAGGTTGATGAAAGTAAAAGGGAGTACAGCGTGACTGCTTCTCTGCTCAAAAGTATTCTGCAGGAGCTGGAAACAGCGGATGTGCACATAGTTTCACCCTCTGAAGTACTTCAGTTAGAAATCGGAGCAACAGCAACACCTTCATATGGAATCAATTAAAGAAATTGCGTTTCTCATCCCGGCACATAATGAAGAGAAAGTGATTGCTCATACGATTGAATCGCTTCTTTTATTAGCTCCGCCTGAGGATATATATGTTGTAAGTGATGGTTCATGGGACACCACGGCCGCTATAGCACGGCGATACACCGACAATGTACTGGAGCTCAGTGTGGCACGAGGAAAAGCGACTGCCGTAAATTTGCTGTTAAAAGAATACAATGTGGTTCACGAATATAAATACATCATGCCGATGGATGCCGACACGGTGGTCAGCGGAAATTTTTTGCATAAATCATTACCTCTTTTGGAAGAAGATAAAAACGAGTTGGTTGCGTGTGTCGTTGGCAAGGTTACCGGACGCGGACATAACTGGATTACTCTCTATCGTTTATGGGAGTATGAAATAGCGCAGAGCATCCATAAGCAGGCTCAATCGCATGAAAACGCGGTAACCATTTGTCCGGGTTGTTCGACTGTCTACAGAAGCAGAGTTTTTGAGTTTACTGAGATTCCCACAGGTACACTTACCGAGGATATGGATCTTACATTCCTGCTTCATCGCCGAAATGTAGGTAAAATATTGTACGTTCCTGAAGCTGTAGTCATTACACAGGATCCGGGAAGTTTTAAAGACTATATGAAGCAGATCCACCGATGGTATACCGGATTCTGGCAGTGCATACTGAAACATAATATTCCATGGGAAGGACAGGTGCTTGATCTTGAAGTTTCTATGCTGGCACTGGAAGGCTTGTTTAATGGACTGCTTATAGTGTCTATGGCTATACTCGTACCCATGGTGATAATGCGGAACCCTGGTATCCTTTTTATTCCTTTTGTGATAGATTTTTGTTTTTTTCTTATACCCACCATGTTGTTTGTTTCCCTGACCCATCGTAGTCTGAGAATGTTATTGTTTATTCCTCATTTTTACCTCATGCGTGTCATGAGTAGTCTCGTGCTACTCCTGACGTTCTTTAAAGTTATACTTGCGTATGACTTAAGAGCGAGCTGGGGTAAAATAAGGAGATATTAATTGGATCGCTTAATACAAGTATGCCTGCCGCAGGAAGTGTTACTGTAATTTTTCACCTTATTGTACTTTTGGTTAAAAAAATCCATCGATTGGCTGCTATGCTATTGAGGTAATCATTATGAAAAATATTATTACTGCGACTATCATTCTGGTACTGGTAAGTATATCTATATATGCAGGGGTGAGATGGTATAAAAAGGCTCCACCGCAACCTATGGTTACTCCGGTGGCATCAGCGAGCATTGATTTCGATCAGGAGATGCGCAAGTTAAAAGACATTCAGATTTTCGCGTGGCTGCCATGGTGGGATCACGACCGAGTAGTAAAAAGCCTTGCGGCGGCAGGATCCAAGCTTCACAGCATATCCCCGGTATGGTATACCCTGAGTGCCAACCAACAGATAGTTGAGACAGCCGAGAAAAACAAAGACGAAATCATGCGTGAGGCCACCAAGTCGGGCATAATGATAATTCCGACAGTAAACAATGAAGCCGATGAGGGATTTGACGGCAAACGAGTCGGGAGGCTTCTTACAAACGAAAAAATGCAGCGTGAGGTAATTAACAAGCTCGTAAAGCTGGCAGAAGAAAACGGTTACGACGGATGGGATATCGACTGGGAAGATGTGAAAGGTACGTACAAAGATGAGTTTACCGAGTTTATGCAACGTCTTGCCGAAGAGCTGCATAAAAATGACTTAATCCTCACTGTTTCTGTTCATCCTCAAACAGGGCATGACGATTACGAAGGATCCCAGTCGCAGGATTGGTTACAGCTGCCCAAGTACGTGGATTATATGAGAATTATGGCGTATGATTTTCATTACTCAGCCTCTCCGCCCGGACCGATTACACCGATTGATGACTTACATGCGGTACTGGATTACGCGACACAAATAATACCGGTTGAGAAAATTGTCCTCGGTATACCAGCCTACGGATATGACTGGGTAAACGGAAAAGGAGAGAACCGCCAGTATGAAGATATTATTCAGCTTATTACGTCAAACAACGGGCAGTATGACCGTGATGATGAATCAACGGCACTGCACGGAACATATACGGACACACAGGGCAGTCATGAAGTCTGGTTTGAAGACCGTAATAGTATGATTCACAAAATGAGTGTAGGCAGGTCATATGGTATTGATAATTTTAGTATATGGAGGCTTGGAGGAGACGATCTTTCTTTCTGGCAGTAATTATTGATATCCTTTCGCCTGCAGTCTGAAGAGCGCGGCATACTGTCCATCGCGTTCCATGAGCTGAGCATGATTCCCGGATTCGATAATCTTGCCGTCATCTATAACATAAATCTTGTGAGCCTGTCGCACCGTTGAAAATCTGTGCGAGATGATGAAAACTGTTTTATCCTGAGAAAGCCTGCTGACATGTTCAAAGATTTCTGCTTCTGCTTTAGCATCAATAGCCGCTGTAGGTTCGTCAAGTACAAGAATAGGCGCGTTACGAAAAAAAGCCCGCGCCAGGGCAATCTTTTGCCATTGTCCGGTAGAAAGCTCCACGCCCTTTTCAAATGTTCGTCCAAGCATCTGATTATATGAATCTTCCAGTTTTCCGATGATCTCATCGGCACCGGCTTCTTTGGCGGCTGCGATTATTTTGTGAGAGTCTTTCTGTTTTTCAATGGCGCCGAAATGAATATTGTCTGAGACAGAGTATTCATAGCGGTTGAAGTCTTGAAATAGTACGCCAATGCAAACATACCAATCTTCAAGATCTATTTCTTTTATATTTACCCCATTAATGAGTATTTCACCACTATCAACATCATGAAGTCGTGCAAGTAGCCGAATAATGGTAGATTTGCCTGCTCCGTTTTCGCCTACAAATGCTATCTTGTCTCCTGGTTTTACGACGAGCGAAAAATCTCGTAGTATCTGTTTGTTTGTACCCGGGTAGGTGAAATTAATATCCTTAAATTCTATAGTTGGAGCTTTGGTAAGATCTATTTTTGTAGTTTGTTCCGCCTTTTTTATTATTGGTTTGGCGTCGAGAACCTCAAATAGATTTTCTACATACAGACTGCTTTCAAACACTCCATTCATATTACGAAAGACGCCTGATAAACCGTCCTGAAAGTTACTGACGACATTTGTATAGTATTCGATATCTCCGATGGTTATTTTACGCGCTATCGCCTGCAAAACAACATACACACTTACGAGAGAGAGTACGAGAGTGGAGGCCGCCGTAAAGAAAATGTTGCCTACAAAGTAACGGTGTGCGACTCCTGAACTCTCCATATAAAACTTTTGCTGTATAGTTTTCACGTCTTTCAAAAATTGTTTTGCTAGCTTATAAAGTTTTATCTCCTTAATACTTTGCGCTTTTTGCAGCAGATCGGCGAGATACCAGTAACGTTTTTTCAGAGGACTATTCCAGTGCCATACTGCCCACATAAGCTGTGATTGTCGAGCTTCACTCACAAACTGAGGAATCGCAATAAACATCACTACGACCGCTATGATCCAGTTAAGACGTAGAAGAACGATAAGGGCAACAACCACCTGAATCATACCCTGAAGGCCGTACATGAGATCGGTAATAAGGTTCTGTGGACGAAATTGATAGGTATCGCTTACCCGTTCCAGTAGATCTTTGAATTTGCTGTCTTCAAAATGCTGAATGTCTAGCGATGAGATACGACCTAACAAAAGCTGGTTTAGTTTTATAGGCATTTTTGTCCATATAAGATTGGAGATATACTCCTGCGTTTTATACGATACTGCCTGAATAAATGTCATGCAGCCTGCAAGAGTAAGTAAGACAAAAAGATGAGAAGTATCTAGGCTGTGTCCGCTGAGCGATAGGGCAACATAGTCTATCAGCAGTTTAAAAATATAGGCGTTGATGAAGGGTATAAATGAGGGAATGACCGTTGTTATAAAAAAAATACTAAACAGCTTACGGTCGGTGCTCCATACAAGAATAATAAGTCGCCACGATGTAGTAATGGTCTTTTTCAACTTCGTTAACGGGTCTTTCTTTTCTCGATCCATAAATATATGGTAGCATTTCCTGAGAGATTATTTATGTGGTGTTACTGTTTGGCCGCTTCTTTTTTGAGAGTATGAAGAACAAGGTCGGGTACATATAGAAACTCATTTTTTTTGTATCCGTTGCGAAGAAGTGCGTCCTTTACGTTTTTAGAGAGGACGACAGGATAATAATCGTCAATCTTTCTCGACAATGTCTGTTGCTCTGTCTGGTCTTCAAAGATGTCGTAGCCGATTGTTAAAATCCCTTTTTCTGTACCCGCAGGTTTATAGCCCAGCATATGGAGACGGTCATAAAATCTTTTTTTATACTCAATGATTCCTTCTTTAGTCGCTCTGAAAACAATTTTTCTGCCATGGGAGATTTCGATGATTTTACTGAGAACTATATCTGAAGGATCCAGAAGCGTTACAGAGCGATATTTCCTGGCTATAGAGGCGAGTGAGATGGTGTCTTCGCTTTTCGCGATTACCCCATGTTGATCCTCTGACTGCACAAAACTTTTGTGAAATTTATCGCCAATAATTATAATCCGTTTCGTTTCCCACTCTAATTCTTTTTCTATCATACGTATATTCTGACAGAGGATATCCAGCTTATGAGGCGATAGGTCGTAGGCTTTATCTCCCGGCAGAAATATTTGGTCATCCTTTACCGGGAAAAAAATATATTCTCCTGAGTTTGATCCACCGGAGCGGGCAATTACCTTTTTAAGATCGTCATATAGCGTATCGACATTATACTGATTCCACGTATCGGTGTAGATAGGTTTAGTAAGGGAAATAGTAACCGTTTCGTTCACTTCATGGTTAAGAGCGAACTGCATCCCTACAAAATCTCCTAAGCCTACAAAGAGGAGCGAGTGGCCTTTTTTCATACGAAGGTGAAGAAGTCCTCGGTCCACATTGTCTCTGAGTCGTTGCTGAGCAGCAAATACGCGATCCAGCCACGTGCGTCGGTCCAGGGTGTCTATAAGATTTTTTATACCGAGTATGCCAAATGAATAGAGCACTATATTGGGAAGATGATAGAGCACATTAGCTTTGCCGATAGGTTCTCCTATAAGATTCCAAAGGTAGTCAACTCCAGTAAGAAGCTGAGCATTGAGGTTTGTCCAACGGGGCAGTTGTGAGATGAGGTGTGCAAAGTATTCAGGGAACGTGGCAAACAGAAATCCGAGCAATAATGAAAGTGGCAGGGTAGAACGTTTAAGTATTTTCAGCGGTAAACTGTCCGACGGGTTTTTGTTGAATGTAAGGAAAAAAGCAACCTCCTGAGGAGTTAATGCCTCCTGGTCTTCTATTTTTTTTGCAATATTAATAAGTACTCTCTTGTTACTATCCATGCAGTATGCATTATACGAAGTCTTTGCGAAAAAGTGAAGAAAATATTTTGTTGCGGCACAACAGCTTATAGTGTATACTCGCTCCTGCAACCACAACTGGCTCTGCACTTTGTCACCACAACATCACCACAAGGAGGGAACCCCATGGCAACACCTTCATCACCTGCTGCTGCGCCGCTAAAATGGCCGTCACACTTGGCGTTTATCCGTCACGGTCAGTCAGTGTATAACGGGCAGAAGGCACTCAAAACGGCCGACGCGACGTATCAGCGGTTTCTGTCGCTTTACGAACAGGGCAATCACACGAGCGAAGTGCAAGCGCTTGCTCGAGCGGTCACCGAGCGATGGAAACTGGATGTAGGAGATTTTGATACGCCCTTAACCTCGGAGGGAATCCAACAGGCCACTCACACAGGACGGACCTTGCGAGAGTCGATGGAACTGCCAAACGTGATTGTAGTGTCGCCGTATAAGCGCGCGCATGACACGCTTGAGCATCTTAAGGCCGGCTGGCCCGCGTTGGGCAAAGTCGAAATGTACGAAGAGGAGCGCATCCGTGAACAGGAGCATGGCCTGGCGTTGCTCTACAATGACTGGAGGGTGTTTTTTACACTTCATCCGCAACAGCGACGGTTGTATGAACTGGAAGGCCAGTATTACTACCGCTACCCTCAGGGTGAGAATGTGCCGGATGTGCGCGAGCGCAACCGGTCATGGTTGAATACGGTAGTTCGTGAATTCGCCGGGTTACGGGTACTGGTTGTGACTCATCATCTCACCATTTTAGCTACCCGCGCAAACCTGGAGCGAATGAGCGCCGATCAATTCATGAAGATGGACAAGGCGGAAAAACCGGCCAACTGTGGCGTTACACTTTATACGGCACAGGCCGGCACGGGTCGGAGAGGACAGGGGAAACTGAAGCTGGAGTACTATAACCGCGTGTACTACTAGCGTTTAGCTTTCTCGACTCAGGGCGATGGTTTCTCGGAACCATCGCCTCATTTTGTTATATAGCGTTTAGACTATATTGATAATACAAACGTTGATCTATAGATGTGAATTTGATATACTATAGGAATATTCATGCCCCATATATATTCTGTAGGCGCAATTGCTGTGCCTCATTGAATGGTATGAAGGCGAACCTTCACAACCTGCAGAATTATGTGTAAAAGGGGTTATGCATGCCATCCTATGTATGTCAGGCACGACCCCTTTTACATCTTCACACCTTTCTCGCATCTTGTAATCCATCCCCGGATTGGCAGGATTGTATCAACCTATACCAACAGGAGGTAGTTTATGCACGAAGGACTCATGTCGGCTCGCCTGTCAGCTCAGACGCTCGACGAGCTACTCGATCTCCACAGCCGCATCGAAGCGGCCGAGATTCTCGCTCCCGATGATTGGGTTAGCCGGAAAGCGCGGGCGTTGAGACTCATAGACCTCTATCATAGGGATCTTCAAGTTCTCAAGCTTTACCATATCGCCATCTGCACCGATCCGAATGACCGGGAGTTGGTGGAAGTACGCGAGCATCTCGAACGCTGCCGGCGCGTTGAGGCAGCGTTTGGGTCAGTGCTAGAGGTCGGTCCAGTTAATCCATTGGCTCTTGAGTTCAAGAGCCTTGTAGATACTGTGATTCAGCTTTTACACGAGACTCAGAACAAGGCTCGCAACATGGATAAAGAGCCTGTCTGGGCTACTTATCTTCAGGCCTTAAAGCCGGCCTTCCACGCGTTTCGGCATGGCATTCTCAGCGAAGCTGAGATGGTACCGTTCCGAACGGCGGTTATGGTTCTGCAAGACGCGCTTCACGGCGCTCCAGCTTAACATCCGAAAGGAGGTGCGCTCTATGCGCAATAAACTGTTTAGTGGCGAACGCTTCGTTACTCTGCTTACTCTTCTGGTCCTCTGTATTATGGCTGCCATAGCTCAGGCGACAGGAGAGGCACAGGGTTGGGCTAATGTATCTGTTGCCTATCTGGCAGCTGTAACCGCAATCGGCGTGACCGTGCCGCTGGGTTATCAGATAGTAGCCCTGGTCGAAGGAATACGTGTCGAGTTTCGCACAGCCATAGCCGCCAACTTCAGAAAACAAACTATCGGTGGCTGGAATGTGCCTGATAACGTCTGCCCCGGTTGTGGACGATCGTTTTCAATGCAATCAAGCTATCTGCTTGCAAAGGATGACAACTATGTCGTCATCATGCCTGAGTGTAGCGAAGCATGGATTGCCAATGGCTGGCTGCTATATCATGATTCTAGTGGCAAACAGTAGAAAAGAAAGGAGCGTCATGGAAAATTTTCAGGGAAGTAAGCTGTCTGTACGGTATCTTAGGTACCTGTTGGCAGCTCTATTAGAGGCCTGCTTCAACCTCTATCTGGCTATCGAGTTTCGCTGGATAGTCGACAACTCCCGCTATACGCCATGGGCGAAAGAATATTTGCTCATGCGTGGCGCGGGTGAGGAAGAGCTTGCCCCGTACGAAGACCGACGTATAAGATCTGAGGCTATGCGAGGCTGGCAACGGTTTCAGCACAAAGGCTACTTTCGTGAGCTTATCACGCTCGTGAGAGGGCAGAGTAACGGTGGCTAGTTAGCCTCGGTTACACACGAAGACTATAAGAATATGCGGGCTCAAACCCGCATCTTCTTCATTCTGCAGGTTGTACTATATATACGTTATATACCTAACCTATCTCTCTTCCGATTGTACACTTACTTCTTTATTTATATAATAGGGCGTCCGAACGCACCTTCACAGACCTCATCTCAACCTATGTCGATCATGTCTGTCATCCCCGGCGGCATGTTTCACTGTAAAAAGGAAGGAGCTCAGTATGACTGAGGAAGACTTATTAGCTAAAGCTGCAATCTTGATCGATGAGGAACGACGGTTCCGATATAATGTCAAGATTGTCAGACTAATGCAGATCATAGCGATACTCTCTGTTCCGCTCGTGATGCTGTATCCGGAACGGCTTCCAACATTTCTCAACATCATGTCTGTTGAAGCTACATTGGCACTCTGGAAGAATCCACTTTTCTGGATCATTGTGGCCACGCAGATACTGCAGATAGTGCTGAACTGGAGGGAAGCGGTAAAAATAACAGATCCTGAAGAATTCAAGGTATCACCGAAGGGTGTAACTATGGATCTTCTGGGTGGTGTATGGGGCGGAATCACGGAAGAACTTACAATGCGCTGGGGCATGTTTTTTGTCCTCAGCTTACTCATAAGTTTTCTACCGTTTCCGCAGATCTGGAATTACATCATCACGCTTCTTATCACCGCGTTCCTGTTTGCTTACGCGCATATGCATCTTCCGCCTTTTCTTAGATTCAGAAGCGGGTGGGCAGGCTGTATGTTCGGCATCATCATGATGCAACAGGGGACTATTCTCGCGGCAATCGCGTCGCACGCGATCGGCAATGTGACAGCGACGATAGGAGGCAGTATTGCCTCTCATATCAGATATCGTCAGCTTACAAAAGGAGGTGTCCATGGATCCTGATTTATGGAAAAGAGCAGCTCAAGAATATGCGGCTCGCAAGCAACAAGCGGCTCAGCCTGCCCAACAGGCGGATCCGCCTCGACCACCAATCGACAGAGCGGCGATTGCCACTGCGGCCAGTGCTCTGCAAGGCTTTCTCGGTTCCTCAGAAGGAGCGACAGCAATGCAGCTTCTGGCGGCGAGCGGCCAGCATATCATAATTGCTCAAACAGAGCCTGGAATGGGTTATACCACCGTGTATTACCTGGACGCCACGGGCTTACATAGCTCGGTGGAAGCGACGGGTATGTGGGTGGCTTATACCAGACCGCCGGCGCCCAAGATAGGGACGGCTACCTGTGAGGAGGCCGTATCTGAGGCAGTGTTCCAGGGGAGACGGGCAGAAGAAGTTCTGCCCGAGATTATCTTGGAACTGAACGCCATTGCTGTTAAGGTTGTCAGCCCAAGCTGACGGCTTTGACGGTACTTTGGAGCTAGGCACAGTTTGTGCCTAGCTCTTTTTTTGTGGCTCAGCGTTGAATATAATACATACTTTTGATATACTATAGGTATATTTTGCGGCCTCAAAAGCTTCACCGGCGACTTCGCTTGCCGGCCGTAGCTTTAGCGAAGTCAGGTACTGTCTAGTACCTGACAAAGGCTGGCTCTTTCACAATCTGCGGAATAATATACTATACATCTATTAGGGATGGATTGAGTTTGTCATGCTGTGGCAGGCTGAATCCACCCTTAATGGATGGAATCCTCTTTCTACCTCGGATTTTAGCTTCGGACTCCCGCGAGGGGAGTATGTCTCGACTAAAGACAATGGGAGAATCGTCTCCCTCTACGAAAGGAGGCCTTACATGTCTTACGCTTGTGGCCGGTGTCCATGGTCGGGTGTGCAGCTGTCGTATGTCAGCTTCGATGTGATGGGCGACCGTTTTACCCATCTGCCCTTCGGGCAGGCTGTGTGTCCCGAATGCGGCGTCTGCTTTGCAGGCGCGCTGCACCCGGATGCACACACGCTTCTTGAACTGGGCGTGCTGGACGCCCGGGTCTACACGATCCGGACGCGGTTTACCGTGGAGAACATGCAGGCCGTCGGCCTCGACGCCGAAGATCTGCATGAGCTGATCTGGACTATTCGTCAGAATCTGCCGTTTAC
>JBDKFK010000012.1:0-44510 GCA_039798745.1 Candidatus Parcubacteria bacterium
ATCTGAAAAGGTTATTACAACCTTGTCAGTGGTCATCTCAACGCCGAGACCATACTTTCCCATAAGTTCAACAAAACGATCGCGGCATTTGCTATCGACGATCGCAGGATCAAACTGCAGGTCGGCAGCATACCACAAACCGTCTACACGTGTCAGAGAAAATGTTACAGGAACCCGGCCCAGACAGCTGCGCTGAGTTGTGGTCAGCGCGGCAACCTGCGTACCCCAGGTACGTGCGTTGCTTCTCACTCGTGGCCGTTCAAGATGGAGCTGCCGCTGGATACTGACAGGAACAGTGACATATATATACGTCTTCTGTACCCACACTACAGTTCCGTTAACTCGATCGAGTATGACATCTGTCATTCACCCTCCTTGTCTGTTTTCAGCTTCATCAGCTGAAGTCGCTTACTCACCCATATCTGATACGAAACACTCGCGTCGGCGAGAAGTTCCTCAGCAGTTCCTGATTCAACAGTGGTACCCGGCCGGAAAGACATCACCGCATACGCAAAGACTGCAGTTGGGTTGAACTCTTTGTCAAACATGCCATGCATGACGACAGGAGTTCCAAGCCGTTTCTTAGCCTCAACATAGAGGATGTCTTCGTCAGTGTTGAACGTGATGATCGGATAGGATCGCAACAGCCGGAGGAATTCTTCGAGGTCTACATCGCGGATAGTAAATTCATTTCTGTCACCTGGGTCATGACCCTCGACAGCAGTCATGAACAGTACCGCGATAGGGTACTTCATGAAGAATCCCTTGATACGCTGCGTCAGTGGTATTTCTACCATCGCAATCAGGACTACGGTACACCAGAACAGGAAAAAGAAGAGCGGCAACGAGAATCCAAGATACTTAAACCACACCACTAACGCGATGAAGCTAAGTATCAGAAGAAGTAGCCGTTCCAACCGATATGCCTTGAGACTAAAGACAAGCATTCTGCCTCCTTTTTAGGTAACGAGTGCTCCAATGGGGGAGGAGCAACAAGGGGTCGTAACATCTTGTAATAGAGCGCGGGGAGTTCACATCTTCCGATATGAAAGACTTATATTTTACACTATTGGCTTAAGAATGGGGTAGTTTAATAACCAAAGAAAGCGAGAAAATTGCGGATAAGATCATCCCACCACGAGGTAGACTGTGGTTCCATGATAACATTGTATGTTTGTTTATGTCCTTTTTGCGTGTCTATCTTTGTAATTACTGTCACATAGCCGCTTTTTATGAAACGAAGATTAGAGTCCTCTAAAAGTGGCATTGCATAATGATCATTATCACTATATACACGTCTTTCAGGGCCTGAAATAAGTACATTCGATAGTTTTTTGCCCTTCGTATCTGTTATAGAACCTTCAACCAGGTATGGACGATAAAATGAGGTTAACGTATCAACGCCTGTTCTCTTCACTGCACCTGTCCAAAGTTGGGTACTGCCACCTTTATTTACCCAGTAATTAACCCCTACAACATTCTCATCTTTTATAAGAAGACTGAGTGTTCTATGAATATAATCCGCCTGTTCCTGCTCTGTCATGTCGCCCTGTATATCGGGAATAGGCGCTCCGAACTCTCCCAGTACAACTTTGCCTCCGCTGCTTTCCGCGTATGATTTGAGATCGTCAGCAAGCTGTTCTGGAGTTTTTACATAATGGTCAACAGTAATGATGCCATCAAGTGCCCTAGTTGTATCGCGATCCATTACAAGACGGGCTACGTCGCCGTTCATAGAATAATAATTGGCAGTCACTTTTTTACCTATTTTTTTAAAGTTTGCTTTAACGATATCATACTCACTTATAAGGAATGTCCTATACTCTTCTACATCTCCGGTTTCCCTTGGATCTCCCGGACCGCCGTTTTCACACTCGGGACATGAAACAAATATATCGCCGTCTTCAAATATATCGGGATGGTCAAGAATAAAACGGTCAACTTTTTGTGTATGCTCAGCCCGATCAATCTTGCTATAGTCAAACCATCCTTCCCATCCGGAAAAATTACCGCGGAACCATACTTTAAGTTTATGTCGGCGTGCAGCTTTTACCCATCTCACTAAAAACGGAAAGAATTCGTCATCGTATGGAGTCGAGATGGAAACATGGGTGGCACCCAGCGCGGCTATATTCCTGACCTGAGTGTCAATCTCGTCATCAAACTCGGGAGAAGATATCTTAGAGCGTGCTTCGTCGCGGGAATACTTCATCGTATCTACAGACTGTACCTCAAAAAAACGATCTGCCGCGTAAACGGGAGTATTGGCGAGGATCAATAATAGTGTACCTACAATAAGGAGTTTTTTCATACGTTGCTGATATTGATTATATCAGTATACGATCTTACTTAACATTCTCTTTTCGCTTAAAGATAAGAATTTCCGGAGAGGTATACGCCTTTTCGAAGTATTTATAGAGTCTTCCCTGCGTTTTGGGATTGTCCAGCAGGTTTCTCCATACCGTGTCATTTTTCTGCATTATAATCCAGCGGGCGTATTTGTCAGGCTGAACGAGAGACTCTTCCCAGTATGGTTTATTTCCGATGTAGATAATATCCTGCATCTTAAATCCTGAGCGTACGATACTTACTGTACGGGCGTAATCATCAAGAAGGACGATACCGTAATCGTAGTGCTCTTTTATCCAGAATTCCGCGTCCGGACGTTTGGCTCGTGACAACCCCACCGAACCGTCTGCCAGAGTAATAATGCGAGAATAGCCGACCGTATAAAGGAACAACTGAAATAATAGGAGTGTTACAATTACAACTCTGCCCGTAACTTTACTGTTCATGAAGAGAAATGCCACAAAGAATGCTACAGTAGGAATCATCATTATTCCGTATCTTACATTAAAAAGTGTCCACTCAAATGTTGTAGGTGTAATATGCGGGATAAAAATAACTGACTGACCGACAAACATGGTGTATACATTGAATACAAAAGGAACAGAGAACATGATCATTATGTAAAATCTGTGCTTGTCTGCTTTATGAAATGCATAGGTAATAAATCCTAACAGAGCTATAAGAAACGGAAGAATACCCGCATTACTTAATACCGTCACTGCATAGTAGCCTAAAGCCATGAGAATATGTTTGTACGCAGGCAATTCACCGCGGGCCAGCCAACTCTGCTGTTGTGACTTGGCTGAGAACGAACTGTTGGTAAAGTAAAAGGGATCTCCCAGAATAAGATATCCCCAGATAAGCCACAGCAGGATTCCAAAGAAAGCAAGTGTCGCGAACATAACAACCTGTCCTTCTGCTGTCTGAAAATTTTTGAACAGCCATTTAAGGTTTTTTTTCTTGAGCGCTTCGATAGTTGCCTTAAGAGGAAAGTGAATTAAAACTACTATCATCGCTTCAAAAATAACCAGGAACCAGCCGTCATAACGGCTCAGCGATGCAAGAAAGCCAAAGAGCGCGGCAAAAATGAGCGAGATGGCGTCCTGGGGATTCTTTATAAATTTTATAAAGAAATAACTGGATACCATAAAAAACATGATAAGAGGAAGCTCGGTCATAGGTGTGGACTGCATATACAGAACGTTCAGATTGAGCGCGAAAACCATAAACGCTATAAACGAGCTGAGTTTGTGCTTTGTAAGATAATAAAATGTTCTATATACAAAAATGCTACTGATGACATACGAAAAACCCGATACTATCGAGCCTGCCAAACCCGTTCGCCAAAGTGTATCAAAGTACACAAAAGGCACCATCATAAGATGTGGTATTGGAAGCCAGATGCCGCCCATCTGAGCAAAGCCTGAAGTTATACTGTGAATAATACGTTTGGCAATATTAAGATGTGATTCAGCGTCGCCATAGGTTATGATGCGATCGTTTGTATACGATAAATAGGTTGCGATAACGGCAAAAAGTATAGCAAGCGGCACGATAAGTTTATCCAGAGGAATAGCTTCAAGCTTTTCTTTCCACAACGATAGCTTGTGCTTACTAATTGAAAAATTAAGTTTCATCTTTATAAAGCATCGGAACTATAAACAGGAGAATGTAACACGTGACTACAGCGGTTACAAAAAGGATTGTATAGTACTGCTGCAACGACATTATCTGAGAAAAATATTCGTTGAATACAAAACTACTGCTTTTTCCGCTCATCAGGAAGTCGTAGTTATGCAGGAAGTTATACTTCATCTTTAAAAAGTCTGCCTCTACTTTAGGGGGAACAGCGTTGGTTGTTACTGCTCCCATAAACGCAATCGCTGAAGAGTAGGTAAATAATATAAGAGTCAGTAGCTTTGCCCACAGATGTTTGCCGTATTTCTGTAACCAGATGCCTATAAAGATAGAAAGTACAGCCAATGACGGGATCATGTAGCGTGGGCCGAAAGCCCATCCGCCCCAGGGATCTCCCCAGCTGGAATACAGGAAAAAGTGCACGCCTATTGTACCGAGAATGGCGTTAAGCTCACTGTTCAGTCTCTTGAGCACGCTGAATATGCCTAATACCGCAAGAATATAAATAGGCGCGTAGAGAAATATTCCCCGGTCAGCAGAAATGAGCAGAGTATAAGGACTAAACGGTATATTTTCCTCCTGGAAGAACCCCGATACATTTTTTTCGGACTGTAGTTTTTTGAGCAGCTGCTCGCCTTTGCGGGTGCCTTCTTCTTTGGTTTGCAGGAACTGTTTGTATCCTATGATACTTCCGCTGAGCTTGGTCGGGGAGCCGAAGTTTACATAGTTATAATAGCCATGCAACGCGGTAATAAGGACAAAAGCGATAGCGGTGATTATGCCGCTGAGACGTATGGAAATGGTAAGTTTTTTTTCAGTCTGTTTAAGAGGAAAGGTAGAAAAAGCGAGATATATCATTACCGGTAACATAAGCACACCGTTAGGATAATCTATACCTATTGCCAATCCATAACTGACCCATACATACAAAGCCCAGAGCCAGCTAAATTTTTCTTCCTTACGATACCGCCAAACAGCGTATAGTGAGGACGTAATAAAGAATGCGGTGACATGGTGTTGGTACAGCGTATTTGAGTAACTTAGAGCAATAGAACCGAACGCAAATATAAGAGGTGCCAGAAATGAAGGTCCGACAGAAAGTTTAAACATATCCCGGCATATCCGGAACAGAACAACGATATTGAGTAACGCAAATACGCTTATAACAGCATAGGTTGCTACCTGACCAAGGTTAAACAGTGAACCTATAAGGTAAAAGGGCAGTGCCAGGAGCGATATACCGGGCGCAAAATATACATAAAAACGGCCGTCGATATAGCCTACATCGGGAAACGCAGCCTCAGCAAGTTCTTTTGATAAGGAAAATCGGTGATTATTGGCAAGAGACAAGACCAGAATATATCGTCCGCGTTCGGGGGACAGTTCAAATGGTTTAGAGGCCTGATCAAGGTTATTTTTTATCAGGTAACCGGGAGCATTGCCCGGGATACCACGAAGGGTGGCAAGGTATAGCACCGCCGAAACCACGAGTATCAGTATAAATAATAGCTTGGTTTTCATATCTCTTTAAAAACAATTATAGGATAGTATCCTATATTATAACAAATTATTGCTAAATGCCAAACCAAAAAGTGGACCAAGTTATAGGTCCTGCTTTCTTGACTTAAAAACGACCGCTTCAAAATCTATTTCTTTGTGTTTTATGAGCATAAGTATGAGCGATCCCAGAGCAAACGGAGGCATATACTGCTTTGATTTTAGCGAAACAAACGTATTCACCGTACCCGGCATAAGACAGCTTACTCTTACTCCATGAGGTTTGAGCTCCTTGTTGAGCGCGAATGAAAACCCTTCAATAGCATATTTAGTGGTTGCGTACATTACTTTTGTCGCCGCAACATTGGTGTTATGACTAATTTTGGAACCTATATTAATAATAAGGCCTTCCTTGCGTTTTTTCATGAGAGGAAGCACTTCACGCGACATCAGAAAAGCACCCTTAACATTGGTATCCATAATTCGGTCATATTCCTTTTCAGTGATCTCGTCAAGTGGCTTATCAAGGAAGCTTCCGGCATTGTTTATGAGTACATCTATTTTCCCGAACTGTTCAATTACTTCGTGAATCATTTTCTCTACATTTTTTTCGTTTGTCACATCACCTTCAAGCAACAGAACCTTCTTGTCATCTTGGTAGACTTTTTCCAGATCTGAGCGACTACGTGACATCACTGCCACTGAAGCCTCTTCTCTCATGAGAACCTCGGCAATTGCTTTACCTATGCCCCGGCTTGCCCCTGTTATTACGACCACTGTGTCTTTTAGGTCTGACGACTCAGGTGCCTGGTAGACAGGTTCAACAAAGAGAGAACTAATTATACGTTTAATTGTATCTATCATAGATATTTTACGTTCCAGTTACGTTTCATACTTTTATTGGACCCGTTCTTGAGGGTTAGAGAGTGATAGAGTTGATCCATTTTTTCTGCAACCATCCTCCACGACATCTGTAGTCCGAACGCACGGTTTTTCTCCATCATATCTTTAATTTCCTTTGTATCTCTATGTTCTAAAATATACTTTATTTTCGAAGCAACAGTAAGGTAATCGTTTGTTTCGACACAATACCCGTTGACTCCGTCTTTGACCAGAAGCGGCAGAGCAGTATTGTTGGCTACAATACAGGGCAAAGCCTGACTGAGGCCTTCGTGTACTACATTACAGAAACTTTCCCACATTGCCATATGCACCATCATCTGGGCTTTTTTAATAACAAAATATTTATCTACTCCACGGATAACGCCGGCAAAGAACACACGGTTTTCAAGCTGTAGTTCTTTGGTAAGGTTAATAAGTTTGGTCTTATAGTCCTCATCGCCTACCGGTCCCACGATTACATAGTTGATGTGAGCGGGAAGTAACGCAAGAGCGCGGATGGTTGTTTCGTAATTCTTTATGGGATAGACACGGCCGACCTGAATAATGTACGTTCCCCATTCACGGACCTTTGCTTTTATTTCCGGACTGGACAGCAGTTCGACATTCATATAAGCCTCGTCCTCAATGCCGTTTGAGATAACGACAACCTTATTCGAAAGTACTCGTTTTGAAACAATCTCATTTCGTTCCCACTCTGAAACTGCCCGTACACCATCGACAGAGGCATTTATCATAAATGTGCCGACAGTAAAGTGATAGAATCGCTTAATCCTGGCTACAAACTTAGAAAAAATGCGCCATTCCGGATTGAATCCTCCATGAGGTGTAAGAACGAGAGCAAACTTTTTTCTTCCTATAAATTTAAGATACATGCTATAGAGCATTACATATAGATGTGGCACTACGTTAAAGTTATGGAGAGCTACTATATCGGCTTTATCCCAGTTTATTTTGGGAAAGTAACCACTCCACGTAAATTTGTAGCGTTTCACGGTAATATTGCGTATAACTTCTTTTTTCGGCAGACAATTTTTTTCGGTCAATGTGTCGGCTGAGGTATGAATAGTTATATTCCAACCGCTTTCGGCAAGAACCGCGTATGTTTCCATAATATTAGTCTCGATACCTGCAGCTACAGGATAAAAATACTTACTTATGATATGGATTTGTTTATGTTTTTTATGGCTTCTCATAGATATGTACCTAAAAATGAATTTTTAATAAAACGTCTAAATGCAATACATGATGGACTCATAATTGTCTTAAATTCTTCAAATGAATGGGTTTTATCTACACCTATGCGCGGTACCCGAAGAGGATCTGTAGCCGTGGATACCGTGTCATCGTCCATCGTTAATCCCATGTGATAACCGGCCTTTTGTACTGCTTCAATTACCCTGTCATTATATTTTCCCCGAGGGTATGCGATATAGTTGATATCCATTTGCAGTTCATCCTCCAGTTTTTGTTTTGAGCCTACTATCTCTGCTTCAATCTGCTCAGCATCAAGCGTCGCAAGATTGCTATGTGTCGCTGTATGAGAGCCTATTGTACAGCCAAACTGAGTCAGTTCAAGAAGATCGAGGTCCATCATAAGTTCTTTTTGTGTGCCCAGCTCCTCACGATTTGCGCCGTCAGGATGAGACAGAACAAATAATGTAGGTTTAATATTATAGTTTTCGAGTATCTGTTTGGTAGTGATAAGGTCCTTATAGCCATCGTCAAATGTTATGGCGATTGAAGGTTTATTAAGTTTTCGTTTGTTGGCTATGATGTTTTCAACTTCTTCAAGAGATACAAAATCGTAGTGCTTCGCCAGATAATCAATCTGTTTTTTGAATTCACGAAATGAAATACTGAATCTCCATTCATTGTCACTGATGCTGTGATAGCACAGAATAGCCAACTGTGTTTTGCGGCCAATAAGATTATCTAGGCCGTGCAGGCTTTTGTAGATAAATCTCCGGAGTAATATTGCGAGTGATTTCATATTATGATTGGGTCTGACTATGCAGACGTTTGGAACTTGCAGACGACTCCCAGGTCTGTGACATCGGGGATGTGAATTTTGACTTTAGTACCATGTACAATAATACAAACATGTAACAGAGTGCGAAAAGAGGATATCGTGTTATGGCAACAAGCGATTTAATAAGGACCAGGTTTAGCGGCAGTTTTCTGTGAATATCTACAAACGCTTCTCCAAACTCTTTTGCCCACTCATTTTTTGATATGAGAAAACGAATACTTTGTTTTTCATGATCTTTTATTGTATCGGGTAGTTTTACCAATGCTGTCGCGTGACGCGCGTATTTATAACTCAGTTTGTTGAACATACAGTATAAATACGAATAGCCATCTTCGCCCACACTGTTTTTAAACGTGAATGATGAATACATGCGTTTGGAGAAGGCACGTGCCGCGCCGTGGCATGTATACAAATTATTTCCTTCATGATATGCTTCGAACATATCATTACGGGTTATAAAACCGCTGTATAATACTCGTTCAAAAAATGAGGACGGCTGAATGCACAACATATTACTCGAAGTAAGGTCAGCCCCATCGTGTATTATAGGATCAATCAGATCCTTTATAAATAGTGGGCCTTTAATCGATATATCAGCGTTTAGAAGGATAAGAATGTCGCTTTTGCACTGCTGAATAATTTGATTCTGTCGAAATGCCTGTCCTTTGCGATTTTGATTATCTATAAACTCTATAAGATCGGTATTAAAGCCTTCTACTATTTGCTTTGTGCTGTCTGTGCTATTATCAGAGGAAATGACGATCTTATCGATTTTAAAACCTTCCTGTGTCTGACCGAGTATTTCATGCAAGAGATAGCCGATGTTAGCGGCCTCATTATATGCAGGGATTCCAATTGTTACCGTATATATATGTTTACTCATGATGTTTGATCATGAAATAACTTCAAACTCTTTTTTGCGCTTTCGTTCCAGTCATATTTTTCGGCCCATGTTCGTGCCTGTCCGGCCATTTTTGTTCTGAGCGCTTTGTCAGAAAGTAACATAATTATTTTTTCCGCAAAAGCATCTACTTTGCCAAATGGTACTAAGTATCCGGATATCGTATCACGGACCGAGTCTTTAAGACCGGGTACGTTGGCGGCGACTACGGGGGTACCGCAGGCATTCGCTTCGATCGAGGTAATGCCCCATCCCTCCATAAATGATGGATTTACAAACACCCAGGCTTTCTGATAAAGTGAAATTTTCATCTCGTCTGTTACTTTCCCTGTGAACTCTATTGCATGTTCTATTTCCAGTGATGCCGCCAGTTCCTTGAGTTTCCGTTTCTCTTCTCCATCACCGGCTATAATAAAGCGAGCGTTGGGTATTTTTTTCAAAATTTCCTTGGCCGCGTGGATAAAAACATGAACACTCTTATAATATTTTAAACGTCCCAGATAAAGAACGGTAGGTTGTTTATCTTTAGGAGCCTGTTTGAGCGTCGCAAGATCGACGCCGTTATATATGATGACTGGCTCAATTGAGGTCAGTCCATACTGCATAATGTCTTTCTTTGAGGAGGGAGATACAGTTATAAGCTGAATTTTCTGATACACATGGGGCATAAATACAATTTCAAGAAACGAAGCCAACCATGAAAATGGAGGTTTAAGAGATTTCAGAAAGACGTCCTGGTGAACATGGTGAATCAAAAGGTAGATTTTTTCTTTGGCATACAGAGGAGTAAAAAAGGGAATGCCATTCTCTGAGTCAATGATGATGTCATATCTGTTTCTGAATTTGAAAATATAGTAAACTACCGCCCAAAAATATACAAAATAAAATCCTCCACGTCTGATTATTTCTACTCCGTCAATTATTTCATATCTCTGGGTCTTTCCATCGTTGCCGCAGAAAAGAGTTACTTTATTACCTGCCTGTACCCAACGTTTCGCAAGTTCGTGAATATATACTTCTGCGCCGCCCGCGAATACGTGGCGGGTATCTCTCCAGTTAAATATAAGTATTCGTTTGCCGTTTATCTTCTCAGGGTTTCTTTCCGGCAGGGGGATAAAGAGAAAAAATAGATCAACAAGATTGCGTGTTATCGCTCCCCCGTCTTTCTGAATAAAATGAAGCCCCACCATAAGGAAAAAGTTTACAAACGCGACATTAAACATGGCGTCAACTATATCCCAGATGCCTTCGTGATGAGCTACTATCTTTAGTGCCATAGTAAGTCCTGTCAAAATAGCCACTATGGGGAAGAGATATTGTTTACGTGCCAGATGGTATACAACGATAGCATGCGCAAGCGTAAACAACGCTATAGCTGCGCTATACTTCATAAGGTAGGGGATTATAGAAACGGTACGAACTCCAAATATAAGAGGCACAAAGAACGAGCCGAATATGCCAAGTCCTACCGCCGCACCACTTACCAGGACAAAAATAATAAGGAAAAGCCGGTAAAACGTATGAACCGGGTTTCTGCCCGACCCCTCGTCACGGCTTACAAACGCGATCATGAACGAAGTTATAAGACTTCCGAGAAAGTAAATCATCTTACCTACAAGTGCCAGCATGGCATATTTACCTGCTAATGTTGGATCGAGATAGTGTTTGGCAAGGGTAATATCAAACGATAAAAAGACGTTATTTGCCAGACCTGTTATAAGCGTGGCAAGATAGAATCGTTTGGGAAAGTTGTAGTTGCCGACATCATCGGTATTTGTATCTACATGACTTACAAAGTATACAGCCAGTATCGCTGAGACGACTATAGCCAGAGGAATGGCAAGAAACACAAAGTCATCGTAACCTGTTTTTATGAGTCCATAGGCAAACACAAGCTTTGCCAGCGCTTCCATAAACGTTATTGTGGCAAGATAGAAGAACATGAAATGTCCGTAGAGGAAACCTCGATAGAGCGCAGCTATACTGCCTGCGAATATGATAGGCGTAAATAAGAGAAGAATTTTAAGTGTTTGTAGCTGAAAATAGGATCTTAAAAACGGTGTGGCTAAAAGGTAGATAACCGTTGCTACTGCCGTAATGACTATAACATTTTTCCGGACGCTGTTAAAAAACCGGATTCCTGCGTGCTTGCTTACCTTGGAGGACAGGTAGGCCACTTCGTGCGTAGTTGTGGCTGAAAGAGCGGTGAGGAAGATGTTTATAAAATACCAAAGAGTATTGATAATGGCTATGACGCCAAAGTCATCAAACTGAAGATGCCTGCCTAAAAAGACATTAAATATCAGGTTTAGAATGTTTGACATCATCATGGCCGCGACGAGAAGGCCACTACCAGTAAGGATAGATTTACTCCATGTTTTCATATATTATAGGATATTGTAAACACAAAAGGTATTATATCATATTTATAGTCAAAATTATAGGGTAGTATACATATAGAGAGATCTTCAGGACAATATCTGGAGTTCTGCGGGGAATTATCCAGTAAACAATACTATAAGAAGTAAATATCGACGGTAGAGATGTTGAAGATAGTGAGGAGAAGCATAGCTTCTCCTCACCGGTATTTGGACGTTTCTTTGGATGTTTTTGGTCTTAGGCTTGCTTGTCGGCTACTTCGCGTGGGTTATGGACGCGTGTCCAGCCATAGACCGCGGCCATGATCTGGAGTGTAGGGATAATATCGGTTTCCCAGCCACGATGCCACTGCTGCCAGAAGTCGTCAGGCCGCGGCCGCCTATCGGTGAGCATCTCGTACTCATCGAGCATGTTCACGATTTTTGAGCGCTGAGCCATAATTTCGCGTTCCCAGCCCTCCGGCAATGGCTGGCACGTATCCATATATGGATCTTCGTACATGCCTGGGGATACACGCCTAAACTCCTTGGCCAGGCCGATGCCCAGCTGATAGCGTTTCCAGGCTAACTGGAGCCAGTCCATGATGCCGTGCATCATACGTCGTCGGTCTGACATATTTGCACGGTAAAAGCCGTTTTTTGCCAGTGCTAGCCCCTGAGCAAACTGCATCCTTTGGACATGCCTAAGCGTGACTGAATAGTCGCTTCGGTCAACATCGCGTACAGTAAGCAGTTGCTCCTCGTCGGTATATGGCAGAAGAAACTGCTGATCCTCCTCACGGACAGGTACTACTACCTGCCAGGTCGGTTGGACAAACAATCCACTCATTGCCATGACTGTCAGAGTTTTGGATGCCTGGCTAGGCACCACAAACAGGTCGGTATGAGTATGAGAGGTCGCGCCTGCATGCCTGTGATACACCCTGTAGACACCTGAAGGGGTGAGCTCGGCGTACACATGATCGTTTTCATCAACGATCAGTTCTATACGGTCAGAACCGTTTATCCGTATATAGTCCATCTCTTGCTCCTTTACTCGGTAAAGGGCAGTATGTGGCGGTCAAAGAACCACAACATATACCAGATACCGTTTTTATCCTTTATGATCGCTGTGGACTTTTCTTTGTCACCGTCCAAGGGGCCAAAGGTCATGCGCACAGGACCATACCACTCGCCATTCAGGAGTACATGCACGTAGCCTGAAATAGAGCTGTTCTTCACTTGTTCAGCAGGACGATACAGCGCGTCCTCGGGTGAGGCTCCGGTGCGTTGACCTGCGATGGCATTTTTAACCATCATTCTAAGGTCAAACAACGCCTGTATCTGCTCCATATTGAGCTCCAGGTCGGGCACTCCGCGCCTAATATTGGCGCTGATTTCTTCGACTGTTCGTGCAAGCCGTTGAACCATAATGAGCACCATGTTTTGCAGCTTGGGCTCAGCATGGTATTCGTACTCCTCGACATTCGGGAGATGAGCAGTGAGCACGCACTCAAGGGTCATGCTGGTGCCCTCGCCTTCGGGGGTGAACGTGAAGTGATAGACTGTTGTTTCAGTCTGCTCCACGCTGATGAGAATGAAGCTGTCGCGCGGCTTTCTCTCGACTACATGAAACTCGAGAGTATTTCCGTCAACAGTAAGGGCGTAGAGCGTTGGCATGCCATATGCGTCTGCTCCGCTTTCCGTAATCTCCATGCCGGGAAAGGCACTGCGACAGGTGCCAGCGAACAGAAAAGCAACATACGCGTACGTGTGTTCGATCGGCGCTTTCACTACTAAACTGTGTTTTGCTTGAACCATGAACGACCTCCTTGTATGAGCGCTCCCTAAGAGGGGGAGCAAAAGGGGATATCCGATGTACCGGGGGTATATAAGAGGGGATACGGCACGTCACAGAGTGTCACAGGCCATATACCCTCTTATATTCCAAAAACATATAAGAACGTCAAGGTTCGGCTGCTCTCTCATGAAAAGCTATAATTCATGAAAGAACGATAGGGAATTATATGAGTATAACAGGCTGAATGCAAAAGCATTTATGTCATTCCCGCGAAGGCGGGAATCCAGACTACAATGTGTTTTTGCTTGTCAATTACCGTAGATCCCCGCCTTCGCGGGGATGACAAATGTATTATGTAAACGAAATTTTCTTTTTGGCAAGATGAAGACCGTGTTTTGTTTTTTCCCAGTAATGAGGCGCGAATATTATCTGATATAAGGCCATGAGTGAGCTTACACTCATCATGATCCAGTAGCCGGGTATGATAAACGCGTATTTTATAAGATCCCAGTATCCTTTTTTGGCCGCGCCGATCATGTAATAGTAGAAATAGAGAAAGTTACCGACAATAAGAGACAGCACCGCGAGATAGAATATGGGGGTAAGGTAGAGCGATTCTATGAAGGGTCCTATCTGAGCTCGGAATAAAAAGTAGCAGATAGTCATAGTCCATAATATAGGATTAATCCACATAGATAGTACTTTACCACCTACTATGAGCTGAAAGGTAAGAAGATGCGGGTTGGACCAGTCTGTTATGAACTCATGGGGTCGTCTCATATGTACAAGATACGTCTGAATGTAGCCTTTAATCCATCGGGAACGCTGCTTAAACCAGCCAAAGAAGCTACTGTTCGCCTCCTCAAGGGTAATAGAATCAAGAATTTTTGTTTTATATTTATACTTAAACAAACGGATACCGAGATCACAGTCTTCGGTTACGTTAAACGGATCCCAACCCTGGAGGAGGTCAAGATATTTGCGCTTAAAATGATTAGAAGTTCCTCCCAACGGAATAGGCGCGTTGATAGAGTGTAGTCCGGTTAAGACAAGGTCAAACCACAGAGAGTATTCAAGAGTAAACAAACGGGTAAGAACATTCTGATGGATGTTGTAAAAGTTAAGTTTAGCCTGAAGACATACAACATTATCTTCCATGCGGTTGAACGCGACTACGGCCTTTTTGAGCTGCATTGGATCAGGCACGTCTTCTGCGTCATAAATTACGATATATTCGCCCTTGGAGTGCATGAGAGCGTAATTACATGCTTTTGGTTTTGTTTTTGGTTCAAAATGAGGCGTGATTAATACATCTACATAGGAAGGTAACTTCATTTTTTTTACCTCTTCTTGTGTTTTTTTATCATCCTCTTCAAGAATCAGTTGTACCTGCAACTTATCTTTGGGATAATCCATAGCGTCAATAGCCGCTACGAACTGAGGTATGACTTCCCACTCTTTATACAAAGGACACATAATACTATACATCGGCCAATCTATTTCTTGAGCAGTCTCTTTCTCGGATACTGAGATAATGGATTTATGCTGTAATGAATTTATTATGAGGTACAGATTAAAGATGAGATCGGCAAAGTATATGAGAGTAATAATAGTAACGAACGCAATAAGAGCTATTTCCCAGTTGATGATGAAAAAGGCTATTACTACGGCCAACATTATGAACATAATCACTTTCTGGTGATTGGTTACTGTATGAATCGCGCTATTTCTAAGATGGAGTGATGTATATGGCTTGTATGTTTTTTTACGCCAGTGAATCGTACGTTTATGGGTAGATTCTCGGTTAAATATGACGGGGTCAAGGGGGGATATGCGATAGCGTATCGACATGAGAAGAAGCTCCAAACCAGCCTGAAACAGATTCATATTTCCTTTACCTTTTTTGCGGGAACCGTAGGCTATGGGGTGGTTGACTACCGTAAAGCCTGCGTGCATTGCCTTAAGGAGAAACTCAAGATCAAAGCTCCAGCTTATGGTGTTCAGTTCAATAATATTGGTAACTTCTTTTTTAAATGCTTTTAAACCCGACTGCACATCGAATTCCAGGCCAAAGAATACTTTACCGAACAGAAAATTGCTTACACGCGCAAACGCTTTTTTGATTTTACGCTCACCGTTTACATATATACGGCTTCCGATTACAACGTCTGCATCTTTGAGCTTAGCCAGAATCTCGGGTATTGCTTCAGGGCTGTAGGCTAAATCGGCATCTATCTGCACAATGACATCGCCTGAGCATTGAGTAATGCCTTCCTGGATGCTTGCTCCTCGGCCGATAATACCTTGTTTGCTAAATACTTTTATTGGGTAGTCTCTTGCTAGTTTAAGAAGAATGTTATAACTATCATCTGTTGAATAATCGTCGATAGCAATAATTTCATAAGGGAGTTGTATAGTATTGAATACGGCGTCAAGTCTCTTCATGAGTGGCGTTAAGCTGTCTTCTTCGTTACGAATAGGCACGATAACGCTTACCTTTGTGTTGACAATATCGTGAACGGATTCTGTGTCGTGGTGGTTCATTAGCTAGTGCTAAAAACTGATATGTACTAAATATGTTGCTTTTTGGTGCATGTATATAATATCATTCATTTCACAAATGTGAAGCGCTCAATATTTAAATACTACCCATAGTATTAACAGGATTATATACTATAAGCCGAGTATTTACAATCGTAAAATTGCGGATTTACAGGGGTTTTACCTATGCGTTTAGAACAATACATAGGCGTCATACGCACAAAGCAGCGACCCATCCTGTGTTTTATATTGAATATTATAATAATACTATATGTACAAAAATGATATTGAAATATATAATTATATAGGTTATAATACCAAATCGCTGGCTTATGTTATATTTGTATTTGTTTTATTGGTCAAATTAACTTGAATTATGAAAGGTTTATCCATTATTGTTCCGACGCTTAATGAAGAGGGAAATATTAAGGCACTCACAGAGCGAATTTCCATGGCGATGAACAAATATAACATAGAGTACGAGATTCTTTTTATAGACGATAACTCCATAGACAAAACAGCACAAACCGTCACTTCATTACACACAGATTATCCGGTTTCCTTACACACAAAACGTGGACTTAAAGGAAAAGCACACTCCATACTCGAAGGCTGCAGCTATGCTAAATATGATATAGTCGCGTTTATTGATGCCGATCTTCAGTATCCACCCGAGGCTTTGCCGCATATGTATGGGCTGATTATGGACAACCAGACCGATATTGTGGTAACAAGAAGAATTGTAAAATATAGTAGTTTCATTCGTCAGGCCATGAGTAATGGTTTTCGTATTGTGTTTGGCTACTGGCTTCACGGAATGAACTTTGATATCCAATCGGGACTTAAAATGTATCGCAAGAGTATAATGCAGGCGTTTGAACTGAATCCGTCTCCTTGGTCTTTTGATCTTGAATTCTTGGTCAAGGCGCAAAAAGCAGGATATTCTATAACCAGTGTCGACATAGACTTCACCCACCGCACAGCGGGAGAAACAAAAGTGGGCTTCATAAAAGCTTCGTATGAAGTAGGATTGGCTGCTGTCAAGCTTAAGCTGGGGATGATAGAGTTTGTACACCTGCGTCCAAAGTTTATGCGTAAAGAAAGTTAATCCCTTGCTGTTTTACAGAGGAATCGTATAGTAAAATACAGGAAGTTTTTTCCATTCCCCCAGATAAGATACCGGTCGATTGCCGGGTTTAATGCCTTTGATCTGAATAGACCGCACAGTGCCTGTCGTAAGATCAACGCTTACTCGTTCGTTTGTATCAATCTTCACCGCAAATAATTTGACTTCAGTCATAATGAACTGCGAATAGTCGCGTGCTGTAAATGGAATGCGGCGTTCGATAGCGTGCGTTTTTGGATTTATGATCACCAGTTCGTTGGCGGTTGCTGCTGCTATCTTTGTAAGCGGATCATTGTGCAGAAGCAGCTCAACCCTCTCAATATCCTGAAGATCAATGATTCTCTCAGTAGTAAGACGTTCTACATCAAAGCCATATAACTCTTTATATACCGGCTGTTCTGAAGCTCCATCAACCGTGGCCATCACTACTGTGCCGGAGTCCAGAAGAAAACCTATGTAGCGATCGTCCGATGTACAACCATCTCCCGTTTTAAGAAGCTCTTTGGCCTCAGTCAGGTAACGGTAGATCATACCTTGTCCCGCGCAACCCTCGGCATGATAGCCCAAGATTATGTCGCCCGAATACGCCTTAAAAAGATGCGTATATTGTACCGGCGTTGAACTTTGTAACGATTCCAGTGTGCGTACTGCACCACTCGCCAGATTGATCTCATCAACAGAGTAGTTTTGTTCAGTACCTTTTCCGGTGCGTTGCTTTGTAAGATACAGTTTGCCCGAAGATACATCGAGATTTTTTATAGCATAGTCTGTCTGAGGGTTATCATATAAACGGGTCTTTGTATCAACTCCAAGCTTATATGTATATATAGTATTATTATCAGCATAAAAAATAGTGCCGTTGTCATCCATACGCTGGAGACCTCTGTCTTCAGATATGAGAGTATACGATGCCATGGGGATAGTCTCTGTGGTTCCAATTGTGTATATTTGTACTCTATATTTTGCCTGAGGCGCAGGTGTTGATGACATTCGAGGTCCGGCGGTGGGTATATTTGTTATAACCGGGTTTGATGATGAGGCAGGTTTCTTCTGTTTTATTACGACTCCGGGAATAAGAAGGGGAATACCCAAGGCAATCATAAATAGTAATGTTATAGCAAAGGCCAGTGTAACTATCTTGTTTTGGAGTGAAAGCGTTGAAAATAATGATAGTTTTTTGCGGATAAAATCCAGATTCATGATATTTTATTATTTCAGCTCCACAAAAAAAGCGCAAGGGGCTGGAAGTATGCGGTAAAACCGGATGTTTCTTGTTCAGGGAAACGTCAGGGGCTATCGCCCGTCGATCTTCCTTGCCTTGCGCAATTATGCCGGAGGTATACAGGCTATAATCGCAACCCAATGTTTGCAATCTATCGCTGTATGTCCCGGGGGCCGAACGAAAACGTAATGAGAACCGAACGAGACTGGAAAAAAGGAACAAACCGAACGAGAAAAAAGAGAAAGAAACAAAATAGAGAAACCGAACAAAGAGCGAAACGAACCCGTAGCCCGGCGGAATCGAAAAACGAAATTGTTATACGCGCGATATAACTGTACTTTCAGAATATATGTTTTGCCTCACACTGTCAAGCGCATTTGGGCTGCAAAAAGAGGTTGTTTTATAAATAGTGTATATGTTACACTATATAGATATGAAAAACTTCAGATTCTTCCCCGATATTAAAACGTATCGTGAGTATATATATACATATATAGTAGTAAACAAGGATTTTCATAAAAACCCATTTTACAGCGGTCTGATTGAGTTCATTATAGACAACAGAACTCCGCTATTTTTTGAAGCCTCAAACGAATATGAACGTTCTCACTTTACTCAGTATTTTAATTTTTCCCTATTGCGCGATGAGTATACGAATACCTATGTAAGCGACCTATATTACATACATGATTTTGTGCACATGGTATTCAATAATCCACTTGAGCCCCGCAAACTTGATTTCTCTGATTTTTGCGAGCTGGCCATCTCCAATGAGTATGTGGCTGCAAATGAAACAGAGATACTTACATACTATCGTCTTCCCGAGCTTCGTGACAAAACGTTTAAGGAAGTAATTATGTATGATCTTCTTTCCCGACAAAGAAAGCAGATACCCGAGGTAATGACACTGTATCAACTGCGTAAGGCAATCATTGAAGATCAGTTTGTTGAAACATTTTTTATGACAGGACAGGAAGAGCAAACTATACTGCGTTTTCTTAAGAAATTTAATGGCAGTAATCTGGCCTGGTGCCGGCTCTGGTATGATCAGTTTCCTTCACTTACTCATACTCAGATACAAAACAAGACAACACTTGAGTACCGCGGGTATTCAGATGTATTGGAAAAATATAAAGGAAAGAATGATAACGATTCTTATCGCAATAATGTGCTCTATAACGTACGAATTATGCTGGAAATGCTGAAGTTGGATCTACCTGATTCCTTTGAAGAATGCTGTGAGGCATTAAAGAGTGCCGAGGGAAAAGTAGTAATGCAGCAGGGTGCAAAGGAATTTTACACAACGTTTATCAATTCAAAGAATACTAATGTTTGAGTCATTTACCAGACCCGTATACGCTTACTATGCTCCTGAAGTGCGCGCTGTTGTTGATACTATAGTAAAACGATATCCTCACAATATATTTTTGCAGTCTATAGCCCCGGGTCTGGATACATTTCACGAACCGATTATCCAAAAATATATGGATACGTATAAAGCATACATGCCGGGACTCGGCTCATTTCCCTATCGCTACGTGTCAGGCGGCAGCAGTGAATCTATTTTTCATATACTTAGTTCCATAGCCGCTCAAGAAAAGCAGCCGCCATTGTATATAGTTGAGGGGGAGTACGAAGGCTACGCAGGGTATGGGCGCAATCTGAGACTACAGTTTACGACAGTTGGAGACAGAGTTGACGTAACAACGCTTGCTCCAGGTATTTTTTTTATTTCCAATCCATCGTCGCGTAACGGAAATGTTCATCCGCGTGAGTTCATAAGCGCAGTGGGCGATGCCGGTCATGAGATAATGCTCGACTGTGCGTATGTGGGAATGACCGATGATACTCATTTTTTGGTAGATCACCCTGCCATCTCAACTGTATTCACCTCGATGAGTAAACCGTATGGTCTGTACTATTATAGGGTCGGCTTTACCTTTACGAGAAAACCAGTGAAAACGCTGGAGGTAAACAAGTGGTTTAAAAATATATTTTCCCTGATTGTAGCGGACAGATTGCTGACCGAACTGTCACCGCGCTTAATGTATGAGAAATACAGGCCTATACAACAGGCGATAATAGATGAAACAAATAAGAAGTATAGCTCAAATCTGAGGCCAAGTCGGGTGTATCAGCTTGCCTACGCGCTTCCCGAAGATATACCAGCGGAACAGACCGAATGCTATCGAATGTTTCATAGAGGTGGCTCCTACTACCGTTTTGGCTTAACAGAAGAGTTCCTTAGGCGTGAATGACTGCTATATCGTGCCTATGCTCCACTTGCTACTTATACATATTTTTGATATACTATAGGTACTTTTCGTGCCTTGAAGCACGTTCACAACCAAAGAGTTTGCTGTTTAAGTGTATATATACATATTCTGTAGCAGGATGTGCGTATCTACACTTAAACAGTGTATTCCGACGGTCCGCAGACACCGTCGGAAGTTCCACAGGTCTGCATGTATGTCATGCGTACCCTCTATGCATGGCTGATTCAACCGTTGCCTCGCCGGCAGGCGAGCGCAGTAACAACAGGAGGTGGTGTAATGTCACAGCAATTCGATCGCAATCAGATCACCGAAGTCGTCATTCTGGGTCGTGCAACCCTGGATGATCTGGAGCTAAACATGCTCCAGCAGGCTTTTCCCAACGCGACGCTCCGTCGTGCTTCAGATGCAGAGACGAACAGTAACGCGACGGAATTGTTTGCTGCGATCACCTACCCGCGCATGGTCGGGGTAGTGAAGTTCCACACGCTCACAAGCATGTTCGTTCGTAATGGCTTGTCGTTCGTCTATCTTCTGGATAACGAGGGCGAGCTATCCGTGAACCGCGGCGAAGGCGGCATCGTATCCCGGGTTTACCCGGAGCTCGAAGCCTAACCTTTGGCACGGTTCTTGTCACTCCCCGCAGCGATGCGGGGAGTGGCACTATTTAATAATACTTATCAATGATGAAGACATATGTAGCTTCATCAAGAGGACGGTAACTGTGGGTATATTCATATAACTCTTTGGTCAGATGACTAAAATGCACATACTTCCACCTAGGATGAATTGCCTTCTTAATTTTATTTGTCATTGTTTCCTCTTCCTTTATTATCTGCTTTACCGGCTCGTGATCGTGTTCATATTCCTCCCACTGGTTATACCAGAAACTATCACATGCATAGATTGATATATCTGGATGAATATGCAGTGTTCTAAGAATCTTTGTTACAAGCAAGCCTTCTATTATTACGGGCATGCCTTTCACTATCGTATTATGAATATCTTCTTTGAGTTTGGTAAGTTTCAGGGAATGGAAATATTTTCCCGCATGCCGGTGAAGATAATGATCTAGATGAATTACTCTGCCTCCAATTGCTATACGCAGAGCCGGGGCTATGAAGGTACTTTTTCCGGCATCCATACTGCCGTCCAGAGCAATAATTCTGCTTTTTGATCGTCTTACCTTTCGTGTAAGCTCCAGAATATCTTCGGTTAATTCCATAGTTAATACATTCATTATAAAGATGAAACACGACAGAAAAAAGGTTATTATGTGATACTATGATTCAATCATCGTGTATCTGTTCCCAACAGCCCGTACAGTTTGATGAAGTTATAGTTTATAAGAATGAAACGGTGTTTAAGCGATTTGAAGGCACGGTTATCGCAAAATGCCGCAACTGCGGAGTTCTTAAAACCTTCCCTGCAAAACAAAATACTTCATATAATCCTGTCCAAAGCCGTGCAGAGTTATACGAAGATCATTCAGAGAAATTCAGAATAATATTTAAACCACTTGCCGATGCTGTATGCAGATTTAAGAATAGTGGACGGGTACTTGACGTGGGATGTTCATCAGGTATTTTGCTTGAAGTGTTACGTGAGAGGGGATTTGAGGTGTATGGGGTAGAACCACATACGACAGCCTATAATGCAGCGAGGAAAAAATTTGGGAACCATATAACCTATGGCACTGCGCAGACTTTACTTAAACAAAGCTCTCAACAGTTTGATGTCGTTATTTATAACCACGTTCTTGAACATATTCCGGACCCCGTAACCGAACTATCAACTGCAAAAAAATTATTACGCCCCGATGGTGTACTTGTGATTGGCGTTCCTAATACAGAAAATGTTATCTTTATGCTCCGGCGCAAATACTGGGAGCCTCTTATGCCCAACGAGCACGTTTGGCATTTCGGCATGTCTTATATGAAATCACTCCTGGCGGCACAAGACTTTGCCATACAAAAAATTCTATTTGAAGACGACCCTCGACGTGATTATCCCGTTCTGAAACGCATATATTTTGGATCTTTATCATTCATGAACCGACTTATGGGAACCGGCGAGGCAATGCTTATAGTCGCGGCACTTCATTAATGTATTCTTACATATTTCTTATAGCAATGTGATCTTTTTATTACATATTATCTCTATACTATGCCTATTGATTATGTGTTCATTATTAATTCATTATCCATCTATGCACAACGACGCTAAAGAAGTAAATAATCTCCATAAAAGAGTGAAAGAACTGCGTGACATTCTGAAAATGCATGCTCAAAAAACAGAGGATCCAAAATGTATGGCACTATGCGAAACCAGCAGTGAAGTTATGAATGGTATTGAGACCGCGTTTGATCACTATTTAGATAAGTCTGAAAGCATCTGGCAATAATTATGTATACGTCAGAAAATGCTTAGCGGACTTTTTTTTTACGAAGAGTAGCAACACATAGGTCAAAAATTCCATATAGGCAAAACCAAGATCAAGCGGTATCCTGTATAAACCATCTTTGTATCCTTTATCTTTTATGAAGCGTGCATAAAACATATGAGCAGGGTACATAGTGAGTTTTTTTAGACTAGAGTGTTCATTGCGCCCGGCTTTCTGTAGTGCTTCACGGTAGGCGTAATGTGAAAATTTTGTAAACATCTGCCATAACGAGCGATACGAGTAATGATTGATTTTATGCTTTAATTCACCTATCTTTCCTGTACGTATCGAAACGTGCTCATGAACAAGCGCTTCTGCAATTATCCCTGCGTTTCTCCTGAATAGACGCAGCATTTTATAGTTTTCGCCCCCATAGTGCAATGGCTTGCCGAGAAAGTGATTCTGGTAGGGGATAACATAGCCATCATAGTCTGACTGCGATTTGAGGAGCGTTGCTATTTCTTTTTTAAGTCCAGAGCTTAGCTGCTCATCGGCATCAAGGAGAAGTACCCAGTCGCCTGTTGTTTTTTCGAGCCCGTACTGTTTTTGCTTGCCCAGATCAGGTTCATGATTAAAATAAACATCAGCCGATGAATTACACGCTATCTCAACAGTATTATCAGACGAGTAATCATCGATAACAACAATTTGATCTGCCAGATCACCTACAGAGTCCAGTGTCTTCTCGAAAGTCTCCCCGGCGTTCTTGGTAATTGTGAGAAGGCTAAGTTTATTTTTCACCTTCTATAATTATACACAGTTTGCGCTGTATAGTATTAAAATCTGTTGTGTGTTCTTCCGTATCCCCATATAAATACTATTACTGTCCACATCACAAAGCCCATAATTACAAGAAATGCCTCATACGACTCAACACCAAACCCTGGGTATGACCACTGAAGATACGCGCCCATAAGGTATACCGTTCCGGTAAGCATATACCAGAAGCGGTGAGAATGTCGTGTAATGATAAGAAAAGGCATGAGCCAGATAAGCCATTGTATGCCAAATGTAGGAGTAAACGTAAAGAAGAAGAACATTCCATATAGGATCTGCGTATATATATCGGTTTTCTGACTCCGTAGCATATATCCGATAAGCACAAGAGGAAAGAGTTTTGAAACGAGAAGCTCAATAATGTGACTGTTTGTCATAGACTTTAATACAAGACTAACGCCATATACTCCATACAGCCCTCTATGCTGCATAACAGGTTTCAGAATATCCAGAATCGAAACGCTAAATATGACTGAGTATAATAATGTCATTGCAATAGGTATAACTGTCAGTATGAGAAGCAACTTTCTATTCTTCAACTGTTTGTATAAAGGTATGAGAAAAATAAAAGGCCACGTCTTCATAGCTATAGCCAGAGAAGATACCCAAAGAGAAATTATTGTGTACTTCTGAAGATATAATGCCAGCAGTAACATGCTTAAAGGTATCGCATCAATCTGTCCATGGATTCCGATTATAAGAATGCTTATGGGATTAAGCGCGTAGAGTAACGCAGCTTTTTGGTTTTTTGTTATACGGTATATGAGATAAATAATACCGGTGTCAAATGCTGCAACTACTGTTTTCATTATGTCTACTGCGTCTATGCCAAACTGCTGCAACCATACACTTCCTGACATCATATATATAAGAAGCGGAAAATAGGGAGCTTTTGTAGGTGCCGGCTCCGGAAATATGCTTGTACCTGTCAGCGTTAGGTTGCCGACTTCAAGCCATGCGGACAGATCATGATTCATGAGTCCGTGAGATCCGAGAATAAATATAAGTCTCAGAACAAAACCGACGAGCATTGCCATTACGTAATGATACCAGGCTGCAGACAGGATACAAAAGAGGACCAGGCAAGATTAATTTTTGCAGCGTCTTTATAACTAAATACGACTTTTTTGTGGATTATAAACAATTGAACCCAGAGATATATTGTTCTATCTTTCATCCATGAGTGCCGTACTGTGTCCGATATGTAGTTCCCTGTATACCCGCTTATTTCATACTATTTTATCGTATCGCTATTTTATCTGTACTGAGTGTGTCACATTATTCTTATTCCCTGCTCCGCAGAATTCTGAGATAGATCATTTTTATGAAACTGTTTTTTCATACGCTGATTCAAACGATCAAAGAAATAAAGTGCGTGAGAGAACACGCGAAATACTTCATGCGTTAAAAAAGTTATATAGAGATGGCAAAACACTTCTCGATATAGGTCCAGGACTGGGATACATGATGGAAGAGGCAACGCAAGCAGGTATTGAAAGTTATGGCGTTGAACCATCAGAATACCTCTATAAACAGCTAGTCCGCAAAGGATTCTCTGTGTCAAATACATCATTTCTGCAGTGTAAGACCGATAGGAAATATGACTATATTTGTCTCATACATGTTCTTGAACATGTCCCAAACCCTGAGGCTGTGGTAAGAAAGGCCTATGATATGCTCAATAAGGGAGGCGTATTATATATCGAAACACCAAACCTGGATAGCCATCTTTTTTATTCTGAGCGTACTAATTATACGTTTCTTACCCCGCCGGAACATCTATGGATATTTTCATTGCATACGTTCAAATATATTTTCCCTGGCTATTCTCCGATACGCACTGAAACATATACACCTGTGGAACACGCCGTCGGTATGATACGGGCATGGATTCATAGGCCGAAGCGCGGAAACACTACATCTACAGGTACCAAAAGTAAGAGCAGCACCATACATCCTAGATCTATGAAATATAAGATTATGCATGAGGTTCTGGGGCCACATATTTGTGCGTTGTTTAATATAGGATATAAAGGTAGTATCCTGGCTGTATACTACACTAAAACGTAAAAAATGTAGAGTATCTTCTATTGTTGCTCTGAATAGATTCCCGTAAAAAGTGATAGTATGAAATACTATACACTTTCTCTAACCCTTATTCTTTTCGTTTTTCTTTTCTGTACTTCTAAGAGCTTTGCTCTGGACACTTTTTATAAATCACCGCGCAATCCGCTGCCGGTTGAGACGAATTTACCTAACTGGAGACAGCATGGGCTCTATCAGCCGCATGTACTGGTTGAAGAGGGTATATACAAAATGTGGTACGCGAGCCTGGGTGACACCAATTTTTCAATCGCGTATGCCACTTCCACTAATGGCACAGACTGGACCGCGGATACACTGATCCCTTTCAACGGAGGAAGTAGCAACTACAACCCTCACGTGGTGAAAGATAATGGCGTATATAACTTATATATGAGTAGTGATCTGCCCGGTTCAAAGGCTGTCATTCGCAAGGCTAGTTCCATGGATGGAATTGCATTCGATCCATCATCGGCATCTACGGTACTTCAACCAACAGAAGAGTGGGAGTCGAATGGTTTATTTGGACCATTTGTGACAAAAGAAAACGGCAAATCATATATGTTCTACACCGGTTGGGGAAACCGAGGTTTTCAGATTGGTCTCGCGGTTTCGGATGATGGAAATACCTGGAAAAAATGTACTAATAATCCAGTGGTCGTAGATGTAGCCGCCGACAGCGCGTATGTAATAAAACAGGATGCAACAAACTATCTCTTCTATCATTCGACAGGAGGTATTAAAGTTATGGAGTCTTCTGATGATCTGTCATGTGCCATGTCCTGGAGTAACAGAAAAATGGCACTCACCTACGGTCCGGGAAGCTATGATCAGACTCATATGATCGCCCCCTCAGTGTTTCAAAAAGACGATGACGTATATCTTTATTACTCAGGGTTGGGTCCGCAAGGATGGACGATAAATATGGCCAGCACTGCGCCGCTCGTGTCACCACATAAATCTCCGATAGTATTTGTACCTGGTCTCTTTGCATCGTGGAATAAAGACGCACTTGTGTATCAAAAGCAGGTAGCACCTGATAGCTGGATTCTTAACCCTGCGGTACATGAATATGACGGCATTATAAATACCATGCCGAAGCTCGGTTACGCGAACAATAAGGACTTTTATGTTTTCCATTACGACTGGCGGAAGAGTATAGAAGATATTACATATGATCTTGACACGTATATTCATACGCATGTTTTGCCCGATCATCCTGACGAGCAGATAAATCTCGTGGGTCATTCTCTGGGAGGACTCGTAGCGCGCTTATACGGACAACGGTATGGGATAAGTACAATCAAAAAAATTGTCACGGTAGGATCACCTCATCTTGGTTCTGCAATGGCATATAAAGCAGTCGAAGCGGGCGAACTGGAAACGCAGAATTCCTTTGAGTGGCTTATGCAAAAGCTTGTTATTCAGTTATATAGAGATGGAATAAGCACAGACAAAGAGATTGTTACAAAAAAACTACCTATATTTCAGGACCTGCTACCAGTGTATGACTTTCTCCAGAATGCGGACGGAGTTTTATTGCCGGCAAGCAGCATGGTTAAACACAACAGCGTGCTGAGTGGGTTTAACCAACAAATTGCTGCTATCAATCCGGTTATGGCTAATATAACCGGGAATGGAAATCAGACCGTAGGCGGATATGTAGTAAAAAAACGGTCAACCTATCATGAGCTCCTAGATTTGTATCCTGATGGTGTTCCGGTAAAAACTGTGTATCTGGACGGCGACGGCATTGTAACCGCTTCAAGCTCTTCATTACCTGGAACAGCGACATTTATGAATGCCAACCATGGTGAAGTTATTTATGCATCAGAATCACTGCAGAAACTTATGACAATGCTCAATGTTCCGGCAACTGCTGACAAAATTGTTTCAGGAAAACAAACAGTGGCGTCGCCTTCACTCTTTTTTCTCGTCATGTCGCCTGCAGAGATTGAGGTGGAACATAAAGGAGTGGTATATAAAGAACAGGAGGGGATTATCCTTATAGAAAATGCTCAGTCAGGGTCATATACCTTGTCAGCAAAAGGCAAAGCGCAGGGAACATACAAGGTTCTCATAGGACAGTTTGCTGACCATGAGGTATTCTGGTCACATGTATCCGGACAGATTACAGCGGCCAATCCAGCATCTCAGATAGATAGGTATACTATCATTTTTGACCCCGCAAAACCTTACAGAAATCCTGTGAATGGGGTACATCCGGAAGATACATTTGAGTACATTATTCAACAGCTTAAAGAGACCGAAGGTTCCGGAAAAGATGAGCATGTGAAGGAGGCGATAAAGCATCTACATAGGGCGCAGGAAGCATATAAACTCAAGAAGTATGCAGAAATGAGGGCGGCTTTTGAAATAGCAGTTTCACAGATGTTGCGAGCGCGCAGTAGGGCATCTGCCATGCATTCTGCCAGGATTATGGAGACTATTTCTCAGACAGAATCACTGTACGCAGATATAGCCTCTCCATTCTCTGAAACGCAAAAGAGACATTATACAAAGATGTTGAACGTGTATATAAGTCAGTTCGACACCATACTCAAACGATTTGTCATGTCCAAACATGAAAAGGATTCTGTTCATAATACGAAACCTGAGCTACAGTATATACAAGACAGGATTACTATTATGCAGGAAGCTCTGCAACAAAACAGGAAGCTCAACACAGTGTTATATCTGGCATCTGTAAAACAGCTTCTTCTGAATCTTGGTCGTCATTAGGATGACCTATGAGTTTTATAGTGACGCCACAGGATTATAAGGAGCGCAACGACCGCTGCGACACCGATAGCAATAGAGTTGCTGTGTCGCAGCAGGGGAGAATAGTGTAGTACAGTTTCATTTCTACCATAATCACCAATGATGGTATATGTTTGGTCTGCCAGCAAAACCTGCGATTTGTAGGTTTTAGCTCCGTGAAGACCGGCGGATGTGATAAGGCTATCGAGACTTGATATTGATACTTTTCCTCCCGCGGGATAGTACTGATTTGCGTAGCCTGTAATGACACTTCTGTTCATAATTCGTTGAGTTCGCTGGTCGTAGATATAAAGTCCTACATCGTTATCAACATCAACAGCAATTTGTTCGGTATGGAATGTGGCAGGAATTTTGAATGTTGTGAAACTGTATTTTATATATCCAGGAAAGGTTTCGTGAGCATACCCTTTTGCGACGTATGAAATTACAAGTCCTGTAGCTTTAAACTGTTTTACGGGGAGGGGAAACGTTACGCTATATGCTGTCTTTACCTGCTTATAGGGTGCTTTAAGGTATGACGCGGTATAGTAGGGAAGTTGTGTCCATAGTATCCCTCTGGGGTAATCTATAAAATCTTTGAACTCAGCGTCGGTGTGGACGCTACAGGAGAATCCGCCTGGATATGTGATGTAGTTGAGACATTTTTGAGGAAGCGCCTGCTGAAATATCGCCATATCCCGGATATCCCCGGAAGGTAATTCTATAGATATTTCGTTGAGTGGTTTTGCTTCGTTGTTTGAAATAACTATTCGTGCGTATACTACAACTTCCTCATTGGCGAGAAAGTTGAGGGTATAGTAGCCCTGAGATGCCAGTGATCTATCAGTCGCGTACAAGGGGGAAACAGAGAAGAAGAAAATAAAGAGAGTGATAAAGAGCGAGACGAAATGAAGTATATGGACACGCGGCATATGAGTATTTAAGTAACTAGATTCCAAGCTTTTTCCATGTATTCCTGTATACATCGGTTTGTGTTGAAATAGGCTCCCAGAGCAATAGCCTGTTTCATGCGCCTCGCCCATTCATCCTTTTTTGTATAATACAGAGGAATAATTTCATGTTCCAGTTTAGAGTAAAGATCTTCAGAATCTGCAGCGTCGTCATTTGCAGGCATAAGCGATTCATCAAGCGCGCCTATCGCGAAACCTGCGTCTGGCCTCATAGCATAGCCTTCAATCCACCATCCGTCAAGGACGGAAAAGTTAAGACAGCCGTTCATAGCTGCTTTCATACCACTTGTGCCCGATGCCTCCAGAGGTCGTTGCGGCGTATTGAGCCATACATCAGAACCCGAAACAAGAAGTCGTGCCACCTTGGGTGAATAGTTTTCAATATACACTATACGTACAACACCTTTGAGTTTTTTTGAGATACGAAGTATTTCTTGAACAATGCCTTTACTCACATCATCGCTTGGATGCGATTTACCTGATTGAATTATCTGTATTTTTCCCGCGCCTATTCTGGTGAGTCTCAACAAGTCGCGGTAGATAAGCAGGGGACGTTTATATCGTACCGGTCGGCGGGCAAGGGCTATAGTAAGAGTTTCAGTATCAAAGAGTTCATCTTGGTCGGGGTGCGCATGTTCCTGAGCATTACGACTGGATGTAAGATGTTTGTTGATAAAGCTGACGAGTGTTTTTTTGGTCTGCTGATGCGCTTCCCAGAGTTGGGAATCAGGCAATTTTTCCGGCGCCTGAGCTAACACGGCAGGATCTTTTAGCCATTCAGGAAGATACTGGTTATATAAATCCTGCATAGTGGATGCGGTCCATGTACGGTGATGCACACCGTTGGTAATTGTACCTATATTATAGCCAGGGAACATATGACGAGACAAAGCACCTTGGCGACGTGAAACCCCGAAGCTATATTTACTCATGTTTAGAGCGAGGTATGTCATATCAAGTTTATTTGTTGTCGCAATATCCCGTATATGCCAGGGAAGATAATCTCCTCCGCATTTGTACGCTGTTTCGTAGTCAAAAGAATCATGGCCTTCGGGAATGGGTGTGTGTATGGTGAAGACACATTTTTTCTTTACCTCGCTGTCGATATAATTATGTTCAGGTTCGAGCGCTACCGGCACCAGTGCGGAGTGGCTTTCATTGAGGTGATAACAGTCTATTTCAGAATATCCAAGAGCTCTTAACATTTTTATGCCGCCGATCCCTAAGACTATTTCCTGACATATGCGCACGTTATTTCCACTGCCATACAGGTCGGCAGTAATATCTCGTGCCCACTGAGGATTTACAAAATAATCAGTATCGAGAAGATATACAGGTATAACATATCTGGAGTAGCCGACAATATCATAGCGCCAGCATCCAACTACTATATCCTGACCCTGTACTTTGAGAGTTATTCGATGAGGCATTTTTGTAAACTGATCACTTTTTCTCCAGTCAATCTCTGTATAGTTTTGTGTGCCATCCGGCTGAAATACCTGATTAAATGCTTTGCCATTGTATACAAGAGTCATGCCGACCGTAGGGATTTCCATATCAGCGCATGAGCGGAGCAGATCACCTGCAAGTACTCCCAGTCCACCCGCATAGGTAGGGATATGGGTACGAAGCATGATCTCCATTGAAAAGTATGCTACGTTTATTTTCATTATGTTTTAAGCTCTCCCGTGTATGGTAAATGTACAAGAGTATATTGAGTGTAACTAAATTTTTACAATATATAAAGTGTTAAATGAAAAAATTCGCAATATACAAGAATTCTGGTATACTTAAGGGCCTTCATCAAACGATGAATATAGCATCTGCACGTTCTATTCAGCGTTTATGATCTTTGAAATTTCATGAAACATTGTGTAGGGTGTGCACCCCGGAAAATCCTCATTTCCAACTCGCTCCTCCCGGAGCAAACTGACTATCGTCTAGTTACGTAAGGAGGCCCACAATGGCTATGCATACACATATGATCACAGCGGCACTTGCCGACGCAAGAGCCTTGACGGAACTGCCCGAAGGTACGCTTGTCGACGTTATCGCCGCAATGCTGACTCTAGGAGAGCGTGAACTGGCTGTTGAACTGCTGCTTGGTGCCAACCGCGAGCAGCTGTATGGTGGACAGAAGTACACGTTTTACTCGAGGCTTCTCACCGGGCGTCACGACGACATGATCGTCGCCATGGCCGGGAGTCACTCGTGGCTCACTGAGCCGAGTCAGACCTCGTTCTGTCTTGCTATCTACCCAACTGAGTACTTCACCCTAGAAGAACCGCTTGCATCACAGGCAGCTACTCTTCTTATTCGCAAGTAGTAAGGAGTTACACTATGCGTTTCCGTATTATCCGAACAGACGCTGCTGGTAACAGGACATCGTTCGGCGATGAAAATTCGCTCGTGAACGCGATTATTCTTGCCGCCGATCCTATCCGGTTGTCCGGGAGCCGCAGTACATGGGTATCCGACGTAATTCAAAATGTCGATACTCAGACCATCGTGGCGACCAAGAATATCCAGGAAAATGGTAACTGGAAACTTGGTGATACGTTCCTGGATGTGTTTCTGGGCGCTGCTCTCGATCAGGACAGCTGGCATTCGTACTGGTTACAGCCGGATGGCAGTATCACGGTTGTTAAAGAGGATGTGATAATGCAGGTCCGTAGTGCGGATACACTTCCGGATTTCGGAAGGATCTCTGGCAATGTGGTACAAATCCCCATCTGTGCTACCTGTCTCCGCAACCCGGCTGACGGTATAAGTCACGATGATCAGCATCGGGGCATCATGCCGCCGTATGCCATGTTTGAGTGTGCCGCCTGCGCTTGGGATGCCCCGGGCACTGTCTTTTATCAGAATGGACACCATGATGTCGAGAGGCTTCGGCAACTCGCGCGCGAGTTCTTCTGGTAGGGCAGTCCGTTTCATGAAGAGCTTCCAGAGTGTCGAAAGACACTCTGGAAGCGACACTTACGTTATAATAAAAGCACATGAAAGTAGCATTCGTATTCGTCTTATATCAAACTCCCGAAGAGGAAGTCCTCCGTATTAAAAAAGAGCTTCGCGCAATGGGTGTAAATGACGCAGATATTTATTTCACTGACAACACTGCGGATAACAAAGGTTACGCGTATGGCGTAAACCAGGGAATTACTCGAGCTTTGTCAGATAAGGCCGAAGTTGTAGTAGTTGCCAATACAGATATTTCATTTCAGAAACTGAGCTTAGCAGATATCACAAACGGCGTGAAGCATTTTGACGTATGTGGTTTTCGTTGTGAGCAAAACGGAGAAACGTTTTATGGCGGCAGACTTGATTCATGGAGGATGAGCGGTGGACTTATATATGATAAGCCCTCAACACGATATACCGCCTGTGACTTTGTCTCCGGATCTTTTATGATCCTTACGCGGAACGTTATTGATGAGGTTGGTCTTTTTGATGAGAGTTATTTTATGTATTACGAGGATGTAGATTACTGTATCAGAGCGACAAAGACAGGTTTCACTGTCGGCGTAGATAGTGAACGTGCTTATGAACATTTTGAAACATCGTCTGAAAACCCGGATAAAGCATATTTTCTTGCAAAAAACAGGTTTAAAATTCTCTTAGCTCATGGATCCTTCATGCAGAAGATGTATGAAGTGGTGAGATTCCCTAAGACGTGTTTCCAGGAATCAAATCTTATACGACGTCTGATAAAAAAAGATCCTTTCTTTGTTAATTATTTTAGTCTTAATATATCGTCTGTTGCCAATAAAGTACTTAATTTCCTGTTGTTTATTGTGCTCGTAAACAACCTGAGTCTGCATGAATATGGCATATATACTCTCGTATGGGCGCATGTAACACTGCTGAATCCTCTTACTGATCTTGGTACAACTTCGTATGGCCTTATTTACGGTAATAAATCTACACGTCATATATTCAAACTATTTTCTCTGCGGTTTTATGTTTCGCTTCTGGTATTTATTCTCACCGTTCTTCTCGCCTTTCTTTTTCACTATAACCTAAACGTGCTGGGCTACATAATTCTTCTGTCATTTGTTATTTTTTCTAACGCCCTGTCCGGCAGTTTTCTTATTCTTACCTCTGTAATTGAACGTGTGTATCTGTCTTCTGTTTTTTCGTTCATATTTAATCTCATCATGATCTCCTTTCTTATTGCGATAACCTATCTGTACCGTGATATCAGCTATGTGTTTCTGACGGTGTTTATTTTTTATAATATCTATTCGGTTTCAAACATAATGGGAATACAAAGAGTTCTCAGTACTCAGCTCAATCCTCAGGCCGAAGAAAGAAAGATAGGAGCGTTCATAAGGGAGAATCTTAGAATCAGACCGGCGGCCTGGTGGGCTATATTTCGAAAATCGTATATTTTTGTACTCATAGGACTATTTGCCTCACTGTATTTTAAGGGTGATATTTTTCTGCTTAATTACTACAAGGGCGAAGAGGCGGTGGGGATATATTCTGCAGGCTATAAATTTTTTGAGGCGCTCATGTTTTTTGCGGCGAGTTATAACATAACAGCAGCACCCGCATTTGTACGGTTAAAACAGCAAGGTAAAGAGCTCCTTATAAAACGAGTTAAGCGTGATCTCGTCTTTCTATCAGCCCTTGGTATAGGGGTAAGTGTTTCGGTCTATCTCCTGGCTCCGTACATACTGCCCTTTTTCCTTAAAGGTACCTTTCTCGAAGCTATAGCCGTAACGAGAATTGTGATTTTCGCGTTACCGCTGATATTATTGATCTCAGTTTTCCTTAATTTGCTGTATATTTATCAGAAGTCATTTATCGTCGTATACATATTTATGGCGCAGATGGTGGTTAATATTGGCTTGAATATTATGTTCATTCCGAGATACTCTTTTATAGGCTCATCATATATAACAGTATTCTCGGAATTGATAAACTTAATTATCTTACTATTTGTTACTATTAAAGTAATAAAAAATTCTCATTAACTCTATGAAAATAACTATTGATGGCGGTGGCTTATGTGTGCCTACGTATAAACGCTATGGCAACTACGTTTTTACGGTAAATCTTACTCAGGCTGTCTCCAAATATGACACAGAAAATTCGTATTATGTGTACTCATTTTGTAACAGGCCTTCGAGTCTGTATCTTCATAGCAACTCGTTTTACCGCATCCTGACACCTAAATTTTTATGGATGAAACTGAGAGTGAGTGTAGAAGAAAGTATAGTACCTAAAGATATTTTTCTTGCGCTTAATCAGGCGCTCCCTCTTTTCACGAGGTCACGGATTATGGGATTTTCGCATGGCTTGTCATTTATGTATTATCCCGGATACTATAAAGATTCGTATCAGCGTATGCGTAAGCAGGTGGAAAGTCTCGTGAACCGAGCTGAGCACATATTTGTATCGTCACAGCGCGTAAAAGATGAGATGACTGAGTTATTTCCTCGTTCGCAGTCAAAGCTTACAGTCGCGCTTTATGGGATGCCATTTGACATGATGGAGCACAAAGAACGTGTAAGACAAAATTATTTTGTATTTTCTGGAATGAATCATCCTATAAAAAATATTAAATTTTTGGTTGACGCATTTTTAAAGTTCAGCTCAAAAAAAGAATATAAAGGGTACAGACTTTTTCTTATAGGTACTTTTGCCGGCTATAAAAAACGATCTAAACAGATACAGACATTTGCACAGCTTTCGCGCCCTGAGATACTGGAAATACTGCGCAAAGCCAGGGGGTATGTGACAACCTCACTTTATGAAAGTTTTAATATTCCGGTACTTGAGGCTCTTAGTCAGGGATGTGAGGTTGTTGGAATGGATACGGCAATAATCCCCGAACTTAAGCCATATGTGTTCAATGCCTATAGTGAGGATGAATTTATAGATATGCTTGAACGGGTTGCTTCGGGAGAACGCAAAAAGAAAGTAAAGCCAGCTTTACAAGATGTGTTCTCATGGAAAGAGTACGTAAGCAAGCTCCAGGCTGTGTATAATAAATAACATGATACGTGTAGCATGGGTAAGGGGAGCGTACCTCAATAATTTTGAGGGTCAGAATTATAATCTTAAAGGGACAGATATTCATATTACCGGTATCTCTTCAAAGTATCCTATTGATTCGGCAATCCCGTTTCCACTCATACGCCTCAGCTCTCCGGCAGATATTCCATCGATGCCGCTATTACGCTATATCCCACCTGTACGGCTATTTACCAAATATATTTGCAACCGTCTGATAGGAGACAGTCAGATGTTGGTTGGCCTTGAAAAGCTTGCCCCTTCATTTGATATTTTTCATACAGCAGATCCTCATTATTATTATAGTTATCAGCTTGCACAGCTACGTGCGAAAAATCTTATTAAGCGTCTCATTGTGACTTCATGGGAGACTATACCGTTCAACAATGAATCAGTCCCACATAAAAAAAAGCTGAAACAGTTTGTACTTGATCATGCAGATCAGTTTGTATGCTATACGCAGAAAGCGGCAGACACACTTAACAAAGAGGGTATTTCTATGAAGAAAATAACAGTCATAAAGCTAGGTATTGATCAGACGATATTTTTTCCACCCGATAACAGAAGCACAGAGGTAAAAACTATTCTTTTTGTTGGGCGGCTTGTAGAGGAAAAAGGTATCCTTGATCTCTATGAAGCGTTTGCTGGCATTCGGACGCCGACGGTGAAGTTGCGGATTGTAGGTAACGGACCACTCAAAAAGTCACTACTTCGCTGTATCGCGGCAGATGGTCTTGAAAACAGAGTTTCGATAGAACAGCATTCATATAGCGATATGCCTACCGTTTTCAGAGAGGCCGACATGTTTATACTTCCCTCACGTACGACTCCCACATGGGAGGAACAGTACGGAATGGTCTTGGCCGAAGCTATGGCTTCGGGACTGCCGGTAATTACCACATCAACCGGTGCAATACACGAAGTAACAGGTGATGCCGCATTAACTGTTGAAGCAGGAGATACACGGGCAATGGGTAGGGCAATGCGACAGTTAATAACTGACAAAAAGAAATATACCCAAAAAAGTGAAGCAGCGCTTCATCGGGCTCAGGAATATCTTGATAGTCATAAGACCGCTAAGATTATTGGTACAATATACTCAGAAATCTATGAAAAAATCTCCAATCACGGCAGTAATCCTTACTCATAATTCTTGCCTTAGTCTGGAACAATGCCTGAGCTCAGTATCCTTCTGCGATGAAATAGTTGTGGTAGATGATGTTTCGCATGATAAAACTGCTGAGATTGCAAGTAAACATAATGCCAAAGTGTATGTGAGAGCATTGGAGGGAAATTTTGCTGAACAACGCAATTTTGCGATGAAAAAAGCTAGCAACGAGTGGCTTCTGTATATAGACTCAGATGAGCAAATCGATGAACCACTAAAAGAATCAATAATCGGGGCAGTAGAACAAGGCAATCATGACGCTTATTATCTAAAACGCAGAGATTACTGGTGGGGAAAGGAATTGAAATACGGTGAGGTTATGAAGGTACGTTCACAAGGGTTGATTCGTCTTATGAAAAAGAATAGTGGAACGTGGACCGGTAGAGTTCATGAGACATTTGAGGCAACTGGTTCTACAGCACGTCTGGACGGTTATATAAATCATTTTCCACATCAATCGCTGCGGGAATTTATTCACGAAATAAACACGTACAGCACGTTGCGGGCTACGGAACTTCAGGACAAACAGGTGAAAGCAAATCTATTTCACGTACTAGCATATCCCTTAGGAAAGTTTATAGTTACTTATATTCTTACACTCGGATTTCTTGATGGCGCGCCTGGATTTGCGTACGCGTTTCTTATGAGTTTCCATTCATATCTGGTGCGAGTAAAATTATATCAGTATAGAACGTTTGGAAAACCATGAGTACGACCCTCCTGAACATACTATTTTATATAACTTTCTTTGCCTTTTCATTTGGGCAGTTAGGAAGAATATCGTTTCTAAGGCAGGAAATAAATGGTTATTGGTATGAGATTCCTCTGCTTCTGAGTATTATATTTCTTATTCTTCAATACGGCCTTGAGCCTATAAAAGAGAGCTTTAAACGATTCGCGATGGTGTACATTTTTGCCATATATCTAACAGCTACTACATTGTTTTCACTGCCATGGTTTGGCGAAACTGACAACTATGTAGCGCTTTTATATTTGGCAAGAGTTGCTCTTTATTTTATGTATTTTGTCTATGCAGGCTATCATCTTCGAGAAGAACCTCCGATAAAAAAACTATTTATCAACGGCTACTGGAACATTCTTATTATCAATATTCTTGCAGGCGTACTGCAGTATTTTGTCTTTCCCGATCTGAGTAAACTGTATTACGAAGGGTGGGATCCACATCTTTATAGGTTATTCGGTCTTTACTTTGACCCTGTAGTTGCCGGCGCTGCGTATGGCTTGCTTCTGCTCTTCACACTTCTTAGCTCATATAAGATGAGTAAGCGTCTTATTATCCGGATCGCTGTTATTGCTGTGCTCCTTATATTTATGTTGTTTACATTCTCACGCGGCACATATATCGCGATCGTTCTTACGCTTGGCGTACTGGCTCTCCGGAGTAAGGCACTCTATGTACTCATGGGTTTTGCCGCCATTTTTACGCTTGCTTTATTTCTTCTGCCAAAACCGGTGGGTGAGGGGGTTAATTTGCTCCGGAGTTCAACTATAGACTCACGTATTGTAGACTATCAGGAGGGGATTTCAATATGGAAGAAGAATCCCATTATAGGTATAGGATATAACCACATACGCGCGGTAAAAAAGAATGCCAAAGATATGAGCCCAACCACGGTAAATGTAAGCCATGCAGGTTCGGCATTTCATTCGAGTTTTATTACCATTCTGGTTACGGGCGGGCTTGTGGGATTTGTGCTTTTCGTAATGGCGTTGGTCGAGCTGGCACAACTGGGGCAGTATAGTTTTTATGTAGTGTTATTTTTAAGCATCATTTCTCTGTTCGACAATATTCTTCTGCATCCTTTTATGTTGTTCCTATTCTTATCGACCATAACACTTCATATGTTTAATCCTTCTGATATACAACCTTTAGATTTTTAGTCTCAGAGTTACCGGCATCATCTATAGCAACTATAGTTATAGGATTGTCTCCTTCTTTCAATCTGACAGAGGTCTGAAAATTACCCTGAGCATCTACGACGACCGGGAAATCGTTGACTTTAATGAGAATATCTTTATCTGTCTGTCCCGCTACTTTCACCTCTGAGTTAGAAACTTTTGTATTGTCCTGCGGCTCTGATATGTCGAGCTTGGGTTTTTCACCCCGGTAGACTACAGTATATTCAGGGGACTTTTTTTCTGTTTTGGAGTCATTAGATTTAGCGGATATATATACGGTGTTTGTCCCTTTTTTCAGATCTCCTATTTCCTGTGAGAATTCTTCGGAGTCTACTTTCTTTTCTTTTACTTTGGAGTCATTTACATAAAAATAGAGGACATCATAATTGGAGACAGTTCCTGAGATTATTATCTGCGCGCTGTTGGTTGCGCTTGGTATATTGTTGATATCCAGAAGCCCATACTTGGTTTCGGTAGTATCAGTTACCGGTGCGTTCTTTTTGGATGCGGTGAGATTGGTTATGAAGAGCGCGGTGTTAATGAGTATCTTAAAGCCAAAGGTAAACAACACGAAAAAGATTGCCACAAGGAGCACCAGGGAAAAAATAAGTTTTTGCCTGAATTGTTTTTGTTGGTGTTGTTCAAGTCTTGACATATGAGCCACTTGGGAGAATCGAACTCCCATCGTCGGTTTACGATACCGCTGCTCTACCACTGAGCTAAAGTGGCTAAAATAGCCTGCGTTTGAGCGCGACATCATTATAGCAAATAACTACCCGATAAGTACTTACTAATTATAGTACTCAGAAAACAAAATGTTGCTGTGATACAATATAATTATCATGAAAAAAGTTCTGTTTGTGGAAGACAATATGCAGCTACAGGAACTCTACAAAGATATCCTTGATAAAGATAACTATCATATAACCTTCGCTGAGACCGGAGCTAAAGCTCTTGAAGTAATGCACGCCGAACAGCCTGATCTCGTACTGCTTGATATTATGATACCTGGCGGAATGAACGGATTTGATGTCCTCGAAACCATTAAACGCGACGAAAAGCTTAAAAATATTCCCGTTATTGTCTGTACTAATCTTGACACTGAACGTGATACAGCGCTTTCGATAGGCGCGGTAGACTATATTGTGAAAGTTAATACGAATCCTGAAAAATTGCTGGAAAAAATTAATAAGTATCTTAAATAATCGTTATGAAGTCTTCCACATCAGTAAAACTGACCACCTACGACGGATTTGAGTTGGACGCGCGCTATACCCATATTGAAAATGCGCGTAAGGCAGTAATTCTTGCTCATGGTATGACGTCAAGCATGGAAAAAGAAGTAATTACAGGCGAAGTTGAAAAGAGACTCAATGAAGCAGGTATAAGTACTCTGAGATTTGATTTTAGAGCCCATGGTAATAGTAAAGGCGATTCGGTAAAAGACTTTACTATATCCGGTGAGATGATCGATCTTGAGACTATGGTTGGGTTTATTAAAGAAAAAGACTATACATGGGTGGGATTGGTAGGCTGCAGCTTTGGCGGCGGCATTGCTTCACTCTATGCAGGTGCCAATGCGGACGTTATCCAGGCCCTTTGTCTGGTGAATCCTGTGCTTGATTATGCCGAAACGTTTCTCAACCCCACGACCGAATGGACCAAAAAATATATGACAGATGCTGAAAAGAGAATCGCGAAGGATGGATTTATAGAACTCGGGTCAGCACATTACCGTATCGGACCTGCACTTATAGATGAGATAAAAGAATATAGTCCCTATGAATTGTTGGAAAAATATTACGGCAATCTGCTTATTGTACAGGGCGATCAGGATGAGATTCTCAATCATCAGGAACTATACACTCAGTTTATAAACCTGGAGAGTGACACCAAACGCATGGAGATCATCAAAGGTGCGCGTCACGGATTCCACGAAGCTCCCTACACCCAAGAAGTAGCCGAGATGATAGCAGATTTCTTTGCTTCTTAAACCAACTCTATTTCTGCCAGTGTCTCCGTTTGTAAAGAAGGATATATCAACTCTTTTTTGATCAATAGTTTATTTACTGTCATTTGTGCAGACTCAGTATTGTTATCAACATACTCCAATATTTTATGAGGATTATTAAGTCTGTTTTTGTAACGGGCGACTGTAGTGTGAATAATATGATTACGTTTGGTTGTTTCTTTTGGCACGGGTAATACAGCATCAAGAGCTTCTCTCAGCCTCTCCATTTCATCGTTCTGGTCGTAACCGCAAAGAATTATACCGTTTGCGGTAACAAGCAGTTTGGAGAAATCCAGTTTAAATGAATGAAATTTTTTATTTTGCGCACGAAAGGCGATAAGGAATTCATCAGCAATGCGCACCCATGTACTCTCAGGTCCTGATTTGTATGAACCTCCCCAGTATACTATTTGATTAAAGCTGATATGCTGAGTTTCACGTGGAGGAAACAGAAGGTTCTTGGGTTCCAACATGTCAAGCTCTCTGTGATATTTGCCGATGATATCTTTTATCGCCGATCCCAACTCAACCTGCAATGTTATTCCGTAGATTGATGTACCCCAGGCGGTATCAAGCAATATATCTTCGCGCAGGAATTTTATCTTATTCTGATCCTCCAGTAATCTGTATTGATTTTGCAGACGAGTGTTCATAGTATGTTCTCCATTATATCATCCACGCACAAGCAATCATCTACATGAACATAGATAATTTCTCAGCAGTCTCCTGCACGGTAAGTTGGGTATTGTCTATTTTTCCGTCATAGTCGGTAAAGTTCTGCTGCCACTCATATACAATCTTGAACTCTTCCAGAGTAATAGTTGGCGGTCTTTTGGTAAAACGTATACAAGCTTCTTCGTAGGTAGGCATGAGGAGAGCTATCTTTGACTGCGGTATCAACTCTCTATAAATTCTGGCCGTTTCTGCTATCAGCACATCGAGAATTATTACATCGAGCCCATTACTCGCAAAATTATTGGCAAGTAAACAGGCATTTACCGCCCCTAGTTTGTGCTGAGCTCTCCCTTCTTCGCCATCCCATGGCGCTTTGTGAGGTTGCATATACATGCCTCGCACATCGTCAACATCAATAAGCGCGCACTTGGTGCGGTGTGTTACCAGAACCTGTGAAACAGTATTTTTACCCGCGCCGGTTGGTCCTGTGATAATGAGAGTGGACATGTAATAAGTATAGCAATGAATTTATCTTGTTTTTCTTAATTTTTCCTTTAGTGGATCAAACGTAGCAAATTCGATGCCCTGTGGAAGAGCTTCATCAAGATTTACGATGCCTCTCAGATGCGCCTCTTCATGTTGATACAGCCTGGCTGAGAAACCTTCAATTTTCTCCCTCTGTTTCATTCCATCAATATCCGTCCATTCCATAATGATCCATTCGGGCCGCTCTACATCAGCAGTCATTATTCCAGAACTTAAACATAACTCTCTATAAAAATTAGTTGCTGATGATTTTTCTACTATAATTGGATTTATAAAAGTTTGTAGTTTTTCACTAACAAAAGTTGCGAAGACGGCCATGTTTAATCCAATCTGTGGTGCTGCCATGCCACGGCCAATACCGGCCACTTTTCTATAACGTAATAGAATTTGGCCCAACATATTACCAACCGTAATGCCGTCTGCAATCTCAACAATTTGAGTTTGTTTTCTTAATATTGGATCTCCCACATACCGAATGTCAGGTATTTCATTCAACGCGCGATTAAATGTATGAACTCTTTCTTTGAGTATTCCAATCATATTCTTTACTTTATGAAAGTTATATTTATAAATGCGCCCGAACCAGTAACCAAAAAATAATGGAAGTGCGTAATCTGTCTAAACAGTAGAGTAACGAGAATGTTCATAGGGTAAAGTATAACACCTGATTATTTTATCCTTTGCCTTATTAGGCGACGATTCTTATAAATTTTCTGTAAAATAGACAGAGCGGATGATCTGTGTAGCGAGAATGGCTGCTAGAGAACTGATGTATATACAAGTTACTAAATTTAATATGTCAAAAATAGAGATACTTGATGAGAAAACACAAAAACACCGCGAATTGATGGATCAAATTATAGTTGAAGTGAAAGACGCCACTATTGAAGAACACTAGGAACCATTTAGAAGCTGGTTCAAAAAAAATCGAATTATTTTAGATGAGATTAACAGGCTTAGAGAAGATGTAAGGCCTACTTCCAAAGTTATTGCGTTTTTATTAGAAAGTCAGTATATCGAATTTACACTAATTGATCTATTACAGACGTTAGAAACAATATCAAAGTCTGATCCCGAGGTTATAAGCTATAACGGAAAAAAGCGACCCAAGGAATTGTACGAGCTCACCTTAGGTCAACTTCACATAGAACTCTCAAAATATAATGCTGGATTCCTTAAAAAATTGGCTGTCCTAGTGGAGAAGTTAAACGAAATGAGAATTCGTTTTGCTCATTACCTGTTTACTAGCATTAAAAGTATTGAAGAAGTAACCCAGGAAGCCAAAGACGGCCTTACTCATAGTGACAAAGTTATCGAAGAACTTTTCTTAGTATCCGAATATATAAAGAAAAATACCTGGTATGGACAGATGTATGAAAGAAAAAGAGTAAAGCAATTTAGTAAGAAAAATACTCTTTAAGTTTCCTTCTCCCCGCGCCACTTTTCCACCACAATTCTCGCTTCTTTGCTTCCGCCATAGTGGCAAATTCTTCGGTAAACAGTAACTTGAATGGTGCGCGATAGCGTGTAGATTTTGAGCCGCCGGCATTATGTTGCTTTATGCGTCTTTCAACATTGTCTGTATATCCCACATAAGTTCTGTAATCCTTCAAGCTCTGGAGAACGTAGATATAATACATTATGATTGGGTTTGCCAACCATATTTATAATGAACATTTAAGAGCGGGCCGTCCGCCTCATTTCTTTCAGCGAAACGTGCCTCGTGTACACGGGCCGCCCTCATGCTGTATCGTCGGGCGAGCCTCGCTCAGATTGCCATATGTAAACGGCAATCTGAGCGGGATACGGGAATTGAACCCGCTTCTCCACCTTGGGAAGGTGGCATACTACCGGTGTACTAATCCCGCTTAAAGTGAGTCCATTATAGCAGTTCTTAGCGGGGGATTATAAGGGTATTATCTACGTGAATAGTGCCTGCATCGACAAGGTTATTTGCCTCCGCGATTCGAGTCCATAAATTTCCGTCTCCATATGATGCTTCAGCTATACTCCATAGCGAGTCGCCTTGTTTAATCACATATGTTGCTTGAGTTTGGGTTACCTTTCCTGTCTGAATAGCAGAGATCTGTCCAGACTCAACAGCAGCCTTGATATGGGGGATAGTAAGTTTTTGATTACTATATACAATATAAGGTTCACTGATATTGTTTGCTTTCGCAAGAGTCTCCCACATAAAGCCGTTATGATACTGTGCTTCTGCGATGTCCCAGAGCGAATCCCCCGTTTGTACGGAATACGTTTTGTTTGCCGATGACAGCTTCGCGGGTTGAGATTCGTTTGATGGTTTACTGACGAAAGGCTTGTAAGGTATTATATTACGGACGTATAGAATGGTAGTAAGGAGGAATAGCATCACTAAAACCACAAATCCTGTGACCAGGTAGGGAAGCTTCTCTTTCACCATCGTGATAGTTGCTTCTTTATAATTCATTGTTGGAATTATATTATCTCTGTCCATACGTGTATTAAAATTTATAT
>JBDKFK010000013.1:0-42753 GCA_039798745.1 Candidatus Parcubacteria bacterium
GAATTTGTCTACGTAAATCTGCCATATCAGCATGTTTGTAAATAAACTTATTTTTCACCTGAGCTAATCGGATCGCGTCGATGATGGAAGCATGATTGAGTTCATCTGATATGATAACGTCTTCTTTATCCAGAAGTGTCTGAATTGCCGCCATGTTGGCAAGGTATCCGCCGGTAACGACGATCGAACCTTCAGCGCCCTTAAACTTGGCTAATTTTTCTTCCAGTTCAAGATGAAGTGAATTTGTACCGATGATAGCCCGCACCGAGGCAGTGCCAACGCCATACTTGTTGATTGCAGCAATCGCGGCTTTTTTGAGTCGTGGATGAGAAGCCAATCCCAGATAGTTGTTGGAACTAAGATTGAGATATTGTTTAGCCGCGACCGTGAGGTACGCTCCCTGTTCTGACTCAACAGTTTTAATATTGTTATATAAACCTTTCTTCTTCATTTCTTCCAGAGATGCTGAGATATGTTTTGTGTCTTTCATAAAAGATAAGAATTAATAATCAGGGCTTTAACAGAATCTTTCCACACTCACCGCTTTTCATAACTTCCATAGCCTTTTCAAAATCGGCTAACGCAAACCGATGCGTTATAATTTTCTTAAGATCGATCGCCCCACTTTTGAGAAGTTCCGTTGTCTGAAACCATGTTTCCCAGATTTTTCTGCCAAATACAGATTCTATGGTTATCTCTTTATTTATAAGATATTTGCCCCAGTTTACAGAGACTTCTTTTTTGGGAATACCGAACGCTATCATTTTTCCGGCAATTCTAATTGCCTGAAAGCCTGTCTCAATAGCCTCTGTGTTACCGCTCATCTCCAGTACAACATCAAACGTATTATATTCGTTTTCCGGGACCTGTGACTCTACTCTGTCAAAACCCATTTCCAGTGCCACTTTCTTGCGATACTCTCGGCGATTTATACCCACCACTTCGGCCGCGCCGTATACTTTAGCAACAGCTCCGGCACATAAACCGGTGGGGCCTAATCCCATTACAAGAACCTTTTTGCCCTGTACATGGGCTTTGGTCACTACATGCACAGCGTTTCCAAGCGGCTCCTGCACACTCATCGCTTCAACATCAATAGACGGATCATTTTTCCATGTCGTCTTAAGAGGAATAGTTGCATACTCAGCAAATCCGCCATTGCGGCCAATGCCAAATAAACTCATATTTTCACAGATGTGCCGGTTATTGGTAAGGCACTGATAACAGGTATTACAAAAGATATGTGTTTCAGATGAAACAAGATCTCCTTTTTTGATATGTGTTGGCTCAGAGGTGTTTATATCAACTACTTCACCCACAACTTCATGCCCTATTACAATCGGCGGAGTAATATGTTCTGCGGCCCACGGGATCCAGTCATATATACCAACATCAGTGCCACAAATAGAAGCGTACACTACCTTTATCAGCACTTCTCCTTTTTGCGGTTGCGGGACAGGAATCTGAACAAGAGACACACCGGGAGCAGGCTTTTCTTTCATTACAGCGAGCATAGTATTTTTCATATTGAATAGTAATTAAATAACAGTGAATGATACCAAATGCGTACACGAAGCAAAGTGCGCAAGATCACTCGTCACTATATGTAGTCTAAAATTTTATAAATATCATTTCTTACATATTTGTGATGAACTCCAGATAGAGGCGTGCTATCATATACATATGAAACATCAACTCCCCAAACTAACCTATGAATATAATGCTCTTGAACCTCATATTGATGCCAAAACAATGGAAATACACTATACCAAGCACCATCAGGCATATATTGATAAACTAAACGCCTTGCTCGACAAACATACTCAGTTACAGAATAAGCCGCTGGAAAAACTCATGACAGATATCGATACGCTGGGACTTGCCGAGAATGACAAGCTGGTATTACGTAATCATGGAGGCGGACATCTTAATCATACGTTCTTCTGGTCCATAATGGGCCCGACTAAAAAGGTTGATGAAGATCTTGTAAGCCGCATTACTAAAACGTTCGGTTCATTGGACACATTTAAAGAAGAATTTTCGAACGCGGCTATAAATCGCTTCGGCAGCGGATGGGCGTGGCTTGTAGAAGATGAAACACAGACACTAAAAGTATACTCAACTCCTAATCAGGACTCCCCGTATCTCCAGGGACATACTCCTCTCATTGGCCTTGATGTATGGGAGCACGCATATTATCTTACCTATCAAAACAGAAGGGCAGAATATGTGAAAAGCTGGTGGAATGTACTTACGCTTATATAACAAGGTTATACATAATATAAACGAGTACAGTTCCTCCAACAATGCTTATAGCGATGCTCGAAAAACAGCCGCTAATCGGAAGATATGGTTCGCCATTATCGTGTTGTTCTGCCATATAACGCAAATAAATTGCTAATGTATTTGTTACATTCTATCTACCAGATATAAGGGCCTATTAATAAACATGTATGATTATGGTAAGACTGTAAGAAATGTATAAATATACTGTAAGAATTATGTAATAAATGATTGTTGTTATGCTCTAAATATAATTATTGTGTATACTATTTCTTATGCAGAGAACTAAGAGTTCTTCGTTACCATCGATCGATGTTAGCACAGCGGTACTCCATGTCGCCGACTACATTATAATCCTGCTGGACTCTGAGGGATATATTCAGAACTGGAATAAAGGAATGTTCACTATTTTAGGTTATAAAAAGAATGAGATCATAGGTAAACACTTCTCTATCCTGTTTACCGAAGAAGATAAAATGAAAGGTAAACCTGAACGTGAGCTGATGCATGCGGCGTCACACGGCAAAGGGGAAGATGATAACTGGATGTGCCGCAAAGATGGATCGAGAATCTGGGTCAGTGGTCTTACCACACCAATTTATGATCAGAAAAAAAATGTTGTCGCTTTTACAAAAATTGCCCGTGATAGTTCCGAACGTAAGGCGAACCTGGAGAAATTAAAAGAAAGCGAGCAGAAATACCGTCTTGTGGTCGAGAACTCCAGCGATATGATAAATATCATAGATTCTGATGGGACTGTACTTTACAGTTCCCCGACAGGCGAAGATCTTACCGGTTACACGAGAGATCAAGTAATTCAGAAAAGTATCTTTGATTTTATTCACCCCGAAGACCGAAAAAAAGTTAAGAACGCGCTTAACGCGGCACTCCAGGGAAAGCTTGCGTTTGTAAACCATTTCAGACTCAAGACTATACACGGAACTTGGGTGCATATGGAGAGCACGGGAAAAGGTATTCTGAATAACAATGAAGTACTGGTTATAGCAATTTCACGGGATATCAGTAAAAGAAAAAAGTACGAGGAAGTTCTTGAAGCCTCTGAACTACGGTACCGAACAATGATTGAACAGTCACCGCTCAGCGTACAGATACTCTCCCCTTCCGGAGAGACAGTACAGGTAAATAAAGCATGGAAAAAACTCTGGGGTCTGGAGCTTGAAGATATGAAGGGATACAATATTCTTAAAGACAAACAACTCATAGAAAACGGTATTATGCCCTATATAAAAAAAGGTCTCTCGGGCAAAGCAGTTGCTATACCTTCACATAAATACGCGCCAGGAAATATTCATGATGAAAACCGTCCCAAGCCCTGGACACGTGCTTTTCTCTATTCAGTAAAAGATGGTGATGACAAAATGCGCGAGCTGGTACTCATTCACGAGGATATAACTGCACAGAAAAAAGCTCAGGAGGAACTGCTGAAAAGCGAGATCAAATTCCGTCGTATAGTCGAAGCGAATATGTTGGGTATCGCTTTTTGGAATATTGACGGCACCATACTCCAAGCCAACGATGAATTTTTGAGAATGACCGGATATACACGAAAAGATCTGAGAGAACATAAAATAAACTGGAGCGTAATGACGCCCAAAGAATATACCGAAGTCGACGAGCAGGCAATCGATGAAATGATGAAAACGGGAGTGGCTTCTACATACGAAAAAGAACTTATCCGCAAAGACGGCAGCCGCTTCCCTATCCTCATCGGCAGAGCACTTCTGGAACAATCTATACGCAATGGTGTGGCATTCATACTTGATATCACGGAACGAAAAGAAGTTGAAAAACGCAAGGATGAATTTATGAGTATAGCAAGCCATGAGCTAAAAACACCTCTCACCACTATAAAAGCTTTTGCACAGATCCTAAAGCGCGAATTTGAGTATCAGGGCAATAAAACCGCAATTCGATATCTGAGTAAAATGGATACTCAGCTCGATAAACTCACCACTCTTATCTACGATCTTCTGGATGTTTCAAAGATAGCTACCGGAAAAATGGATCTGAATGAAGAGGTTTTTGATTTTGATGAGCTCATTGATGAAACAATAGAAGATATGAGAGCGACCGGAATACGACACCGGATAGATAAACTCGGGACTGTTCACAAGAGAGTTTTTGCCGATAAATATCGCATCAATCAGGTATTGATAAACCTCATCGCAAATGCAGTTAAGTATAGTCCGCAAAAAGATAAGATTGATATACGTGTATCGGCGAGCCAGGACTACGTGAAAGTATCGGTGAAAGATTACGGTATCGGTATTCCGAAAAAAAGTATTACGAAAATATTTGACCGGTTCTATAGGGTTCAGGACAAAAAACGTGAAAGTTTTCCCGGTTTCGGACTTGGACTATATATATCAAGTGAAATAGTCAAACGTCACGGAGGAAAAATGTGGGTGGAAAGCGAAGAGAATAAAGGTTCCACATTCCACTTCTCTCTTCCCATAACTCTTCATAAAAAAATACACGAAAACGGATGACTCTAAACAATACTATATCTGGTCATAAAGCGGAGTTCTAGCATTAATATGAATTATTTGGTATACTATATACGCCAAAAAAATGGTCTGACAAAAAGTTGCATTTTTATCAGACCATTATGGACAAAAGACATACGAAGTCAATCTAATTGCGCAGATAAATCTTCGTAAGCCCTTTGAAAATAAGATACGGACGTACATATATGTATAATATATGTACATTTATATATTACTGCATTACCTGCAACTTGTCAACCTTTTTGCACTATCGTATGGAAAATCGTAACGCTTAGCCAATATTCTATTGGCGGGCGCGACGATTTTTCATAGTAATATAAAAAGGAGCACTGCGATGCGTTACAGGCAAGCATTCCCCTACCTGTTCATACTGCTGTGTCTGCTAATTAGCACCGCAGTAGTACAGTCCGCCGTCGGAAACTCGGTGTCTGGAACTCTGGTCGTGCGACAGGGCGATCGCCTTGTGAACGGCAGATTTCAGGCATTACCTCCCGAGATTGGTCTGTATGACCAATCCCATGCCTACCATCGTTTAACCGTAACCTCAGGCTCCGTTGGTGAGCTGATGCGTATGAATGGAAGGCATGTGACCATCAATATTGGCACACAGAGCGTTACCCAACCTACGCTCAACGTTGAAAGTATCGCTGCTTCTGGCATATCTGTCCAGGATCTAGGCTCGCCAATGATTGGGCCACAACCCTGGGCTAGCATTCTCTGCAGCGTTCCCGGCTCCCCTGCGCCCAAGCTTCTCCCTCCATCTTTCTATAGTGGTATGTTCAGAACAGCTTTTCCCAGCATCGAAGACTTCTTCCGAGACATTTCGAAGGGAAAGATGTTCGGGTTCGGACCCTATGTAAAGGGGTGGTACGATTTGCCGCATAACCTCAGTTACTACATGGAGGGCAATCCATACCCTAATCTAGACCGTCTGTTACTCGACTGTGCCGCGGTCGCTGATGCCGATATCAAGTTTACCGACTTCGTAGGCATCAACCTGTTCTTCGACGTCGACTTTGCGTCTTCATGGGGCGGTATGGCTGAGCTATCGCTTGATGGAGTGACCCGTCTGTATCGTACGACGTGGATCCACCAGAGCGAGGACCCTCTCAACTTCGTGACTCACGAAGATGGACATGGATATGGGCTTTCTCACTCGTGTGGAGAGTTTGATAACTGCGATGAGTATAGTGACTATACTACTCAAATGAGCGGTATTGCACTGAAGTGCGACATAGTTCGTGACCCGAACTATGGATGCATTCCGTTGCTCTTCAGCGCGTTTGACCAGTATCAGCTCGGTCTGCTGGATCCGTTTGTCACAACCACTGAAGGGTATCATGAATACAATCTTCAGGGGCTCTATGATAGCGGTGCGCAGACACGTGCTATCCTCATACGTTTTAGCGAGGACAGTTTCATCACCATAGAAGCACGAAAACTCGCTGGCTATGACGCCAAACTGATAACAGCAGGCGTCATACTTCATGAGGTCGATCGTACACGCTATCCTTTCCAGGGCTTCATAAATGTGGCCCACAATGGGGATAACCTATCGAAGCAGGCATACATGACAAAGGCAGGACAGATATACACTGATCCAAACAACCGTTTTAGTGTATGTCTGAAGAGTATAACGAGCGGCGTCTACAGAATAGGCGTTGGTGTTGGTGTGGATTGTAATAATCCGCCACCACCCACCTCAACACCTACTCCGACACGAACACCAACCATCACGCCAACAATGACGCCCACCCCAACTCGAACGCCAACTCCAGTAGAACCTACACCAACACAAGGACCGAGCATTACACCTCGGCTAATATATCTACCCTTTGTCGGAAAATAAAGGGCCGAACATCCGTATCTTATGGGAGATGCCGCCCGGCATCTCCCTGTATCTTTACACACAACAATAACGGTTATGTTTAAAGATACAGGGATGTTTATAAAGAAGAAGATTTCTAGGGGGTACCGCCTGGTACCCCCTAGAATCCGTGAGAAAGCGTGCTAGTCTAGAAGTCGTCTCCCGACTGCTCCCCTTCCTTGATGTGGGTCATATCTACTCGCATAGAAGTCCCCCAGCCTGCGTACCAAATGGTCAGAAGACCACCGATCTTAGCCGGAAGAAGTCCTGGAACATACATGAGCACCCCATACAAGGGATACACGATGAATCGCCACCGGCCAGTGGTCCTGATCGCGTAGGTAGCTCTCACTACCCCGCCAAACAGAACGGTGATAAACATGGTGACAATTCCCACGTAACTTCCCCGAAACACAGCATCAAAGAAGAGGCTGAGTATCGAGTAAAAAAGGAACAGAGGAAATGCGCTTTGGAACAGCAAATCATATGTCATGTAGAGAGACTGGATGAAAAGCGTAGGAATCGCCAGGAACGCTTCGCGGAAAAACGAGCGTGCCCAACGAATCTGCTGCTTAATCCATCGCCAGAAGCTGATCGGGGTCTCCGTCAGCACCCTGACAAACGGATGAAACAGCACTTTTCCACCCAGCCCAAGCATGAGACTTGTGAGCCGCCGGTCATCGCCGGCGACCATCTCATTGCCCATGAAAAGTTGATCAACCCACTCATCCAAAATGAGTAACAACTTCTCACTCAGGTACACACCCCACGGTCCTGATACACACTGAACCACCCCTTTCGCGCTTTGTGCTGCGCGCTCGAGGAAGAATGCGTACCAGTAACGCAGAGACGATAGGAAACTCAACCAATTGGTGATGTTGAAGATCCCTACGGCACCCGTCATGGCATAAACCTGTCTGTCGACAAAAACTTTAACGGACCGACTCACCGCGTCGGGAGCTATGATGCTATCCGAATCGGTAGTGCCGGTAAGCTGGTACTTTGACGCCAGCAATAACAGACTTGTGTACATGGCCTTGCGTTTGAGCCCCCAGGGCTGCAAGATCATGCAGTACTTACCTGCTGCGTCGACCCGGGCGTATAGATCATCGATCTTCGCCTGGTATTCTTCGCGTATTGCCAGAGCCTCGGCCTTTAAGCTTTCCGCTTTTTCTTGTCGAAGCTGTGCGAAACTGATCTGGGATTCAGCAAAAAGGCGCATAACCCAACTGCTGATCTCCGGTAGCTCAATTTGTAGCCGCTGAATCAGTTCCGTTGCCGACTGTATTTCGGCTTCGGCCTTTTCAATGGCCTGCTGAGCGTTTTTTACACTCAACAGAGCTCTCCGCAGTATGAAGTCGACGACTATGACCGTACCATCCATGACCTCACGGAAGATATCGGCCATGTACAGGTCTTCTTCTTCATTCCCGTCACTCACCACGATAACTTTTTCAAGCTTCTCGTAAGTGATCGCGCGCACTGACTCAAGACATTTTTGGAACAGAATACGGTGTTCCCGCCGCCCGACAACCGACAACCCAAAAGTTGGTCGGAAGCCTGTTACATCGGCCTTTTCTTCTAAGTACTGGATCTGCTTTGTATTGCGGGGTGCCAGCCTCAGTTGAAGAAACAGATGATAGAGCGTAAGGATACCGTACGGTCCAACGGCAATGATTCCCAAGGGTATAACCGTGAACCCAACTGCGTAGCTGAGTGCGGTGATACCCAGAATCAGGAGCGCGAAGAGCGTCGTATAGACGATTCGCAGGACTCGCCAGAAGCCTCGTTGGCTCCCAGCTCTATCCTCCATGATGCCTCCTTCACTAGATGTTGATTCCTCGACGTTCCGTCGCGCATCTGGGCGGCGGAGTTGATCGAGCCATAGATGACCTCCTTTCAGGTGTCGTCCTTTACTGCTAATCCATCGCTGGATGAGTGCTTACATAGGCATATCCGGACGACTGAGGATACGCACAACGCAAGCGTCGATGGACTAGTGGACCACCGACTCTGAGGAAGAATCGATGTGGGTGAGGGGCCGTATGTGAGTCGGGGGGCTAAGCTGTCATAGATATGACACCTTGGCTCCCCGACTCAGAGTCGACAGACATTGTGATACTTTCTCACGTGTCAAAGTACACCCATAGCCACACATCCAGAAGCTATTTCTGTAGGCGTAATTACGGGTAGATAATAATCCTATATTATATACCAAAGATGGCAAAAATACACACCGATTACATATATTTATTGCATATTTCTCTGTACTAAATATATCAATATATATCAAAACATAATATATATTATGGGTATATATATACATTACTATATAAGTGCATATAAAATATGTATATCCTACCTCTACAGCATTTATTACATTGTTATGACGTTTTTATTACGATTTTTTGCTATAATATAGGATACTTTGAGGTATTTAGTATAGTCTGAGCCCTGCACCTGCTGTACGCGCCTCGGATAACTCTATACTTTTGAAGCTCTTTGACATGTGAGAGACTACCCTGTCATTCCCGCCCCGATGTTCATCGGGATAAACTCCGGCGGGAATCCAGATCCTTATCATAAGTTGGGGCACAAATCCTGCATGCTTCGTGCCTGCTGGCTTGGTACCCCAACTTATAATGTCCTGTGTTGCTTTTCGAAGCCAACACTCCTTTTCGAAAGGAAAGGACATCCCCTCTCCCCTCAACCGGGCATCCTCGTCTGGTTGACCACTGCGCTTCCCGTTCGGGAACGTAGTACTCCCCTTTTTCTCTTTTTACCTTACACTTAATCACTTCAGCCTGTAGCCGACGCGCCATCGTCCGGCGTCGACAAGCTGCACGTCATCAGATACGCATGTATCGCCGACGCGTTCCCGTAAGGACAAAAAGACACCGTTCGTAAGGACGAACAAGGGAGGCGGAAAAGCAAGGGCTGCGGACACACAGCATTTTGTGTCCACGATCGATCCTTCAAGAAAGGAGATCCCTGTGTTGAGCAGTGACACGTCCGATTTCGCCAAAGACCTGCTCCCCACGGAGCAGAAGCAGTTCAGAATTGCAACGAGGGCGTGGATCGCTATCACGCTTGTATGTGCATTTTTGAGCTTTCTCCTGTCGGGAATTAACCCCATTGGCGGCGAGGAATGGATTCCTGTTGCCGCGAAATGGGCTATGTACACCTTCCTGACGTTTGCCGGCATCGGACTTGCAGTATATGCATGGTACGAGATCTGGAAGTGGAACCCTAACCGGTTTCTCCACCTCCAGGTAACGATCCTCCTGGTGCTCGCCGTTGCAGGCTTGTTGTTTTTGCCCTTGGGGGCAATCATAACCATCGTCTGGATTCTCGCATGGATCGCCGCTCTGTCGATCTTCGACAGAATACGGCTGCGGTTCAAGCAGTGACCCGGACTTGTTCGCCTTTGTTCAGGTGTGCGCTTCGCGTACACCTGAACATTTTAGTTCTCTCACATGTTTTCTATTTCTTACCCATTTGCGACAACGTTATTATCATACTATGCTACTATATTCTTATGAGCATGCTTATTGAGATACTTATCGCTGTAGTACTTCCTCCCCTTGCGGTATTTCTGAAGGTGGGGTTAAGCTTTCATTTCTGGATTAATATCATCCTCACTCTTCTTGGGTACGTACCCGGCCTTCTGCACGCATTATGGGTAGTATTTACATTCTAAAATACTGTATATAACAAACTATAATACTGCATTATAGTAATACATCTACTCTCTATTAGCCTCATTTTAACAGGTATTTACTGAATCCTATAATATTCGCTTGACAAACCCATAATAATATTGTTAGTATGAATATATGGTTCATTATTTAATAGTTTTTATTACATATACGAATATGACATTATCAGTTAACACTGCCGCCCCGGCAGTCTCAAGATAAGGAGGTACACTAACGACATACATGGCTTGTCACCACATGACAATTTAATTATGAATTAACCCATAACCCTATGCATAAACAACTGTCGGAGACGATATCATCCCCGGCAGTTTTTTTGTGATATGATAACTTCATAAAGTATGGTATTCTAAAACATAGATTATGAATGATGATGCCAGCGCCAAAAAGGAAGCGGTCTCCATAATTTCAGAGGTCCTCGGTAATGATACGGGGGTGCTTTTTTCCCTATACTTCAAAAAACGCCACCTGGAAGAGATACTTACCACACTCGCCGAACTACTGACTGATTACATGGGTGAAAAGAAAGCAAAAGAAATAAGCGAAAATATTTATAAAAAATATCATCAGGCGTATCCCTAACTATGAGAACTCAGCGGCTTACTATAATGATTCTATTGGCCGCCCTCCTTGGCATTTCGCTCTACGTCTATACTATGCCTTTAGGTCAATACCAGGAAGCAATCATAAATATTGTTTTTCTTATCGCACCCTTGGTATCCGTAATAGCGGGCATCTTTGCGGTAAGGGCGTACGGAATGGACAATATTCATGGAAACGCTTTGCTTTATATTACTCTGGGACTTGCTTCGTGGTTTGTAGGTGAAACTATCTGGGCTATCTATGAGCTTATTCTGCGTATAAGTCCTTATCCGTCCATAGCTGATTTTTTTTACCTTGCCGCCTATCCGCTTATTTTTATCGGAATCCTTCGCGAAATTACGAACTACAAAACAGATGTAAATCCTGTGCGCAGTCTCGTTATTTCCACAATCTCCATAGCTCTGAGCATTATGGTATTTAATATTGCGATACTCCCCTCCTACAGCAACGGCTCTACATTTTTGGAGAACGCTATAGCAATAAGTTATGGCTTGGGTGATGTTATGTTGATCGTCGGGATCTCATATATTCTCATGCTTACTATGGATTTTCGAGGCGGCAAACTGTTTTATGTCTGGCTCCATATTATTATCGCCGTAATATTTATGCTTCTTGGCGATCTATTTTTTGCCATCTACCGGGAACAGTATGAACAATCAATACTCGCGTATAAACGCATTGACCTCTTTTGGATACTCAGCTACATAGCATTCGCGATGGGTCTCTTTGAGATTCATTTTATGATACGAAATATACAGAATAAAATAAGGCAGCTTCTTGATTAGAACTGGTATTCTTTCACCGACCTGTATGCCTTCATAAGCAAATACCATGGTAACCCTACACTGAGAATAAAGAAAAACAACCAGGACATAAACGGGACTGACCCGTAGGAAAGCAGCGCGTATACAACATAGCATACCCCACCCGTAACCAACATCGACAAAGCCAAAGCAGCCATTCCCTGACTGCTGGTACTTACTTTCTCCGGATCTGTACCGTCCTCAAAGTTTGGGCGGATCATACCGAACGCCGCGTGTATAAGAACCAGTACACCAATTGACCATACACTCCAGAGTATAAGAATCATTTTAAAGAGCAAGCCTATAGGCACTACCAACCATAGGACGACAGCAAATATCATAAATACCATACTAACCGCAAGACTTGCCGTAACTTTTGATATGACTAAGCGTGAAGCCGTAAGAGGTAAGGTAAACATATACCAGGACTGTGACCGTTCTCTGGCCATTAAAGGAAATATAAGTCTTAAGAGAAAAGACGTAGTAAAAAACAACAGCCAACCGAGTGAAAATGTAATCAATCCGGGGCTCCAGAGATTGCCATTTACATATCTGAACGATCCTGTGTAAAGTATTAAGAGAAAGAAAAATGCCGCTAACCCTATGAGAAAAAATACATAACTTGCCTCAGACGGAGTCCTTACTACAGATAGTATATCTTTCATGATTAACGGATCAAACCACTTAAACGTAACAGCATTACCTACAACTGTGCTGTTACGACGAGCAAACGGAGCAGCGTGGATTTCCTGATATATACGTGTATACGCAGCACGCTGATATATATATGAGAGGGCGCCAATAAAAAGCGCAAATCCGACAGAGGCAACCACAGGCAGTATATCCTTACTCACGACGATAAGAGTAAGCCAGAGGGTCGGAAGATATGAGTTGGATAACGGTAGCCCATTATAGATTTGCCAGAATGTATCAGTATCAGCAAAATAAAGCTGTATAAGACCAGTCGGAAAAATAACTTTAAGAAGAAGTAACACGGCAAAAAGCATACAGAAGATGGCTGCGACAAATATATACCGAGTTCTCTGTTTTATAAAGGGAATAATGATAAAACCAACTAAACTACCAATACTCTGACATATGATGACAAGCGAAGCGATGAGTAGGAACGAGCGGAGTATATACTCAGGAGTCAGTATCTGCTTCATGCCTACAGCATATGAAACAAGCACGGGTATCATGAGAACTGATAATAAACTTATGGATACAACACTGCTTTTAATGAGAAGCCACCGGAGAATGACTCCATCGTCTATCGGTAATGTTTTGAGATACTCAATTCCTCTGTTTTTTGCGAAAAGAAAACCCAGGGTTGAAGCCGCGGCAGATCCCACTGCCAGAAAACTTGTTACCAGAATGGCAGCGTGTAGCAAATATGCGGCAGTAGCCTGACCATATATTCCAAACCCTATAAGATTTCGAAAGTACACCAGACCTATGCTGAACGACCCAACCGCGGTAAGAAGAACAACGAGCATGAACCCCGCGATTACTGCAAGCTTACTCCCCCGCTGTCGTACAAACCACCGGCGTACCGCGAGGATATCGTTTGAGAGTAATATATGTTCCATACCTATGCTCGTGTCGCTAACTCATAGATACTGTTCAGATCGGTTTTTGAGGTAATCCGTTGTTCTTTTTGAATAGATCCTTTGTGAAGCACTGCAACCGTTGCAGCGTAGTCAGCAGCGAACGATAATATATGCGTTGCAAGAAGGACAGTTCCTCCTTTTTTCACATACGTTTGCAGCTCTCTACCAAACGTTTCGATGCTTGTCGGATCAAGACCCACGACAGGTTCATCTATTATAAGAAGCTGCGGAGTATGTACCATAGCCGCGATGAACGCAACTTTTTGTTTACTACCACGCGAATACTCAGAAATCTGCTGGTGGATAATATCATGAAGACCAAACGCTTCAACATAATACTTTTGATACTCTCTCACTTTGTTATCCGCGACACCGCGTAGGCGTGCCGTAAGTGCAATAAACTCTTCACCTGTTAGATATTCATACGGCGTTGGTTCATCGGAGATATAGCTGATATATCCTTTTGTATGTAGTCCGTCAGATAATGTGTCTTTGCCAAAAATGCGGATCGAACCTTTGTCCTGTCTCAATAGTCCGACTATCATTTTTAATAATGTGCTTTTCCCGGCGCCATTGGGACCGATGAGCGACAAAAACGTACCCTGAGATATAGTGAGGTTGACATTATTGACAGCTTTGAGCGATCCATATGATTTTATAACACCGTTTACTTCCAGTGCGGAAGGAATATGAGATGGCATATATATAAATTGTACAGGTGATGAAGATGAAAATCCGGAAGAGAAATGAGCGGAGTCACGATGAGAGTATCTCATCGTGACTCCTTACTCGCTAAGCGGCTATCTATCCAAGATAGACGGCAGCTTCTGCAGGCCAGAGGACGCCCCACTGTTGCAACGTCTGGATAAACCGGCGCCAGTTACGGTCGCTGGATAATTCAAGCGCTGTGAAAGTGGCTTGTGCCTCCTTGCCCATCCCATCAGGATACCGCTGGATAAACGTATCGCCGAGGGTTCGGGCTTCATAAAAACCCATGGTGAGTTCACGGATAAACCGTGAAAGGAACCCTCTTTTGACGTCATGAGTCTGGGCTGTCTCTTCGATAGTCCTTACCCCACTCGACAAAAGAGGTTGCGGAGTTTTTCCATCAGGCATAACGAAGACAAAACGCACCTTCGTATCCCACCCCGCGCCATAAAACCTCTCACACGCCTCACGCAATGTAACGGCGATGTCTGCTCCGGGAGCAAGCACACCGCGCAGAAGTTCGCAGGTATTGCGATGGCCTTCCATAATTACGGGCTGATGCGTGAAGATGTGATACAAACGGCGATCGATGACCTCTGCCACAAAGGCGTTGTGAACAAGCTGGTGCCAGCGCTCTCCGGATCCAGCCAGATTGTTCATCAGACGCAGTTCGTTGCAGAGCCGGCGTAGCTCAGCTTCCATAGGCGCGAACGCCTCGGGAAGTTTGCCGCCCTGCCGAAGCTTTTGTCGGTACTCGAACAGTCCTTCAAGCACCTGCTGCACCTCCCTCGTCCACCCCTCGTCTGACAGACAGACCGCAAGCGTGAGCTCGGGTTTGGTAGCATTGATCGCCTGAAGAAGCAGCGTAGTAGCGCGTACCGGCATCATTGGCGGTGGTTCGAGTGGCAGGCCTTCCGGTGCTGTCCGTGGATCAAGGAACCAACCTTGTTGGTCCTCCCTGATATACTTGGCAGCAATAGCCATCGATACCATCCGTTGCCAGTTGGCATCGTCCATGAAGCCCAGTTTATCGATTATCTCCTGGGCGCGCGGTGACGGCGTTGCTTCGCCGTCCACAGGCAAACCGACCCTATGTAATGCGATGCGGGTGAGATCGGTTGCAACTGTCTTCTTAAGGTCAGCTTTGGCAGCGGCCCGGAAACGCATGTGGTCCGCGGCATCGGTGTCGCTCTTTGACCACAACGATTCAAGCATCATCGCTCCGCTTATGCTGATACGCCAACGCGATTTAGGCGCCGGTTTTTCAACAACAGATGCATCGGCCGCCGGCACGTCAGACAAAGCGGGCGCAAGAGGCGCAGCCTCGGCTGCAGCCTGCCAGTGTGGAGCAACACGATGCACTTCGGGTTCTGAAGGCGGAGCATCTGCTACCGCTCCTTTCTGCTCCAGGAACTCGGTCATGATCTGAGCAGCAACCGCGCTCAGCCTATCTGAGTAATCAGGTGCTGCTGCGGGTTGTTCGGTATCCGGAGCTGGTAGCTCTGCCTCCTGTTCCAAAGCCTCCGCTAAAGGCGGTATAGCTCCGGCAGACAGTTCGGTAATCAGAGCCTGAAGGCGACGAATGTCCCGACTTATGTGGTACTGGTCTTTGTAAGACCGACCAAATAACTCGGCCATTTCCTTGGCTATCGGATCGGACAGCGTGAGTATGTTCTGGATATTTAAACTTCTCAGCCTATTTATCCGTAACAGTATTATCAGCGCTGCCTGATAGATTTCAAGGATAAGGGGCTCTGACTGCTTTCCCGCCTCGATGATACGACTTGATAGATTGACTGGGCCGGGTTGATCGTTGGTCACACGATTCCTCCTTTACTTTATGAACATTGTGCCGTAGTCTCAGGCATCAGAGGGTGATATGGGGATATGTTATCAGGGGGGCTCAAAATATTATCTTATAACATGCTGAGCCCGCCCGATAACAATATCTATACAATAATTCTCTTCCGGATTATTAAGGTACTCTATCTCAGAAGTTCCATGCATAGAAGGAACAGTGAGATTATATAGTTATTTCGACCTATATTATACCATTTTAGTGAAGGATTACTCTGCAGGAAGTTCTTCTCCGGGTACAACACCCGTTGTGGTGACAACAGTATTAAGGAAGGCGCTTACCTGTAAAAAAACAAAAAAACCTATAACAAGCACTATAAGCAGCACTATTCCCCACCACATAATCCGCTCCGCGGGTGTTTTTTCATTTTTAAGTTGTAGATCGATACCTCTCACAAGCTGATAGATTATGCTCCAGGTGGTACGAAAAATTCTCCAAATCATAGTATAGTGATCATACCACTATTCTCCAACCGATGCTAACCTGTTCTGGGCTTCCTTAAGATTCCGATTGTACTCAACTGCCTTTTGGTACTCTCCTCTGGCAGCTTCTTTATCACCTTGCTTTAGATACATATCTCCTCTGATAATATAGAGCTCTGAAAACGCCCTATTCTGATTGGATAGAATCGACTCTGTAATAGATAAAACTCTTTCAACATTATTTAAAGCAGCATATGCCTGTATCGGTTCTATCTGATACCACAGTGTTCTCTTGGGTAGACGAGTCTCGACCCTCTCAAACTCTGATACCGACCCATTATAATCGGCGGTATGATAGAGAGCCACTGAAAGGTTAAAACGATTATAGATATTGTCGGGATCTTGCGTAAGAAGTTCACGGCTCCGTTTTGCGGCGTTCGCCCAGGAGGTAGGTTCATCAGCCTCATCCCCTAGTATCTGCCTTACTTCTTTTGCCTTTTCCTTCGGAACGAAGACAACATACTCATAGTTGAATTTATCCCAAATCGCATTAAACTGAGCATAGGTATACTTCAAATTTTTTCCTTGCAGAGAGTCATCCTGCACGAGCTCCCCGTTTGTGTCGTCGTACCCCTTTACCACTCTATAGTGCCCAATATCCTCACCCTCTTTAAGCCACGTTCGGGTAAGTACCGGTATGTCGGCAGCAATGAACTGTTTTATCATGCGGATATTTCCGTTAGGCCGATGAAACGCAATAAATCCATACTCTTCCGCTTTGCGGGCAAGTTCGTCGAGTGTAACGGACTTGTCATCATTATCTCCCTGAGGGTGCTGATAGGGCCGAAGCGCATCACCCAATGCTTCCTGCGACTCTTTCACGCCGAGATAAGACAACATCATAGATAACGACGCGGGGCCGCAGTTATTGAACGACTGATATACGTGATAATCATTGCTCAAAATTTTTCTGTCCGGAGCATTGGTCACGGGTACGGTGGGTACAACAGTCGGTTCCGTTATCGTTATAGGAGGAACAACTGACGTACTATTTCGGGGCAAAAAAATATAAACAAGGCCGCCAATAGCGGCTAGTATGATGAGTATACTCGCATATATAAATCGCCTGGTTTTCATTCCCGTATTGTAACAAACCCGCGCACCGCATGCTACAATGCTAGGTATGAAATACGTAATAATCGTACTCATAGTCGTTGTACTTGGGAGTGCCGCGCTCTGGTACAGCACTCGCTCTGTAGTGAAAAAGGAACCAAAAGCTAACCCTCACCACTGGTTTCTTCTCTATAGAAAATCCAACAAAGAATTCTTATACTCAGGCCTTCCCGGAAACATAGAACAGAGCACGCTCCTGAAAACGTTTGAGGTAAAATCTGGAATACCAGGAGAGCGTCCTACTCCTCTTCCTCAACTTACGGGACGCGAGTACTGGATCCTCACCGGCAAAGAGGACTCCAAAAATAATCCTGAAACCGCGCCGTATTTTCTTATACTTGACGTGCCTGGATGGGATACTCCACCCTATGGCCCGGTCCCCTATACTGAGTGCAATGGCCAGTGCGACTGGAGTGTACCCGGACAGTTTGGTCTACATGGAATAAACGGCGATGCAGCCCGGATCTCCCGTGAAAATTCTGGAAGCTCGGGATGTGTGCGTCATCGTGATGAAGATATAACCTATCTGTACAATTTGCTGGATCCTTCAACGGAAGAAATCCGGTACTACATACAAGATATCTAATCGGCACTAATAAATTCTTTATGCTGCAACGACGGCATAAAGACAAAATAAACAAGAAGAAGCGCTGTCAGCATGGAGATTCCGGAAAATACTACGGTCGGGCCCCATTGATTCCATACAATCCCGGTCACGCTACTCGACACAAGAAACGCAACAGACTGACAGGTTAGATATAACCCAAGACCTGTGCCCTGACTCTCTGCTGGCAGGTGTTTGGATAACCATGATTTACTAATTGACTCATGAATTGCGCCAAATATACCATAAACTCCAAACATGCCAAATACAACCAGTGTTGTCATCTCACGCGCGAATACGCCGTACACAACGGCGAATAATATAAGCCCGAAGATATAAATAATCTTTGACCCGATTCTATCACTCAGATAGCCCAACGGAAACGCTGCAACGGTGAAGATAGCGTTATATAAAATATACGCCCCTATAATAAACGTATCCTGCAGACCCAGCTCCTTTGCTCTTAATAAAAGAAACATATCGGAGCTGTTAATAAGAGAAAAAAGTACGAGACCCATAAGTAATGCTTTGTATTCGGGACTGGCCTTTTTAAGAAAAGCCTTAAACGAATAGCTTGGACGTTTTGTGTGAATAGCCTTGATATCTCCAATACTATGACGATCTTTTACTAAAAAAGTAAGTAAAACAGCAAGAAGACCCGGGATGAGTACAATAAGGAACAGCCGTGTGTACTGAGCTGGATAGTAGTAAAGAAATATAAGAGCTACAACTGGTCCCAGAGTTGCGCCGAGTGTGTCAAGGCTTCTATGAAATCCAAATACCTTTCCCCTATTCTCTTTTGTGGACTCGATCGCAAGAATAGCATCACGGGGCGCGGTACGTATGCCTTTCCCGAGTCTATCAAGAAGACGTGAAGTAACAATAATTCCAAGACTACCGGTTATGGCCATGAGTGGTTTGGAAAATGTAGAAAGCGTATACCCGAGACGGACAAAAAATATTCTTTTGTTTAATTTATCTGAAAGATAACCGAACCATCCTTTTGAAATACCTGCAACAACGTCTGCGGCTCCTTCAATAAAGCCAATGGCTATTACGCCATATCCTATTTGCTTAAGGTACAGAGGCATAATAGGATAGAGCATCTCGCTTGCGATGTCGGTAAGCAAACTTACCACCGACAGCAGATAAATATTCCGCGTCAAAAAAGTGTGAGACTTCTCCTCTGCTATATGATCGTTTGTTTTCGACATAGGTAATATTACTGTACCATATTATCGGGTACCATCAGCGCATGCCCACCGCCGGCGACAATCTTACCCTGCTGACCTACCTTTTTCATCTTAACAGGTGTTTGTTGAACAGCTTCACTATGCATGCCAAGGACACCAGTACCGTTTTCTCCCCAACCCCATATACTCCCATCTTTTGTGAGAGCAAGCGAGAAATCATGTCCGCCGCTAATATCGGTTACATTGTCTATGCCATGCACCTCTTTCGGCACGGCGCTGTCTTTGAGTGAACCGGTTCCTAGTTCTCCCCATAGATTATGCCCCCAGGCCCAGACGGTACCGTTGTTGCTTATGACAAGCGAATGACGGTAACCCGCAGCAATCTTAACCACAGGAGGTAAACCCTGTACTTTTTCAGGTGTCATATTCCGGGTACTATTGCTCAGTACACCATTCCCTACCTGGCCATATTTATTGCATCCCCAGGCCCAGACTGTACCTTTCCGGTCAAGAGCAAGCATATGCCCATAGCCTCCTGAGATGCTTGTAATATCTGAGACACCCTTTATTTTGATAGGTTTTATACTATTAATATTCACGAAGTTTTCGCCCAGACAGTCAATAAGCTCATCCTGATCTGAGAGACGGTTATCCCCGGGATCAAAGTATGTCCCTTCAAGGGCTATGCCCGACGATAAACTGGTTACAAAATCTTTAAACTTTGGAGTATCTGCCTGTTTACACATTCCTCCCCAGGCCCAGACGGTACCATCTTTCTTCAGTGCGAGTGAAAATCGATAACCTGCAGCTATTTGCACAATATCTGACAGACCTACAACCTGTAGTGGAGCTACGCTTTGCTCTCCGGCTCTTCCCAGCTGGTTATTCATATTACTTCCCCACGCCCATACTGTACCATCCTTCTTCAACGCAAGAGAATGAAAACGGCTTGCCGCAACTTTTACGACATTACTCAAGCCATTAACCTGTACAGGATATTTACGACTCCATATGGTACTGCCGTCGCCGAGCTGTCCGTACGCGTTACTCCCCCATGCCCATACGGTACCGTCTTTCTTCAGAGCTACTGTATGATTGAGGCCCGCGGCCAGTTGTACGATATCATTTATATACAGATAATATGCTCCGTCGGTGTCTTTGTGCAGTTCATTGTCTTCAGCACCCATCTGTCCAAACGAGTTTTGACCCCAACCGGTAATATATGAGGATTGTTTTGTTGTCTGGGGCTTTGTAGATTGCTTTTTATAGGTATTTGTTTGGAGCGAGCTGATATTAAAATAAAATATTGAAAGGAGTAATACACCTAGTGCCAACGCTAATTTTTTAGGTATAATTTCATGTGCATTTTTATGTTCGCTGCCACGCATACAGGATACATTATACAAAGAGATTGGTCACAAGAGCATACATATGAAACCCACAAAACACATATATCTATTTTCTATAAGTATTGCGCTCGTCCTCATCGCGGGAGCGATCACATATGTATATTATCATAAGACTTCTCGCTCGCTCATAGCTCCTCTGTTATCCACCACGAAGCCCCTATCAAGTCCTAGTCCTACTCCTATGGCGTTTAGAGAATTAACTGTTCCTTACTTAAGAGAAAGGAGCTATAAAAGCGAGCTGAATGACTTGGAACCCGCATACGAAAACTCGGCGTATAAGGCATATGTAACCAGTTATGACTCCGATGGCTTACAGATTAACGGACTCCTTACTCAACCCACAGGTGATAAACCGGCAAAGGGATGGCCGGCTATTGTGTTTATTCATGGATACATTCCGCCTACGCAGTACGAAACACAGGGCAAACCCTACGCCTCATATGTAGATTATCTTGCACGAAACGGCTTTGTTGTCTTTAAAATTGATCTGCGAGGCCATGGCAACTCGGAGGGTGAACCAGGCGGCGCGTATTATTCCTCAGATTACAGTATCGACGCGCTGAACGCATACAATGCTCTGCAGAATAGCTCGTTTGTGGACCCGCACAAGATTGGATTATGGGGTCATAGTATGGCCGGCAATGTTACTCTTCGCGCTATGGCAGGCCATCCTGAGATTCCGGCCGCGGTTATATGGGCCGGAGCCGTATATTCTTACACAGATCAACAGGAATACGGTATCAACGACGCAAGTTACCAGCCGCCTCCCAACGATACGCAGAGACAACAACGTCGGAAACTCTTGTTTGATACCTACGGACCGTTTAATTCTGACAGTCCTTTCTGGAAGCAGGTTGCGCCGACAAATTATATAAAAGATCTGTCGGGAGCAATTCAGATACATCACGCGGTTGATGACGCAGTGGTAAATATAGGATACAGCCGGAATCTTAACATACTCCTCAACAAGACCTCAGTGCCTCACGAACTGCATGAATACGCGACAGGAGGACATAACATATCGGGAGCCAGTTTTAATGAGGCCATGGAACAAACCGTAGAATTTTTTAGAAAATACCTTACATAGTAAGCAAAAGTAAGCTACAATAGAGGCAATGGAACCACTCGTGCTGCCTGTACAATTTATTCTTTCTTTTCTCTTGGGAGCTGTATTTGGACTGGAGCGGGAAGTAAACGAAAAAAAAGGGTCACCGAATCGCGAAAAGCCAGTGGCAATTCTGGGCGTACGAAGTTTTTCACTGGTATCCGTACTGGGTACTATTGTCGGGCTGCTCTACAAAGATTTCATGATGCTCTCGCTTCTTATAGGAGGCACATTCTGTTTGCTTCTGATTGTTTTTTATTATCTGGACAGTGTTGAAACGCAGAATATTGGAATAACGACAGAACTCGCTCTCCTGTATAGTTTTTTGACAGGTATTCTTATATCGCTCGACCTTATGCCGATCCAGCTTACTCTGGCTATCTCGGTGATTGTCATGCTACTACTCTCTCAAAAGCAACGTATTAAAACCGCTGTTGAGGGTATACAGACGCAAGAAATAAATGCTTTTGTCAGTTTTGCTATTATTGCATTGGTCATCCTCCCTTTTTTGCCAAACCAAAATTTTGCTATAAAAGATATACCGTTTGCCAAAAACCTTATAGATAACTTCGGCCTCGATTATATAAGGATAGCAAGTATACAGATTCTTAACCCATTCAAATTGTGGCTTATCGTTGCCCTTATAACCGGTGTGAATTTGGCCGGCTATATACTTGAACGAGCGGTTGGACATAAACAAGGATGGATTCTCGCTAGTATTGCGGGTGGATTTATTTCTTCAACCGCCACTACCGAATCGCTCGCCCATAAAAGCAAAACATCGTCAAAAGCACACACCCTGCTGGCAGCTGCGCTTATTGCCAACCTGGTAAGTTTTATTCAGATTGCCATTCTTATAGGCTCCGTAAACATCATGTTTCTCAGTCGCCTTCTGCCGACACTCGCAATTGTTATAGGTACTGTGCTTATACTGGTATTCTACTTTCTTTATGCAGAGGATAAAACAAAACAAACAGATATTTCCAACGCAGATGAAAAACAAAAGCAGGAGATATTTAATCTTATACCCGCTCTCCGTTTCGCGTTTATGTATCTTGTTATCGGCCTCATTTCTAAGTTCGCTCTCATACTTTTTGGACAGGCGGGATTTCTGGCAACGACAGGACTCGGAGCATTTATTGGGCTGGACGCGGTGATGATAAATACGGCGCAGCTGGCGGGAGAGACAATAGACTATATAGTTGCAATCTATGCATTTATAATCGCCAACGCGGTTAACCTTTTGGCTAAATGTTTTTACAGTTACCTACAGGGAAGTAAAGCGTTCGCAGTTAAACTGTCGCTGAGCATGGCACTTATTATAGTTTCAAGTCTCGTAGGATTATTTTTTGTATAAGAGCGCGGTATTACGCGCCCACAAGATTTGTTGGAGTGTCTGAGGCGTAATTCTGGATGTTTGAGATTGTGGTTTCCAGTATCCTTTTGAGAGCTTCTTTACTATTAAAGGCGTTGTGCGGCGTAATAAGTACCTTGGGATGGTTCATGAGAATATGATTATAGATAAGATTCTTTAGATCTATATTCTGCCGGAACTCAGAGGTCAGCATAGCTATTTCTTCGCTCAGATCTTTTTCTTCCTCCAGAACATCGAGGCCGACTCCATCGAGAATTTCCTTTTCTAGACCGATTACGATAGCTTCACTATCTATAAGACCTCCACGTGCAGTGTTAATAAGATAACTCCCCTTTTTAAACTTAAGGATAGCCTCTTTGTTTACAATATGTTTGGTATGTTCGTTAAACGGAAGATGCAGGGTAATAATGTCGGAGTTGGAAAACACAACATCTAGCTCAGCGTAGCTAAAGGTATATCTGTCGAGGAGCTCTTTATCCTGTGAATGATTATACGCAAGCACATTCATACCAAATCCTTTGGCTATCTGCAGTACATGTTGTCCTATTTTACCAAGACCTACTATTCCCAGTGTCTTCCCTTCCAGATCTACACCTCGGATCTCAGAATGTTCAAAGCTCAGAGTTTTGGCCTGATTCACGGATTGATACATTTTACGTGTGAGGCTTAGCATCAGTGCAAACGTATGTTCTGCCACAGTTGTGCTGCCATACTCAGGAACATTGGATGTCTTTATTCCTTTTGTGCCAGCAAACGTGACGTCTATATGATCAAAGCCTGTCGAACGGGTAGTAATATACTTTAGCTGAGGCAACATCTCAATTACCGCTTTATCTATTTTGGAGTATATAAAACACGAAACTACTTCGGCTTCAGTATAATGCAAGGCGTTTTCAATGGTAAGTTTTTCGGCAGTTATAAGTGCGTCGGGGAATATTTTGAGTAATGAATTGCGCTCCCAGTCCTGAACCTCAAAAAATACAATATGCATAAATGTAAAACTATTGTATCAAAAATATATGTACTGTATATGACATAAATCACAGGCTGCTGTATAATAATTGAAATGATTACTTCAGCGCCCCAAACACTCGAACAATTTTTCGCTCCTTTTGATCAGAAAACTTTTTCAAAAGGTGATGTGCTCTTTGCTTCTGACGTAACTCCTCAACACGCGTATTACATAAAGTCAGGCTATGTAAGAAGCTATACTCTCTCCTCCGAGGGTGTGGAACTAACGATTCATATATTTTCTCCCCAGACATGCTTTCCTATGATGACTATTTTATCTAATCTTGATAACAGATATTTCTATGAAGCCCTGACTGACGTCGAGATTATCGCGGCCCCTAAAGACCAGGTGGCCGATTTTATAACATCTCATACTGAGGTGTTACTGGATTTTACGAATCGCCTTCTGAGAGGACTCGATAAGCTTACTATGCGGATTGAGTATCTCGCGCTCCAAAGCTCACAGAAACGTATCATCTCAGCAATATTATTCCTGGCTCATCATTTTTCGACAGTTCACGATAATACAGCTCTCTTCACCTACGCGTTCACCCATCGCGATTTAGCCTCATTTGCCGGGGTGTCACGTGAAACTGCGAGCCGTGAATGGAAGAAGTTAATGAGTGATGGTCTGGTTGGAATGGATCAACACTTTATTGTGATACACGATATACAGAGGCTTACCGTTTTAGGAAACATCTAACCCAACTGCCTCAGAAATAGTTTGTAGTTTATCCCGTTTTAGGTAATCAGAAAGATCCTGGTTTATCTGTGCAATAAGCTGAGGCCCCTGAAAAATCATGCCGGTAATAAGCTGTATTAACGTAGCGCCAAGTCGAATTTTTTTATACGCATCTTCCCCGCTGAATACTCCCCCGCACCCTATTACAGTCATAGGTTTATAATGCTTATAACACAGAGCAATAAGTTCGTTGGATCTATTAAATGTAGGTTTACCACTAAATGCGCCTGTGCTAAATTTACGGACTTCAGACTGAACCAGTGATGGATCGTTACGATTCTTCTGAAGATTACCTATAATGACCCCTGCGACTGAATGTTTGGCAATAACCTCAAGCATCTGGAGCACTTCTTCATCCGATTTTTCGATGGGCATCTTTATAAATACTGGCCTCTTGAGATGGAGGGCGTCTACTTCGGTAAGGAGCTCCCGCAGATTTTTGGGCGGATAAAATGTGATATCGCCAAAAAGATTGGGACAGCTTATATTGAGTTCGTAGTATGAGTGGTGTACGTGTGATTTTTCAAACAGCGTAAAGGCCTGCACTATATCAAGAATGCTTTGTTTCTGCGTTTTTAATAATGTGGAATTTGTTCTCCCTATACTTATGCCAACAGGGATACGAAAAGACATTCTCTGAAGTTTTTTTACCATTGCGGCAGCACCCGCATTCTTGAACCCTTTATTTACCATGAGTGATCTTGACCGTGGAAGCCGTCCCAACAACGGTCGTGGATTGCCTTCGTAGGCCATGTTGGTGATCGTGCCTATTGTCTGTAACCCAAAGCCTACGGAAGGCAGTATCTGAGTTAACCTTCCCTCATAATCAAAACCAGCCGCGAGGCCGACGGGAGTGGAAAACTGTATACCGGCAACAGTTTGATGGAGTGTGGGATACGATGAGGTGAGGATACTGCTGAGAATCTGTTTCGCAATGGGCGACGTGCCAAGCCTTTCTCCAAACTTTGTCATGCCATTATGCATGTGTTCAGGATTGATGGTAAAGAATATTCTTTTAACCACATACCTGTAAAAAATTGAACCCAGAGACAACAGAAATCGTTTAGTTCGCATTGTATAAAATATACGTTAAGAATGTATAAATAACAGTGACACATATCACGGAACATATCTCATGACCTACGGGTATGTTTATCGCTCAATAATGGCATGCCGTTCGGGACCGGTGGAAATATGAGAAACCTTGATGCCGGTAAGTTTCTCAATTTCTTTAATATATGTTTGAGCGGGTTTTGGTAACTGAGCAAATGTCGTCAGCCCTTTTGTGGAGCTGAGCCATCCCTTCATAGTTTTGTATACAGGTTTCACCTGTGCCAGAAACTCCGCGTCGCCGTCGTAATATTGCACCTTTTTACCCTTATAGGTATAGCCTGTACACAACGCAATTTCTTTAAAAGAATCCAGTATATCAAGTTTGGTAATGGCAAGACTTGTGTATCCATTGATCTCGCTGGCGAACCGGATGAGCGCGGTATCAAGCCATCCACATCGCCGCGGCCTTCCGGTGGTGGTACCGAACTCAGCCCCGGAAGCTCTCAGTTTGTCGCCATTTTTGTCGAGGAGTTCTGTGGGAAAGGGTCCAGCGCCGACACGGGTGGTATATGCCTTCACGACACCGATAACTTTCAGGTCATTCTGAACAGACATGCCGGTCCCGGCATTGATGCCGCCGGTTAAGACCGTAGACGCGGTGACATAGGGGTATGTTCCCCAATCGTTGTCTAGAAACACACCATGTGCGCCTTCATAGAGTATTTGTTTTTTTGTTTTTGAGGCTTTTATAAGTAGCCCATACGGCTCGTGAATATAGGGTGTGAGAGGCTTCACGGATTTGAGCAGCTCGGTTTCTACCTCGCGCAGTTGTAATGATTTTTCTCCGAACGCTTCTATTATTTTATTTTTTATTGCCAGCTGAACTTGCAGTTTTTGCGTAAGTTTTTTCTTGTCGAGAAGATCGGACAGACGGATACCGTTATAACTTACTTTATCAGCATATACCGGCCCGATGCCCCGCCCTGTAGTACCTGTTTTAGCGCTTCCTTTTGCCGCTTCGTATATCTTATCAAGGAGTTTATGATATGGAAGTATGATATGGCAACGGGGAGAAATATAGAGTTTACCTTTGAGATCTATTCCTGCTTCTTTGAGCATCTCGATCTCGGATATGAGTACTTCAAGATCAAGAACTACTCCATTGGTAATGCAGGCGACGGCTTGTGAGAAAATACCTGAAGGAACCAGATGCATGGGAAACTTGCCGTACTGGTTAATTACGGTATGGCCGGCGTTATTGCCTCCATGAAACCTCACCACGTAGTTTGCTTTTTCGGAAAAGTAATCGATTATCTTGCCTTTTCCCTCATCACCCCACTGCGAACCAATAACAAATATTGATGACATACCAGTGCCATAATACTACATGTTTCTTTTCAGTACAATCGGCAAATAAGACCAGGGGGTACAATTCTGTACCCCCTAGTCTGGATGACGTTATTCCTGCGGAGCCAACATGTTCATAAGTGTTACTGGCGTCTCGCCCTTCGGCGGGGACGGCGCAGATCCACCGGCGGACCTAACGGCTCGATTTTGGTGACAACCACTTCCGTTAACGGAATCCCCTGCTCCTGCAGCAGGCGGTAAACCTCCTGCTTGGACTCGTGCAACGCTGCCTGTGTTTCGCCGTGAAAAGCTACCCATTCACGGGGGTTTGTTGCAAGAAGCTGGAGCAGCTTCTGCTTAAACGTTTCCCAGCCAAGACGCTGGATTTCGGTCGGCGTTGGTTCTGGTTGGGTCATCTGAGACCTCCTTCATAAGTATTGTCCTGTCAGGTGAGGAACCTGACAAGATCATGTAAGGGGTGTAGTGTGAAACTACGTATCCGCGGGTTCTTAACGTGCGGCATATTGTAGCGTATTTCAGGCTGTTTATAAAGCCTGAATTAAGGCAGTACTACTGAATAGCAAAGTATCCACGCCGCCAAGTTTCAAAATCGGCTATGGTTACTGTCGCGTCTGTGTCGAAGTTGGCATTTTTGGTAGGTACTTCGCCCATAAACTCACGGCGGAAGATCTCAAAGTCACTGATATCTACCAGGTTATCACAGTTAGCATCACCTTTATTTTTTTTCGCGCATCCCTGCTGAGGTATAGTGGGACTTATTATGGTGTTTGGTCTCGTGGTTGGTGAAGCCGACGGACTATTGGTGACCGGAACTGAGGTGACCTGAGTGCCTCCCCAGCTTTCCCACGTACGCGCGTTTAGCTGTGCTTTAACCGCGTTTATATATTCCAGCGCTCCCCCGGCAGAGCCGCCGCCCCCCGCTCCATACCAGTTGCCTGTATACCACGTACCCATACAACCCCACGCGTCGCCCGCAACATAAGGACCCGTTTGGGATAGATAATCGAGCACCCCTTCAAAACAAATCCTCCATCGCATATAGGTATAGTCGGCATTAAATGCAGTGCTTTTTTGGGCTCCAGGAAAAGCCGAAGCGTGTGCAGTGTTTCGTACCTGTAAAATACCAAAGCTTTCTCCGTTGTCACCGTTGGCCGACATATCCCAGTTACTCTCAACTACTGCCTGAGCGCGTGCCATATCTTCGTCCAATCCCCACTTACACGCCGCCCACTGCAGAATTTCGTCGGTTGTGCCTTTAAAGTTTCCACTCAGTTTGTCGACCATAACATTTGCTTTATCCGCGTGTCCCGGAAGCCAGATGCCCCCATCGCTTCCGTTGTAGCGCGGGACATTGTAGTCTGACCCTTTGACAGCTACGTATTGATTTTTCGCGCTATTGGATGGTCTCGGCTCCCAGGTTGTCCGCCGGACCCTGCTCGCACATTCGGCGTCTGTTGGAAGTGCAGAGCCGGGAGGAAGAAGGGTAAACTGTTTTCCCGACGCGGGAGGTGGACCGCTTAAGACTGCTGCGGCGTTACTAATGTAGTATGAACGCGTGCCGGATAACATAGCAGCGAACGCGGCAACAAGAATAAATCCGGTAAATAGTAATTGCCGTGAACGTTTTTTTTGCATAGAAATTACTTCCAGTATAGTAATTATTACGCGCTATTGCTGTATATTTTATCTGAAACGTGCATGAATAGCGGCTTCGTGGTACAATATGTCTTCCCTTTTTCCCATCGTATGGCTCTATAACAAGGAGGTTGACCCATGAAAAATGATCGCTTTTTCACCTCGGAAAACGCCCGGCAGGCAGTAATGATTGCCGCCAGCGCGTTGCAGGAAATGGCAACACTGAAGATTCCTAACAAGGAGCCGCAGGGCTACTTTGTGGTCTTCGACGCCCGGTTGCCGTACAATCCGATGCGCCCGACTGCGGACTATGTGTTGTTCCAAGAGCCGCTTAACCAGCACCTCTGGCCGGACAAACACTATGATAGGGTCGCCTACGCTAAGGCAATCTTATCATACCGCACCCGCATGAATACCTGGCGCGTCATCACGCAGTTTCCTGAGCTTCTTCTGCCCAGCGATGTGCGATATGGCGGTGGAGTCTTTATCGAGCCTGGCATTGTGGTCGCGTTTAGCGGCCTTCAGTGGTGGGTTGACGAATGGGTCTCAACGCTCGCGGCCAACAGCCTGCACTACATCGCGGCCGAGGCCGCACGACAGGAGCTGGCTGATCTCGAGTCTCGCGGCGGTGCGTTCCTCAACGCGTAGGAACTGCACCCCCTCAAACTCGTTTACTATTGATGCCGCCTCTCTCCGATTCGGAGGGAGGCGGCATTTATGCTCTCCACTCTACAGAAAAAAGTTTTATAATTAAACATATGAAAACATTCTTAGTCGCTATACTTTTCTTCGCTCTCGGTATTGGTTCGTTTTATGCATGGAACGAGTATCAAAAAGTTAAAGTAGAAAATATGGAGCTGAAAAAACAGGTTACGGTATCGGTAACCCCTGCTCCGACCGAAAGCACACCTGAGATTGATGATCTTATGGTGACTTCCACACAGACAAACGATGCCGCTCCAGGTCAGACTTCAATGGGCGCAGCCGAAGGAACATTGGGCTATCCTTCAGAAGGCATACCTCCACTTGTAGTCTACGCCATCAATACCGAAGACAAATCCAAATATTACTTCACCGAAACTTCACAGAACGAATCGAAGTTTACCATCGAAAATATAAAGCCAGGCATATATCATTTTGTGGCTTACCAAAAGGCTAATGCCACTAACAGTGGAGGTTACTCACAGGCTGTCCTCTGTGGACTTCTTGCAAGCTGTAAGGATCATTCACTCATTCCTGTAGCTATAACCTCAGGCAAAATGAAGTCCGGCATACAAATAAAAGACTGGTATGCCGATGCGGGTGACTTTCCTACTAAACCGAACTAAGTTAATACTACAATTGTGATGATACTCACTGAGTATAGCTTCTCTATCTCATATAATAATCACATATGAGTATAAACGCAGAATGGCATAACGTACACAAAATGCCCAAAAACCCGACCAACGAACAACGTTTTAGCTGGCATCTCGAACACGCAAAACACTGCGCGTGCAGAAAAATGTCAGATAAACTAAGGACCGAGATTAAAGAGTGGCAGGTGGCTCACGAAGAATAAAATGGTCACTTTTCGATAATCCTGATTAAATACATGCCTATCCTGTTATAATATCTTTCATGAACCTCTCAATCGGAATCGTCGGACTCCCTAACGTTGGCAAATCAACCCTGTTCAACGCGCTTCTTAAGAAACAGGTGGCTTTTGCCGCTAACTATCCGTTTGCTACCATAGAACCAAACGTAGGTATTGTGGAGGTGCCCGATGAGCGACTGCCGGTGCTCGCTAAGGTTGTGCATACCCAGAAAATAGTTCCCGCGGCGGTAGAGTTCTATGATATCGCCGGACTTGTTCGCGGTGCTTCGACCGGTGAGGGCTTAGGAAATAAATTCTTGTCACACATCCGCGAAGTTGCCGCCATCGCTCATGTAGTACGAATATTTGAAGACGGAGACGTGATACATGTTTCAAACAAAATCGATCCTCTCGACGACATAAAAACTATAGAAACAGAACTCGTGTTGGCCGACCTAGGTACAGTCGAAAAGCAACAAAAACCTAAGCAGAATGCGAGCAAAGAGGAGCTCCAATTCTATGAACTCGTTCAAAAATTGAGATCACACCTTGATTCGGGTCTATCGGCCCGATCCTACCCCTTTACTCCCGAAGAAAAACATGCGGCAAAACGACTCAATCTACTCACCATGAAACCGGTTATTTTTGTATTTAATGTCTCCGAACTGCAGCTCGACAACCAGGAAGATACAAAGAAAAAAATTGAAGATATCCTTAAACAGGCCGGTGTACCGGGCAATTCATATATTTATCTCTGTGCCAAACTGGAAAACGATGTCCTCGCCTTCTCTGAAGCGGAACAAAAAGAATATTTGGACCAGTATCACCTTAACGAAACGGGGCTCAACAAGCTTATAAAGACCGCCTATAGCACTCTCGGTCTCATGTCATTCCTTACCGCCGGCGAACTCGAAGCCCGTGCATGGACTATAGAAAAAGGTACTCTTGCTCCCCAGGCAGCGGCAGTTATTCACACCGATTTTGAGAAACATTTCATAAAAGCGGATATCGTAAAGTATGAAGATTTCGTTGAAATGGGCGGGTGGACTAAGTCCAGAGAACACGGCAAAGTACAGAGCGCGGGTAAAGATCATGAGATGAAAGACGGCGATGTAGTAGAGTTTAAGATCGGCGCTACTTAATGTAGTAATACAGATTCACACTTCCCGACTGTATGGTATCTACATGAAACACATATCCAAACGCTTCGGCGTCGCTTTGCATAAGACCGGCAAATCCTCCAAACTGAAACTTTACGGTCTCGGTCTGTCCATCTTTGGTAACCTGTAGCGACGCGCTTTCTATACAATCATTGCAGTTTGGCGGTGACTTTTCGGTTGCGGTAAGAGTAATGCTTACCACACCATTATCAATCTTTGTCTCGATCCCCTGCTCCAGCTCTACTGGTTGTCCGATGGCTATAGTATCTGTCTTAATCGTATCCAGAATATCTTCATTTGTATCGGTCATGAGATTGGAATCGTTTGTTTTGCCCTTCTCAAACACAATTGAAAAAGCAGCGGGGCCTTCGGACGTTGCCTCAAACGTGAGCTCTGCCAACGGTGTGGAACTAAACTTTGTTCCTTCCTTTATCTCCAGTTTTTTTATACCCGTAAGTATTACGCGGTTTGCCTGCACCGCGGGTACAACATCAAACTCTTTCTGAAGATTGTTTACATTCTTGTATGCAACCGTATCCGGATCGTACTGCACAACCACATCATAGCCTACAATGGGCATCTGAAACGAATCCGCAATTACCGTAAGGGGTATTGTATCCCCTTTTTTGAATACCGACGACCTGCCCGTATCGCGTAAAGTCAGACTACCTCTGGGGTTGTTTGACCTGACAGGTGCCGTAGTCGAAGTTGGTACAACAACATTCGTCTCCTGCCGCTTAACATTTTGTCTGCTCATAACGATGATGCCAATAGATAATACTGTCAGAACAATAAAAAGTATAATTATTTGTCTCGCGCTCATATACATAATGATAATATTATTCGGGACTCTCGTCAAAACGGAACGCCAGAGAATGTAATATTAACGAATAATCCTGCGTATCTATAATTCCATCCAGATTCACATCGGCAAGCTGCAAGGCCTCAGCATCGGTTCGTCCTAAGAAATTTCTTACTGTTGAGAGATCATAGGAGTTGGCTATACCATCCTGTACCGGTAGATCTCCCGACAAAAGAGACACGTTTGAAAAATCAATCGTATTGTCTCCTTTGACAAGACGTATGCGTCCGGTGTCGCCACATATATATGTTCCGTCATATGTCTCAACCGGTCGCTCAGTACATATTCGTTTCTGAATATGTTTAGGTCCTTTTACATAGAAGAAAAAATCTTCACCCGGCGTCGCATCGTTTATGACCACATCCCCTATCCATACACCCCCGGCATTGGCGATAAAGTCGCCGTCACTGAATACCGGCTCTATCTGCCCTGTATGTTTTACACCTACGTGTATAGCCATTGTATTAAACTCGTCGGGAGGCTTTATAAGAATTCCCTGGAACTTTAGTTTCATATGAAGAATAATACTATCCGCCGTTATAGGTGGACGGGTCGGAGTAGCTTTTGGAGTAGATGTTGGTCTTGGTGTAGAAGTGCTTTCGGGCGTCGGACTAGCGGGCAAAGGTGTTGAGGTTGCCTGTGGTTGCGGTGTGGACGTAGGAAAGCCTGTCGGTGACGGACCACTGGTTGGTATGCGGGTTGGTGTAGGTGACGGGCCCGCAGTCGGGGTCGCGGTGGGACCCGCGGGTGTCGAGGTTGGCGACTGTGTAGCACACTCCGGTACCTGACGGGGAATATTGGCACACGAGGAGGCTGTCTGGGTATTGAGGGTCTGTTGGTCTATTTCGACTGCCTGCATGCTTTTTTTAACTTCATTGCAGAGACTGGGGTTGGTGGAAAAAAGTTCACCGCAGGACTGAAGCATACTGTTATATAAACTACGGAAGTTGCTTGTGGGTGAGAGATATGTGGTGAGTGTACGGTAAAATACTGCGTGTGCTGTGGCCCTACCTACCGCATTTATGGTACATCCGTTGAATGAGCCGCCCGCGGTCATAAGATAGAACGCTTTTATCGGCACACTCATATTCTGATGTGTTCCTCCATCATCCGCAGTACCACAGTAATAATTGGGTGAGTAAAGTCGGTCAGGATGCGGTCCTCCGGTATTGGCAGGATCCCTGCCGGGGTCATCAGCATGACGGATAACACCCAACGTAGTATCCTCCCCTACGGTCCAGTTTGAGGTATCTATCGCGTAGGCAAATATGTCGGACATTGCTTCATTCATAGCCCCTGACTGATCGGTAGAAAGCAGGTCCGCGGTATACTCAGTAACGGCATGCGTATATTCGTGAGCGATTACATCTTTACCTGACATGCCGTCACAGATGGCAAACATATTTGCCGGGGCCTTCGTCCAAAAAGCATTAGGACACTCAATCTGTGTGGTGAGATTTACAAACGCGTCAAGAGGAAATCCACTATTATCAAAGCTGTCTCTCTGAAATGTCTGTAAGTAATAGTTGTAGGTATCTCCTAAGTATGTGTACGTATTATCTGTATCGGGTTCTCCAACCGGAGCTTCGCCCTCCTGCCGTGCCAGCGAGCAGCTTGTGGAGCCATTATCGCAGGTATAAATTCCCCGTGACAGCACTGATTCTCTGAGATTTTCGGTGTATAAAATAGTATTGTCTGCTAACGAGACAAAATAACGTTTGGCAAACCGTGAAGGTCTTCCCTCTGATTCGACAACAACCGCCAGTGTGGGATAGTTTGTTCCATCGTCAGACAAACCCATAATTTTGTGATTAAAGACGTAGTCCTGGGTGGACGACTTATGAAGTAACAGGTTGGATGCCTCTTCCTTAGCCTTTTCCAACGCAACTTTTTCCGCGTCACTTTTGGAGATCACCGCAGGACTTACCTGTTCATTCAAAGCTACACTCCCGGACAGCGCATATACTTCGTTGGCATTTTTAAGATGAACACTCAATGACGCTTTATAGATTGGGATATTATTTATTTTTTGACGGAAGTAATAGTGTTCACTTTTCAGATTAAAACCCTGTTTTTTGAGAAAGGTATCTTTAGAGTCGTCTTTTTTTCTTGAGAGATAGGAATTGGCAAGAAAATTGGTGGGAAGAATCTTTTTTTGTGTCTTAATCTTGCGGGTCGGCGTGGTAGTTGAGGCGCCCATGACATTGTCTTCAATCACCTGCGGATTCTTGCTTATGAAGTCTACGACCGCGGCAAGTCCGTCTCCCTCACTTTTATAAATATATCCTTCCTCTGAATAGAGTGAAAACTCTGTAGTGGTTGCCCCTTCCCCCACATTCGATTCGGGAGCCAGTGAAGCGATATCCAGCGTAAGTACCTGACTCGCTTTCGCCTGTTGAGAATAACGGCGCATTGAAAGATAGATCGCCGCACCGGTAAAAAATACGGTAAGCGCGATCAACACTAATGCGATGGTATTATTGAGAGTCGATGGCTTTGGCGGCATCCGTGCAATAACCTATTAATATATGTATCAGTATACATTATTCAGAATATATAGATTACACACTATTATATATACGGCCGTCATTCCCGCGGAGGCGGGAATCTAGACAATTAACAATACTGTACATTAAAGACTGGATCCCCGCCTCCGCGGGGATGACAGTGAGCATCTCTTGAATTCGCTGTTTCTGCTGCTACAATTAAAACGTATGAACTTAACTCCCGAATTTATCGAAAAAATTGAAGAGGAGTATCTTAAAATTCTTATCCGTCAACTGCAGGACGGCGAAATAGACACAGAAAAAGCCAAAGAAATAACGCATGAATTTTTGGCGCTTACCCCGTTCAAAACAAGTGAAGATATGGAATCTAAGATCCAGAAATTTACTGAACAGCATCCCGAGTACGGAGGCATCTACATGAACCTCCTGAAGTATGAGGATGAGGCAAAAACTGCGGCGCTACTTACTGAGATGCGGGGCCATCTGAAAAATAACAATGTTGACCAGGCTCTTCACGCGGCCGAAAAACATAATGAGTCCGTCAAAAAGACTTGACTTCCTGATACTTTTTCTTCACAATAGGATGTATGGCACCACATGTTAATCCCTCTGAAGTATTACCCCCTCAACCAAACCCTGAAGCAGATAGAAAAACACCCGAGAACGGTGTGGAGCATCATAAAGGGCCAGGAGAAAAAGAAACAAATCTAGCCGGAGCCATAGCCGCAGACCTTAATCCAAATCAATCAAAGGCAGAGACAGTAATGAAACATATTGAAGATAAAATTAAAGCATGGGATTTCATTAAATCATTTGGGAAAGAAACGGATGCGCCTGCTGCCGCACCCGAAGCACCTCCCACCGCAAAGGCAGTAGAAGCACCTGCTCCTAAAGCCAACGCCGCGACTGAAATCGGTGATGATGATTTCGATGCCATCAAGGGATTTGCTAAACCTGCCCAACCAGTGCCTGTACCTCCCCCGCCAACAGAGCAGGCCCAGCCTGTTAGTGTTCTCGATCAGGATCAGGGTCCGCTTGATCATACCAATGAAACAAATCAGTTTACCCTTGAAGAAGAACGACGGCGCAAACTGGGTATACCATGGGATCAGTGGCAACAATACAAACAGAATGAAGTAGCTCAGGCTCAACAAAAAATCGAAGACGACAAACGGGCCGCCGATGCTGCAGCCGCGCAAGCCGCTCGTAATGAACAGGTCGCAAATATGATGGACGCAACAAGAGCAAACATAGACGCTGCCGGGGATGCACGAAGAGCCGAAGCAGGAATCGAGCCCATGACTCCCGCCGACGATGAAAAACGAAGACAACTGGGTATGAGTGTAGAAGAATACCAGCGCTATAATGCTCAAATAAAAAAAGAACAACAGAGCCGTGCAGATACAGCTGCCCGTGAAGAGCAGCAAAAACAAAAAGCAGAAGCCGAACAACAGCAAGTGCAACAGTCTCTAGAAAATGCTCAAGTAGACTTCCAGCCCCGTACTACAGGAGACGCTGAAACTGACGCACTCGGGTTAGAAATTGCCACAATGCAACAAAAACTACAACAACTGCGCGCCAATGGTGGTACCAATGCCAACACAATTGCCTCCTCCGAAGGAAATCTTCAGGTGCAGATTGATGCCGCGATAAAAAAATGGAAGAAAAAAGAAAATGACGCGTACTGGAAAAAGAAAAATGCCGAACCGATGGACAACTTCCGTGGATTCAAACTCAAAGATGTCGGTGAAGGTCTTACAGGACAAGCCACATCGAAAGTAAATACGGGTGAGCTGCAACAAGCGGCCGACTGGGCTCGTGAAGCGATGAAAGGCAAAACCGAAGAAGAGCAGAAAAAAATACTTGCTGATTTTGATCCGGCCGTACGACGTGTTGTTGAAATCGACAATCAACAAGACGAACAGCACCAACAGAGAGCACAACGTGAAGCACAGGCCAAACAGGACGCACTCAATCCCGACGAAGCGAGACAGCGTCAGCGCCAAGAAACAATGGCAGAATGGGTTAAACAGCACCCCGAACCTACCGATAGCCCTCTTGAACACTCTATCTGGATGAAGAAGCTTGCCGAACAAAATGCCCAACTTGACGCAGCTGATCTTGATGCCGCAAGAAAACAGGAAATAAAGGCCAAAGCACAAGCCGCAGAACCTGAAAATATTCAGGCGGTAAGAGATGGCGCCGCAACTACACCCGAACAGCCTCTTTCGACTGAAGCAGTTATGGCTGCCGAGATAGCCGAACTTAAGGCACAGCTCAAAGAAAAAGAAGATCAGGAAGACGAAGCTATGAAGATGATAACGGGCAATCCTGAGCTTATTGATAAGCTGCCGGAACCTCTGAAATCGCAGGTAAAAGAAAAGAAAAAATTCAACAAATTTGCTGTATTTGCCACATTACTGAGTGTTACCATACTGGGAGTAGCAAAAAGCGCGGGAAGTGTAGCGACCGGAGAGATGTCACGCGGTATGCGATGATTTCGCGCTTCTTACCTTGATATAGATCCCCCAGAAACGTATAGCGGAAAATAACGCGAATACAAATCCTGAGAAACCGTCTTTATATCCTCTATGCCGGAAATAAGTACTGAAAAACCACTTCAGAGGCTGCCAGACGAAATAACTAAAGAAACCAACCTGTTCCTTCTTTTTAAGTATCATTGCCGCGTCCATAGAGGTATATCTGTTCCACCTGCTCATGTAGCGTGAAAAATCGGGGTCTGCGTAATGTAAGAGGTCATGTTTAAGGTATCCTATTTCGCCGTCTACTTCTACGTTCTCATGAACGCTTTTACAGGGCAAATGGGCCTTCCCCCGACGATACAGCCTTATGGTGTAATCAGGATATATGCCGCCTTTCGTAAGGAACCTGCCGAGAAAATAGTTTTTCCGCGGCATCCAGTATGCTACCGGGCCTGATGTGTTGTTATTCACTATATTCATAAGCTCCGACTTAAGTTCTGGAGAGAGTGCTTCATCGGCGTCAAGTTGTAGAATCCACTCCCCTTTTGCCTTATCAAGCGCCTTTTGTTTGTTGATATGGAACATGGGTGGGTTATCTTCGTGATATATCTTTATCTTTGAACCATAGGACTTTATTATTTCCAGTGTGCCATCGTCTGAGCCACCGTCTACAATAATTACCTCATCAGCAATATCATAGGCACTATCAAGCGCGTAGTGTATAAAATCCTTTTCGTTGTAGACTGCTAAGCAGAGAGATAGTGTTGGGGCGGTAGACATATGCAAATTGTGATATTAATAGAAATTTTGATTTCCCTCCTCCTTATTATATAATATCCTCATACAACATCAATCCCTATGTACAAACTCGTAACTGTTCCTAATACTATTCTCAACAAACCATCGCGGAAAGTTGATACGTTTAACAAACAGCTCGTTAAGATTGTTAAAGAGATGGAAGAAACACTTAATGCTCAGGTAGACCCGCAGGGAGTGGGTCTGGCAGCGCCTCAGGTGGGTCTTGATATGGCTATATTTATCATGAAGCCTACGCCACGCGCGGCGACAGAGATATGCATTAACCCCGTAATCCTGCAAACAAGCAAACCACAGACTCCCAAACCTGCAGCTGAAGAAGATGATGAAAAGCCTCTGGAAGGGTGCCTCTCAATTCCCCGAATCTGGTCACCTGTCCAAAGACCAAGAAGAGTGCAGCTTGAGTATCAGGATATTCATGGTGAAAAAAAACAGGTGTGGTTTACCGGCTTTAAAGCTGTAATCGTGCAACACGAAGTTGATCATCTCGATGGTGTGCTTTTTACTCAGCGCGCGCTGGAACAAAAATCCCAGCTCTACGAAGAAAAGAATGGAAAGCTTATCCCCCGCTCTCTTTAACGAACATTCAGGTCTAGTGTCCCTGCCGCGTTTACCGCATAGGTATTCGCCTGCATATCAACCAACTTAGATTGTTCATTTTCCACCTGTTCATTTATCTGAAAATGAGCAGTTCCCGGAGCTTTTAGTCTAAATCGTGCAGTTACCATAGCATCACCGGCAAATACTGTCGAACTACTTACGGTAAGTAACTTCGTGCCTGTTACCGCCACATACGTGGGGTTTGTAAAGGCAAAAACCTGAAACTGAGGAAGACCTGGATTTACGTCTATAAACTCAGCAACTTCAGGGTTGTAACTGAGAAGAATATCAAAACCATTTATATCATGTCCGCTCGATTCTCCGTTTACTACAACTGAGACGGTATCTCCTACATTGTATTCCATGCTCCCGTCCTGCGTGTGAAGTGATAGTTCATTTCTCTCAACATTTTCCATAACGTCAGCGTTTGTCTGGATGGTGTTTGGATCGCTTTTTTGAGAAAGCAGGAACATTCCGAGGCCAAAAAATACGATAAATACCACAACCATAACCAGGTTTATAATATGATGTCTATTTTTACGATAAAACTTATACATGATTACAAATGAAACTAATAATCTCTCTATATATCAATATAGATAAGATTTAAACGAAGTGCAAGAGTATTTCTCGTGATATACAGGTAGAGTATGTAGCTCTATTATTCCTCGTCGTATTTTACATTCAGTGAAGCAATTACGAGAGAATAATCCTGGGAGTCTACGATGTTATCGTAGTTCAGATCGGCAACGGAGATAGTTTTTGCTTCTTTGGAGCCCAGGGCCAGACGTACATATGAGGTATCATACGCGTCTACAATCCCGTTCTGCGCACCACTCTGCTCAGGCAGGTCGCCGGCCAGCAGATAGACGGTACTAAAATCAAAATTATTTGCCCCTTGATTCAGGGTAATGTTCCCCACTGCGCAACGATATGTGCCAGGAGTACTCTCGACTGGCGTGCCCTCGCAGATTTTTTTCTGGAGATGCTTTGGACCTTTTATGAAAACCGCTCTGTCGCTGCCGGGCTGCAGATCCGGGAAAGTAACAGATCCGGACCATATTCCCTGTGCGTCAGAGGTAAATGTGCCATAACGAGGTTCTGATTTTTCATCACCCTGACCAATAACAACCTGCACCTTCATCGAATTAAGCGCATCGTCTGCTTTTTTTACCACGCCCTGAAATTTAAGCTTAAGATTCAGTGTTATGCCGCTTCCCGGCTGATCGGTTCCTGCAGTTACGGTATAGCTTCCTTCTTCTACGGTTCCCCATCCATATGAATTGCCGGTTACATAGCCTGTGACGCGTGATCTATCGGTATTTATGCCAAGCGCAGCTGTTCCTTCGCCATTTCCTTTTATTTTGACGGTAAATGAAAGAGTCGAGGGAAGCTGATCATTTGGTTGAATAAAGACATACGATATGTGAGCTTCGGATCCTTGGATATCCTTTATAAGCAGCGTTTTGGACAGCTGTGATTGGCTGTCTACTGCAATCGGGTCTTCGACATCGATTATTGTTATATTGTCGCCGGTAAAGTACAAATCGGTGCCAGATATTTTTTTTGACTGATCACCCGAAGACAACAGTATAGTCATCGTTTGCTCCTCTCCTGAAGGAAATGTTGCTGCCGAGGGATCCACGGTGAAAGAAACAAGCTCTTGATCCGCTCGGGACTGATGAGTATTTCTCTGGGTAAAAGAAAGGATTACACCCAATACTACAATGAGTAGAAGGCTGAAGAAAAATAGTTTGGCTCTGGATATTTTCATATATTATTCTATACAGAATAAGATATCATACTATCCTTTGGATTGTCAATTAAAGGGAAGATAAGAGTTACGCGGAGGGTTGCGGAGCTACTACCTGAGGAACAAGTTTGGCGATTGTGATAAATGGTTTCTTGTTGTCTGCAATATCTTTTTTTACTCTCTTAATGCATTTGGTACAAAGCTTGACACTTTTCATGGCGCCTTCTTCAAGAATGGTGACCTTCTGCAGGTTTGGGGAAAAGATTTTCTGGGTTTTAGGAGCTCTTTTTTTCCAGCGTCCTCCGGCCACACCTCTGTGATGGGTATGTGATCTGCCGAATAAAACACCCTTACCGCAATGATAACAAATCATATATCTGATGTAATACGTAATGCCTAACGTTCCACCTGAGGCGGTGAAGCGTTCAAAATTAAGATTATTTATGATATCATAGATATACAATAAATTCAACTATCAATTAACTACCCACTACGCATATGATGGCACAGTACTTGTTCACAGATCCTCTTTATTTTGTATTTTCCGCGGCTGCTATTTTGATCGCGATTACTGTGCATGAGTACTCCCATGCCCGCATGGCTGATCATCTGGGTGATCCTACTCCCCGCCTCCTGGGTCGAGTCTCCCTAAATCCACTTGTACACCTAGATCCCCTTGGAACAATTTTTATGCTTCTTGTTGGATTCGGCTGGGGAAAGCCAGTTACTTTTGATCCGTTTAATCTCGAAAAACCTCGTCGTGACGCAGCTCTTATCTCTGTGGCAGGCCCGTTGTCAAATTTTATTCTCGCTATAATCTGTTCTCTTCTTATCCGCGTAGTGCTGCAGATGGATGGACTCTATGTTGGCTTTTTCCTGTATTCGTTTCTCAAAATACTTATCTATATGAATATTCTTCTGGGGATTTTCAATCTTTTGCCTATTCATCCGTTGGACGGATTTAAGATTGTGGGAGGCCTTCTTTCAGAAAAACATGCGCGCGAATGGTATAGTCTTGAGAGGTATGGCTTTATTTTTCTTCTTCTTCTTATACTGCCTATCGCGGGGAGTCCGTTGCTGAATATGATTATAGCTACTCCTATAGATTTCCTGAGCAACATCCTCATACCGGTACCTGCGGCTGCCGGAGCGATGTGAAATCTTACTGGGCGCTCTTAATACATTTTATGTAGTCCTGTGTGCTGCACCCTTTGCCGAAGCTTGCCTTGATCTTCTCACAATCTGTCTCAGCGCATGTCGGACTGTAAAGGCTTGTACCTGACGAGGGAACGGTTGCTGTGGTTGGCTCAGCTACTGCGATTGTGGGTGATGGTTGTACAGTTGTCGGTGCGGCAACGGTATCTCCAGGTTGCGTAGTTGATGTATCTGAAGACTTTGTTACATACTGCCATGGAACTCCACCATTATCATACTTCTGATCGGCAACACGTATCTGGAAATAGTATGTTGTACTTGGTGATAGGAGTGTAAGATCTACAGAATGATTCTTTGATTTCAGTGCTTCCGGCGCAAAAAAGTTGAGCGCGGTAGGAGATGTTCCATACTCAATTACTCCCTGGGTATCCTGTCCCGTGCTCCATGCCACCTTCGCCGAATTCTGTGTTATATCCGATACTACGACATCACGGGGAGCGGCATCCTCAGCTCTGGTATTCTTTACAACATTAAAGCCGACAATAGCAAGAAGCAGAGAAGCAAATATACCAATACCTATAGAAGCTACTTTTGTAAGTTTATGGTTTTCATCCATCAGTTTCAACATAGTTAAATATTCAAAAATAAATAATGCGGTCTTACAATAGTATAGTTGCCAGTCCACCCAGTACAAACAGGAACGCGCCTGCAAATGCAAACCCTCTGAAATTATCCATGATTCCACTCTTTGGCAGTTCGGATGGAACAGCTG
>JBDKFK010000014.1:0-37288 GCA_039798745.1 Candidatus Parcubacteria bacterium
GTACGGAACTTTCCAGATTGCCCAGATCCCAGAGAGGTCGTGTGTTGGCTGACGACGCGTCGGTCACGAAGTGGAACTGAATATCAACATCCACCGTGACCTGCAAGTTGCTGCCGCTGAGGCGCGACTTGTCCAACGAAGACTCGCAGACGTAGCTGGCGCATGCCGCCCCATACTTCGCCTGCTCGTTCGCGTCAGGGTTGTTGCGCAGGTCGATGATACCCTGCTTCAGGGTGCGATAGCGAAGGCGTCCGACCGGAATGATCTTGGCTTCGCCTGCGTTGACCACATTGTAGCCCTGCGCCAGGAAATATGGCTGGTTGTTACGCAGCGCCATACCTACCTGGTTTGGACCGACAACAGTCGCGGGATACTTGGTGACATAGCTATTGGGCACATCGGTATAAACGCCCGGTTGCTTAATAGCGCCGCCGCGCAGAACGCCAAACTCGTTGACGCCAATGCTGACGATGTCATCCACATACCCGTAAGGCAGGCCGCCGAGCGAGATATCCTGCGCGCCAGCCGAACGCACAAGCCGATCGCCGGCTTTTGCGATGACGATATATGGCAAGACACTATCGGTGCCTTCGGCCCATTTGGGATTCTCGCGAATCACCAGCTTGCCGGAGGGTATGATAACGATCTCGCCAAGCTTGTTGCCGGTCGACAGCGTCTCACCTGGCTGTTGCACGATCGCATATGGCAGATCAGCCGAATCCGCGGTGTACCGTGGATTCAACGTGAAACCAACCTGATTATCAGCGATCACACCGGTTGGCACGCCGCCGCAAGCGGCGAGAAGAGCGGCCAACAGCGACATCAGGCCGAAGATAACAAGCAGACGCAGTCGATAGCTAAGGTTGAACATGTTCGTACCTCCTTGTATCACATCAGTGTACTGATTGTTTCCTACGCCGAGTAAGACTCGACGATTCCTGGTTGATCGGTCCGGAAACAGGCAGGACCGCAGGTAGGGGAGAGGGGAGAGCTGAGGCTAACCCGAGGCTTCCCTAGGGAAGGTGCATAAATGGGCACAAGAGAGACATAATGATACATTATGTGCCTCTTGAACCCATCTACGCACACGTTCTATAGTTGTTAAGGTTCTTAAGATAGGGGAGATGAGGCTGCAAATGCCCGATTCCCCTTTAAATTATGTGTATATTATACATATTATCCTATAATATTACAATACCACCGGACTTTCAATGTAGCCTCAAATAGCTTATAATATAGGGATGAACGTGTATTTTACCGGCTCAATCGCGGCTAAAGACCAGTATATCGCCAACTATCAGGCTATCATTAAGTATCTTCAGTCTAAAGGACATCAGGTAACGGCAGATCATATTCTGAAAGCCTCTGAGTCACAGATTAGGATCTCAACGCGGGAAGACCGCATAAAATTCCATGAACAGCTTGAAAAATGGATCAAATCATGCGACTTTATGATCGCCGAAACATCGTTCCCCAGCATAAGCGTAGGGTACGAAATCTCGCTTGCTCTGCGGGTAGGGAAGCCGGTACTTATTCTCTATAGTGAGGGAGATCCACCTTCCTTGCTGGCGCAGCACAAGGACGACAAAATGATATGTGAAAAATATACTATTGCGACAGTAAAAGATATTATCACTGACTATATCGAATATATTCAGGGGAAAAATGATCTAAGATTTACGTTCTTCATAACCCCTGACATCATGTCGTATCTTGACGAAATCGCACGGACAGAAAAACTCCCCAAGTCTGTCTATCTTCGCAAACTCATCGAGCAAGACATGAAAAACCGCCGTAGGAGCAATACATAAAATTGATGTATTGTAAATAGACAACTCTCATCATATACTTTTTCTTTTATGGAAAAATCTCAGAAGGAACACCCTAAGCTCAATCAGTTTTATGCCACCGCTATCTGCGGAAACGATATATTGAGCTCCGCTCTATACGTGTCTGGTATCGCAGCTATATTTGCGGGAGTGTATGCGCCCATAGTCCTGTTTATCATAGGGATCGTATTATATCTGTACAAATCAGTATATACCGAGGTAGTTGAGGCACTGCCCATAAACGGGGGAGCATACAACTGCTTACTCAACGGTACCTCCAAAACATTTGCTGCTGTTGCTGGTGTTATGACCATCCTTTCCTACGTCGCGACCGCTGTTCTTTCTGCGAAAGTGGCGATTGAATACCTTAATACAATAGTCCACATTCCGATCATACCCTCGACCATAGTTCTTTTGTTCGCTTTTGCGATACTCGTAATAACTGGCATAAAGGATTCTGCCAAAGTTGCCCTGGTAATTTTTGCGGTACATATAATCACATTACTTGGATTCCTCGGACTTGGACTGTTGTACTACTTTCACGGAGTATCTCAGTTCGCAGAAAACATGAAACATACGACAGATATAATCACACGGCAGGGGGGTATGTTCCAGACAATATACCTCGCGTTTTCTGCCTCTTTACTAGGAGTATCAGGCTTTGAATCATCGGCCAACTTTGTTGAAGAACAGGGCGCCGGAGTCTTTAGAAAAACTCTGAGAAACATGCTTATCGGAGTAGCCTTCTTCAATCCTCTCATCTCTCTTGTTGTACTTAACAGCATGCCTCTTGATGCTATAATCGGCGCAAAGGATTTTCTCCTTGCAGACGCCGCCCATATTATCGGAGGTGACGTATTCAAATACGTTGTTGCGATAGATGCGTTCCTGGTATTGGCCGGCGCTGTACTCACATCATTTGTCGGCGTAAGCGGTCTTATCTATCGCATGTCTGCAGACGCCTGTTTGCCTAGCTTCTTCACACAACAAAACAGCAAAGGCTCATATCCCCGCATTATTATTGCTTTCTTTATATTGTGTAGTTCTATTCTCGTTATTACCGGCGGCAATCTGCTATCTCTTGCCGGAGTATATACCATCGCATTCCTCGGAGTCATGAGTTCGTTCGCTTTCGGTAACCTCATACTAAAAGAGTCTCGCACTGAACTAAAAAGAACATACAAAGCACCTCTTATATTTGTAATATTAGCCTTTATGGCGACATTTATGGGTATCTTCGGAAACATCAGAATAGATATAAATAACCTTAAATTTTTCGAACTATACTTTGTACCATCTATCCTTGTAGTACTGTTTATTATCTATCAGGATTATGTGCTCAAATTTGCTCTGAGAATGACCAAACATATACCTGTACTGAATAAGTTTATCTACCGCAAATTCAGTGATTTAGTAGAGGGAAGATTTGTTGTGTTCATAAATCATCTACACCGTATATATCCTATTCTTGAGTATATAAACCGCAACGAGACAGGTTACAACATCACTCTTATTCATTGCGCGCCGGATGAAGAAAAACATCACAATGAAATGAGCGAACAGATAAAAACACTCATTCCTGAACTAAAAAAAGCAGGTGTGATGCCGCATCTTAATATTGATTACATGCAAGCAAAAAAACCCTTTGGACCTGAACTGGTAGAAGAGATCTCTAACAAACTTCATATCCGCAAAAACAGAATGTTTATCGGCTCAATTCACCACTTTCACGCCTTCGATTATGCCCAGTTGGGTGGTGTGAGAATAATCTTCTAACCTCCCGCGACTCTTACCTTCTTCTTACATATCTCTTATTAACTTCACACACACAGCGATTAATCTTAATTAGTGTTAGTTAAAAATTAAAAACGATAGGAGGTGAGTAACATGCGCAAACATAAAGCAAAAACCGACAGAACGACATCAGAAAGAGACAGCTGGGAAGCAAAGATGGCCGAAATGAAGGCGCAGGCGAGAGAGGCAGCTACAGAAGCTCGTGAAGCATTTAACCGGAACATAAGCAACCTTAAACACAAATTTGATTGATTTCGTTAGTAGTTGAAAATAAGAATATGCCTCATAGCAAAATGCGTAGTGGTTTTTATGGATCAAAACTAGAGTTGAAAATAACCTGTTATAAAAATCATAATAACGATAAAATGTATCTTTGTGTAATAGAATGCGATCATGAAGAGCGAGGACCTCCGGAGTGTGCATAGCTGCTTTTTTTCTTCATAAGATAAATCTTCGTATATGATATGTAAATGTTATTTGTAATAGAACTGTAATAAATCTGTAATAATTGCTTATGGGGTATTGCATTGTCATGACTTTCTGTATTATAATAAATTCTCGATGTTAGGTAACATATTGAATATATATTTATATATTTTTCAATCGTCATGGTAAGGTTAACAAGTTATAAAAATTCGGCAGTAGATGTACGTAGAATCACATCCTTATTCCATGATGAATCACGGAGATACAATCTCAGTGAACATTTGCATATGCCGCTTTACCAAAATCTCGTAGAAACTATGCGCGAAGGCGTAGTTATTTTATCTCAGGATCATACTATTCTTTATGCGAATAAAGCGTTTTGTAAACTAGTAAAATCGACTGAAAACAAAATAACAGGAGCCTCAGTATTAGAATATATTCAAACTCCCGTGAAGCGCGAGTTTGAGACGCTTCTCAATCGGGAATATAAAAAGAAAAAGGGTGAGACTACACTCAAAACTACACGAAACACCTCCGTACCCGTGTCAGTATGCATAAACATACACGAAAGCGACAGCTCAACCGGGTACTGTGTCACATTTACCGATCCTGCGACCAACAAACTAACCATGAAAAAACGGGATGAGTTTATCGATATAGCAAGCCATGAACTAAAAACTCCTCTTACAAATATCGTCGCGTATACTCAACTCCTGAACAAATATTTTCTTACTCATGGCGATGCTAAGGCCAATGACTATATTATGCGCATGAGCCGACAACTTAATAGACTCACGGTGTTGGTTTCCAATCTCCTTGATGTCTCAGTAGTCGAAGCAGGGAAGCTTAAGCTTAACCTCAACATGATTAACGCCGACGAATTGTTACAGGAGATTATGGATGATGCCCGGGTAACCTATCTTACCAACACCATACAACTTAACGGGAAAACGGGAGCAGTAATAAAAGGGGACTGGGATAGACTTAGTCAGGTCATAGGACATCTCATAAATAACGCGATTAAATATTCTCCGCAGAATGCTACCATCACACTCAAATCAGAGATCGCAAAAAACAGGCTGATTATAAAGGTTCGGGATGCAGGCATAGGTATACCGCCACAACAACGTACCCGCATCTTTAACCGCTTTCACCGAGTAGGCGGACACAAACGTGAGAGCTATCCGGGTCTGGGGTTGGGTCTCTATATGTCGGCCGAGATTATACGTCGCCACCGCGGGACCATCTGGGTAACTTCAACAGAAGGAAAAGGCTCTACATTTCACATATCTCTTCCTACACGACAGACCGATACAACATGAAAATGACACACCAGATATGTATCTCTACTATAGGTGATTAGAGCTTCATAATATGATATACTATTATTTCCCACAATCCTCACCTTGAGGTCTTTTCCATAGCCTGAAAGGAGGCGTCCCATGACAAGTGCCAGTAGACGCCCGCCCCAGCAGAGAAGTAGGGGTGGAGATTCCCGCATCATGCCAAAGGGCGTAGCGGGGTTCGATGACAATCGGTCGAGACTGGTAGAGTTGCTGGTAACACCAATTTCCGCGGTGTTCCTGGCAATGAACAAAAACTTTGCCACCATCACGTTTGACAACGACGTGATGGCGCGAGTCACACTCGCAGGCATGGTAGACACTACCAACCCCGGCCGGTTCTCGGGATCCTCAATTGAGGATCTTCATGTGCAGTTCCGTTTGTTTCTGACGGCAGGTGTTGTCAATCGGGCGCAAGCGTCGTCCGATCCAGGCTATGACATCGACATCACTATTGATGGTGTCGAATACCGCATGCGGTTTTCCGTCATAGCAGTTCTTTAGGCGACACATGAAAGATGGCATACGGACTAGACCGGGAGGAATCACAGGGGCATTACCCTGACGATTCCTCCCGGATATATACCTTCATCATATTTTCTTACATCCTTCTTACCTGATTATTTCGAGATCTTTATGGCAAACCATTAGGATGTGTATATATAAGTTATCATTCAGGAAAGGAGGTGAATACCATGTTTAAGAAAGATGAAAAAACCGATATAACACCTATCATTACCGGAGTTGCGGGAATTGTTGCGGGTGCGGCAGCTGCGACGTTGCTTTCCAACGAAGAAAACCGAAAAAAAATGGGCAAACATCTTCAGAATATAAAGAAACGAACTGTTGATACCATAAAAGAAATAAGCAAAGACGCAGGTGAAACTGCCGAAGAAATAGCAGACAGCGGCAAAGAGAAAATGCAGGAACAGGTTGAAAAAACCAAGACTACCGCACGAAAATACCTATCTTAACGAAATTATTTCCTCCGGGAGTAGTAATGCTATTTCCGGAGGCTATGATTTCCCTTTCTTTGTATAGAGGCACGCAAGGAGAGTAGTTATAGGAACGGCCGCAATAATGCCGATGCTGCTTACCAGAGTTCGGATTATCTCCGTTGCTATTATTTCTTGGCTTATAACCTGTGTGTAAGAAAACTGTGTATTATAGAACAAAAGAAATAGTGGCAACGATGCTCCTACATAGACTAATACGAGCGTGTTAACCAGCGAAGCGATATGATCTCTCCCCACTGACATAGCACTGTTATATAGTTGTTTGAATGAATACTTAGCGTTAGCATTGTGTAGTTCTGCGACAATCGATGTCTGAGAGATTGTTATATCATCCAACACACCCAGCGCGCCTATTATAATACCGGCAAGAAGAATATTCTTTATATTTATGGCGGTGCCTTTCATTGCGTCCAGATAAGCAGCTTCTTCAGCGGCAAAGCCGGTGAGTCGCGCGAACTGTATAAAAATAAATGCCAGTACTCCGGTGAGCACCAGAGCAAGGAATGTGCCGACAACAGCTATGGTAGTTTTACGATTTATACCATGAGAAAGGTAGAACGTTACGGGAATTATGAAAATCGCCCCGAGTAAGGAGATTAATACAGGATCATTGCCGAGCAAAATATTAGGGATTATAAACCTTCCTATAATTACAAACGAAAATATCATTCCGATAAATGAGGATATTCCTTTCCACCGGCCAATAATAAATACAAACGCCAGGAAAAGAAAGAATAAAATTAACAGCTGCTGCTTTCTGTTGTAGTCAACAACATATACCGTTTCCCGTCCGGTTGGATCTTTACTGTACGAAACTATTACCTGATCTCCAGGGCGATATCCACCGAATGATGCTCTTGATATATCAACTGTTGAGCTGAACTCTTTTCCCTTAAACGTACCCGAAACTATCCTGAACCGAATTACTTTGTCTCCCGTCATCTGTTTTGACTCACGAGGCACAGTCTTAACTGTGGTCACGACCGCATCCATAAGTGTAGTATGCGCATCTACCTGGGCAAATATTGACCACGGGGTTATCAGTATTTGGATTAATAGGAGTAACGCTGCAAAATAATACTTCATCTTCATATTATACAAGCTACAATACGTGCGACGCGAGATTTGCATTTATAAGCAAAACTTAGTATTATGTAGGCTGCATCTTCGTTATAAGTGTTACCTATGACACCATGAATAAAAACACAATAATTATAGGGATTGTTTCGGTTGTAGCAATCTTCGCGTTTCTTGGCATAGCATATGTCCTTACAAACAAACCCCCACAGGAGACTGCAATAACTATTCCTGAACTCAAAAAAGTACAGGCCGGAGATCACACAAAATGGTCTAAAGCCAATAAAAGTGTTGTTGTCGAATACTCAGACCTTCAATGTCCTGCATGTCGCCAGTTCCATGATTACATCACCAAGAATCTTGATACTGATAAAAAGATCACAGACAATGTAACGTTTGTCTACAAACATTTTCCCCTCACACAGATACATAAAAATGCATATAGGGCAGCTCTCGCGGCCGAAGCGGCGGGCAAACAGAATAAATTTTTCGAGATGTCCGACGCATTGTTTACAAGTCAAGAAAAATGGTCCGGTGAATCGAATCCTACCGGCTACTTTATGACTCTTGTAAAACAGCTCAAGCTTGATGCGGAAAAATTCAAGAAAGATATGGATTCGACAGAAGTCATCAACCAGGTCAAAGCCAATATGGAAGAAGGCGATAAGAACGGTATAAACAGCACACCCACCTTTTTTCTCAATGGAAAACGTCTCGACAATATAGGATCATACGACGACCTTAAGGCACAACTGATAAATTCCATACAATAATATGGCTAAAAAAATAACAGTTTGTCTGTTATTTGGTGGCCGGAGCGGAGAGCATGAAGTCTCCCTACAGTCAGCAAAATCAGTATATGAAGCACTCAATAAAGAGCGCTACAACGTTGTACTTGTCGGCATAGATAAAGCCGGAAAATGGCTCCTTGGGAATGCCTCAAACTATCTTCTAAATGCTTCAGATCCCTCACACATAAAACTCAATAGTGCCAGTGCCTCGATCGTAACACCTGCATCATCCGAAAACTCGATAATGCTCATGCCTGAGACAGGTGACGCTAAACCTACCACTATAGATGTATTCTTCCCCCTTATCCACGGTACAACAGGCGAAGATGGAGCTCTCCAGGGATTTCTGGAACTTCTGGATGCGCCTTATGTAGGTGCCGGAGTACTGGGATCGGCCATTGGTATGGATAAAGATGTTATGAAACGATTATTGCAGGCTTCGGGTATACCTGTAGCATCATTTCGGGTGCTTCATAGCAAAACCTTTACCATAGACGCAGCAGAACACGCCAGTCGGGAATTTGGATATCCCGTTTTTGTAAAGCCCGCTAATATGGGCTCTTCTGTAGGTGTCTCCAAAGCTTATAATAAAGAAGAGTTAGCAAAGGCAGTGACAGAGGCGTTTGAGTATGACAGCAAGATAATAATTGAAAAGTATGTTGAAGGTCGAGAAATTGAGTGTTCAGTCTTGGGGAACGCCTATCCTGAAGCATCTGTTCCCGGCGAAATTATACCTACGCATGAATTTTATTCATATGACGCAAAGTATATTGACGAAAACGGGGCAGCACTCATTATTCCGGCAAAGATATCTGCAGAACAGACAAAAGCTGTACAATCACTTGCCATAAAGGCCTTTCAGGTACTTGAGTGCAGCGGAATGGCACGAGTTGATTGTTTTATGAAAAAGAATGGTGAGTTTATAATAAATGAGATCAATACCATTCCTGGTTTTACAAAAATAAGTATGTACCCAAAGTTATGGGAAGCATCAGGAACTTCGTTTGAGAGTCTTATTGATAAACTTATACAGCTGTCTCTCGAAAAGAATGCTGAAAAGAAAAAACTAAAAAGAAGTTACACTCTTCCGGGGAAGTAACGAAGAGATCCTCGTCGTAACTTCGTAGTTTATAGTATCAAGATACTCCGCAAGTTCTTCGGCCGAAATCTCTTCCTCTCCTTGCATTCCCAGTAGTACAACCTCATCTTCTGCCTGCACATTCTGTAGATGTGTTACATCTACGACAAACATATTCATGGCAACTCTGCCCAGAATAGAACATCTTTTACCATGGATAAGTACTGCGCCTTTGTTGGATAACCCTCTATCATATCCATCACTGTATCCTTGAGGAACAACTGCCACTGTCATAGGTGCAGTAGTCCTGTATGTAAGTCCATAGCCTATGGTGAACGCGGCGGGGACGGATTTAACCTGCGCGATATGAGTAACCCATCGGAGAGCAGGTTTAAGTTCCAACCCTTTCGCTTTCATCTGCGATGATATATAGAGAGATGGCCACATTCCGTAGAGACCAAGCCCCAGACGAACCATAGTATTCACTTTTTTATCCTGTTCGTAGACGAGCGTACCCGCGGTAGATGCTATATGCGTAATAAGCTGAGTATACCCATGCTTTTTCATTATTTCTTTAGCTTGTTCGAATAGATTAATCTGTTTTTGAGCATGAGAAAAATCTTCTGTATCTTCAATATTCGCAAAATGCGCGTATATGCCTTCTATTGTTATATGAGTATATGGCTTTATATCAGACAAGAACTGTTCCAGATCCTCGGGCATGATGCCTTGTCTGCCTAATGCTGCGTCTATTTTAAGATGAACTATAGGTTTTGTACCGGTGCGTTTGCCTATATCATTCAATAATATGATTCGCTCAGTATCATAGACTACCAATGTTCCCTTAAGAGCTACAGCCTCTTCCAGGTCATCTTTTGCGATATATCCCAGTAATAACGCTGGTTTGTGGGTAATCTTGCGCAGTGCCCGAAGGTCTTCTATAGAGATAATCCCAAACCTGTCAGTTGAGCCCTCCAATATTGAGACTACCTCCTGTAAACCATGACCATACGCGTTACCCTTAACCACACTCATAATGAGAGTACGGCGCGAGACCTGTGATGTAAGTACATGAATGTTATGCAGAATATTATGTTTGTTTATTTCGATGTATGACAGCATAGTTGTTTAGTATATTAATACGTGATAGGGAAGAGGGGAGAGCGTTACACTCGCCTATACTACCCTTACCCTATTGAAATGACCAAAAAGTTTATGGTCCAGATAATACAGTTCAATAGGTTTAATTTTATAAATAACATGATCAGGATACGTATGAGCCCAGTTGTGACGTCGCGTATATACATTAAACGACGTCGTATATTCTTCGGCTGTAGGCTTTGTACAGATACCGGTAAGCTGCACGCCCTTTATAAGCCCCGGCTCTCCCCAGTTTTGGTGTATTGCCACAGCAACCTGATTGTTTACTTCAATCTGTTTACAGTGCTCAGTATCCGGTTTTGAGTAGAAATAGAGATTAAGTTCTTTATCATACGCAAAAAAAACAGTAACTGCCCACGGCTTATTATTATGAGAGCTTGCCAGAGCCATCAGACGGTTTGTTTCTAAATATGTTAGTACGTGCTCTTTGTTATTCATTTTGTATAGCCGGCCAGCGCTTCTGCAATATTTCCCTTGAGTTTCTCAGGACGAATACGCGGCAATGTGTAAATATCTTCTGCTGATATATGAGCTCCCGGCTCTACCGTAACCGCAGCCGAATATGAAGCCTCCTTTACATAGTTTACCGTATGATCATCAAATGCTCCAAACGGATATGCAAATGTACTAATACGCACCTTAAACTTCTCCTCAAGCAGTTTCTTACTCTCAACTATCTGTCTCTTTTGTTCAGCTAATACCGCGCGTTTTAGATAATAATGATCCAGCGTATGAGATCCTATTTCGACCGAACCATCGGCAAGCATTTCTTTTATCTGCGCTTCTGTAAGGAATCCCGGTTTACCTATATAGTCGGCGATTATATAAACAGTCGCTTTCACGTGATACTTCTTTAATAGCGGAAAAACATCGGTATAGAAATCGGCATATCCATCATCAAAGGATATAACTACCGCCTTTATACAAACATCGGCCTTCCTGGTCAAAATACGGGGCATGTCTCTAACTAGCAGGGTCTGATAACCCGCAGACGTAAGATCTTTTAGATGTTGCTCAAATATATGTGGTTCTATATTCATCAACTGGCGTTTCTTGTCTCCCATGTCTTTTACATACTCTACATAGTGATACATAAGTATTGGCAACTGAATTTTATTGGGCCGCAGTAAGAGCGCTTGATTCAATCTTTGTATATAACAGGCTACCTGTGCGGGTTTGAGTATGTCCTTATGTAGATACGTTGCAACACGGCCATTGCTGCTTGCCAATAACAGACCAATGATAAAAAGCATATAGACCATACCCATAATGAAATAGGCACGGATTGTGCGTCTGGTACGATGATAATTTGAGCTCATAAAGATTCTAATTATATACAGGCTGAAGCTATTTTCCAAATCCGGCAGGGAAGTGCATGCCCATTTTGTGCCTATCTAGCCTTGATTTAGCCTCAAATAGCCAAGGGGCCTAAACTGGGTATATAAGCTGACGGGCGATGGTAACAATGCGTGTGAATATATATACATAAATAAACATAAAAATATATGAAAAATAAAACATTGCAAAACAATGCCAAAATAGCCACTTCTCCGGAACCCACGCTCAAGAACGTCGTAAAAGATATAATTTACGACGTTGTCTATCCACCTTCCCCCGGGTATGGATGTCGCATATAATGGCATCTTTGAGACGGTACATATTCTGACAGAATTAGGACTGAGCCAATAGTGTAGGAGTTCACGTTTCGCGTATATGTACCTAAATGTTTATATATAAACCACTCTTTATGCATAAAACACTCCTAAGAGTGCGCAAACAAGCTAGATCAGCCACTACTCCGGAACGTAAGAAGACAGTCCTGAAAGGTGTTAAATTTAGCGCATTAAATCAATCTAAATTAACATTTTTGAGGCTAAATATATGCGCGTTGGCTATATGCTCTAGCAGTTATCCACAATATATGACAGAGAGGGATAGTGACATTTTAGAGCATAATATCAGTCCATAATGAAACAATTAGCCTCAAAATCGCGCGGATTTTTGCAGTGTACTCAGCATGAGAGAAGGTACAAACTATATCCTATAGTTTTCACCCTTACTCCTGATTGTTCATAATCTGAGGCTAAGCTAAGTCCTATAGTAATATTTTGATCTATATATCAGTTCATTCACGTCTGTAAGTATTTGTCCTATAGTATTTTTCACGTCTGTACTTCTCCATCCTTCCCCTCTCCTCTGCTTTGATGGCGACGTCGCTTTTTTTGCAGGCACGACTCGTGCGTAATGCTATTATTGTATGCGTGTTACGAATACTGAAAGAATATACGTGTAAAAATATATCTCGGGAACGCCTTGCGGGCGATAACGTTCCCGAGATAGGGGTCGTCAAGCGACACGGATCTGTGGACACTCGAATGCAGGGACATACAGGTTGCTATGATGTGTTGTTAGTATGTCTCCGGGTTTTCCTACTGCTCTGCTCCCCTTGTACGACAGATCCCGCAAATAAATCTGTGCCTCGGGGCGATGGGTAACTACATATATTCGGGCGCTGGCGATGATGGCTGTATCATTTGAACCAGCGGCGTAGATAACCGGAGCAGACAAGGATAGTTGAGAGTACTCCTCCCCCGTCAGACGACGAAGCGCTATCCTGTAGGACATCCATTCAATGGTTTCCGGTACTACCTCAGTCCCCGCTGCCATGCATTCGCTCAAAAGAACTTCTACACTGGCATATCCATATTCAAGACCCTCGGCAAACCTTTGTTCCCAGACTGATTGCCGCAACGTACGAGGCACTGAGTGCTCTCGCAGAAGTCGGCAGTATCTAGTAAAAAGTTTGTCGTTCCAGACAAGAGGTTGCATTCCTGTTCGCCACGTGAGAATTCGCTCGAGAGTCTGGAGACCTGTGAGCATGGCGGTAAGAAAGCCCGAAGATTGGGCCGGGTTGGAAATAATGTACGACATAGGTGAGAGCTCCTTCATTGTTGTTAAGATGTATGTTCCATCCCGACTGAGTCGAGATGGAACATACCTGCTGTTTTGTTAGAATGTCACCGGACGATGAGAACACCGGGGTATGAAAGTACATATGAGTACTCTCGAAGGTAGATGCCATCCAGGTTGACCATCACGAGGTGCATGTTGGTCACGTCGATCGCGTCGCCTGCATAGACATACTCATGTACGTGCAGCGAAATAGAGGCGGTCGGCTCGACATCGAGTGATCCGATAGCTTCTATTCTATTTGGGCCGTTTCCGACAATATACGCGATCTTCTCAGTCGTTCTGAGTTTAAGGACTTCAGACTTCATGAGATGTTTCAGACCAATACGCCACAGAACGCGCTCAACGTATCGGTCGCCCAACGGCTCGCGATCGGGAAAAGTCTCGTCTATGAGACGGCGCAAGAGAGCATATCCCTCTTCTATCCCCCGCTCATATGCGACAATTGAGTCTGTTTTTCCCGCATCGGCGTATATGAAATCAGGAACGGTAATGTCGCCTTCAAGCTGCGCAAAGAGTTTGCGCAGTTTGATAGACATAGACGATGCGCGTTGCTGGCCTACCAACCAATGGAAGGCAAGCAGTCCGTTTGCGAGGGCGGTCTGAAAACCTGCTGTTCTATAGATAGCAGGGGTATCGTTTCGCTGCTGCATAGAAATCTCCTTCTATTTGTTAGGAACAATACGATCACCGATACTCTACCTCCGTTTGTTGTAGTAGCTTGAGCTACAAGGTTACATTACTTCCTGAAGAAGGAAGTCACCGGAGCTCCAGGGGTTGGAGCATGTGGGTTAAGAGAGGGAAATACAAAAAACAATACTTGTTTCTTCAACTCCCCCCTCTTATCACATAAGAGACCACAGATTATAAATGTGCTTGTAGATAGTAATACCTATACGTCATAAGACAGCTATTGCCTTAAGATGTATAGGGATACGCAAATGATACATATTATACCACTTGATATCACCATTGAATGGAGAGAAGAAAGATGAGAGATACGAATCCTATAACAAATAAATATTCCCGGATCGTCTGTGAGAAGAGTTTCTGATCAAGATAATTATGAAATAACCCTGTAAGGCTGTAATAACAGGCGGTAAGAAAAAGCCCTAGTATGGTTGACTTTACCGGAACAAATGAAAGCGCTATACCGAGCTCCATGAGGATCGCGGAGATTAATAGACTATATGTAAGAATATGCCTATCTAGTGTAGTCTTTGGTTTTACGCTCCAGAGAAGCTGCATACTCAGCGGCAGTGTGGTTATAAAAATAAGTAATCCATTTATGATAAACATCTGCTTAAATGAAAAAATTACAATCAAAAGAAGGAATAAAATGAGTGTCTGATAAAAATAGTTCACAGAAAAAGCAGCTCGATAGAGCTGGAGACTCTTACCTACTCCGACATTGAATATATTCGAGGTAAGGAAAATCGCGTACATAGAAACACCATAGGATATAAGAAACGGCACACGGGTAAGCCAACGTACAGGAAAGAGAAAATAAAACAGATAACATGTAATGGTAAACAGTACAGGCATAAGAAAAAGCATGGTCCACTCTATTTTCTCGATGTCTTCTAAAACTGAAAAAAAAGTGAGTATATAGGAAGCTATAAACAGAATGGGGATAAAGATCCAAAAAGCATCAAAAAAGAAGAACGAGGCACCCATAAGGCCAAGCGACATAACAAGGGCACTTATGACAAACCTTATGCGTTTCTCTATATGACCAAAGGTCCTTATGAATAGTTTGCGTGTTTGTTTTTTGTATAACATACTCAGGCTATGGAGGCGTTGGTATAAACATTATGAACATCATCAAGCTCCTCCAACGCTCCAATCAACTCGGAAAGTTTATCTCCGGTTGCGGTATCGACCGGTACTGTGGTTGTAGCTTTATATTCTTCCTCAACCGATTGTAACGCTAGCGCGGTCGTATAATGTTTTATTTTACCTAAATCTTCATATGGAAAGAAAGCGACAAATTCATGGTCATCCTCATAAAAATCACTCGCGTTGTGCGTACTGGCAAATTCGAACAGAGCCTCCTCAGAATTTTGAGACTTATTAAATATCGCCGCGGCAACGTGACTAAACATATAATGTACTGCTCCCATGCCGCCCATCTTTCCCCCATGTCTCTCCAGTATATTCCGTATCTCGGCGTTTGTTCTATTGTTATTATCGGTAGAAGCAATAATCAACAGCGCCGTGCCACCCGGTCCGAAAGCTTCATAGCGCACCTCTTTTATCTGGCTGCTATCAGGGCCACTCCCCTTCTCTATCGCTCTTGATATATTTTCTTTCGGCATGTTGGCATCTTTCGCTTTATCTATAGCCAGTCGTAGGTGTACGTTATACTCCGGGTCTGCTACCCCGTTGCCTTCTACTATAGCCAGTGTAATAAGACGGGATAGTTTTGCGAACACACTTCCCTTCACTTTATCGTTCGCTTCTTTCTGTCTTTTAATATTTGCCCATTTAGAGTGTCCTGACATATATAGTAAATATACTTTTGTTATGTATTTTATTCAAACTGATGCCTGTCAATACGCTCCTGTATTATACTTGACAAAAGACTAAAATAAAATATACTTAACCTAAATAAATCTTGACCACTGTTTTTATTACTATTTATTTATTTGACTGATTGTATGAACGAAACTGACATACTGGAGCAGCAGGCTATTGACGCCGCAGTAAATGCTGATTGGAAACAAGCTATCGAGCTTAATAAGAAACTTCTCGCCATAGATAAGACTTCTCTGGACGCCCATCTGCGACTCGGTTTTGCATATTTACAGATGAAAGCAATAAAAGACGCAAAAACGGTATATCAGAAAGCGCTTAAGATACAGTCAAGGAATCAGGTCGCACTTGAAAATCTTGAACGGATTACCATTCTGGAAGACAAGGAAACGCATTTTGCCGCGACTGAGAATACAAAGCTCGATCCTAAAATATTTCTTGAAGTCACCGGTAAAACCAAAACAGTAAGTCTGGTAAACCTGGGTCAGAAGAATCATCTCGCTCAACTCATCGTAGGACAGGAAGTGATAATACAGTTTAAGAAGAGAAAAGTTGAGGTCCGAACAAAGAAAGGTGATTATATCGGATGCCTGGCAGATGATCTTTCCAAACGATTGATTTTCTTCCTCAAAGCAAAAAGTAAGTATAGAGCGTATATACAAGAGTCTGCTCTTACCCGTGTCGTAATCTTCATTCAGGAAGAATCTAAGGGTAAGGCCGTCGCTAATTTTACCTCATTCCCCAATAATAACCAGAGTAATATGGATCAGATCAGCCGTGGCGAAGAAGGAAGCGAAACAAGCGAGGAAGAGGCTGATAGTGACTCCGGAGATGAGGATGAAATTGACAAAATGGCAAGCACTCTTGATCGTGATGAGGAATTCATTGATATTCACCGTGAACCTGCATCTGATGAGGAAGTTGAAGAATAATGAAGAACTTTATCTTTCATAAATACTATAGTGCCATGAATCTTGCGAGATCTAAGTAGTTGTCGTATTTCGGAAGGGATCTCAAAATCACGCATTGAACGCACCGCGAGGACTAACGAAAGACAAAATAGGATAATAAATATAAATGCCATATGTGTGTTATTTTGATGCCCATTCCTTTTCTCTATCTCCTAATATAAAAATTATATCATAAATATCACTACTCCCCTTCTCCAGGGAGCACTGGAAAAACCTGGCTAACTCTTTTGCGGTTTCTGAAAAGACCTCTGCCTGTTCTTTTACTACACAGTGTTTTTCTGGTTTTTCGGCCTCAGAAATATCGCTTACACGGATACCGCTTCCTTCTAAAATATTGCTTACAGCACTGGCGTTTCCGTAATATTCACTGTAGATCACTTGTACTTCTTTTTTCTCCTCCCTGAATTTTTTATCATAGAAATATCCTCCGTTTGACTTTTTAAAATCATTTTCAAGAAAAACTACGTCATCACCTTTTTTTTCATATGGTATCCCACGCAACGTCTTGTATTGCTCCGGGTTGAGACGGGAAAACATGAAAAAAAGATAGAGGCGATCAAAAAAAGAAGCGTTAGATTTTTGAAAGAATATCTCGGTTAGTTTAGGTGTTATATTTGGATCCAGCTCTTTCATACCATAATATATTTCGTCAGAATCAGGATAAAAGTAGTAATCTACAAACGATGCTGTGGCATATGAAAAGGCTTTTTTAAAGATATACGGATTATGTTCAAGATGTATAAGCTTCCCCAACGCGCCGATACGATAGTACCCATAACCTCCAAGCACTCTCATTTTTAGGTCAGGAAAAAATGACATGTTGTAGTTTACCGTGTCATCTATGCCAAACGAATAATACCGCGTATTACTACTATAAAAGAGTACGTTAATTCTATTCTGTTTATGAAAAAACATTGAGTTCGAAAAATCACGGATGGCACCTGCGAGTAAGAGGAACGCTATAAGCAGGCCGGCATACCAGTACTTGTTAAACCTTAGATGAAATGACGACTTTGTGTTTGGATTCATAGGCTTAGATGCCCATTCCTTGCTCTAGTTTGAAGTGGCGGACTTTATTGATTATGTCCTGTTTGGGCAGCTCTTTGACAGCAAATAATTTTTTAATTATCGATAGGGATGCTTCGTACTCTGACTGAATAACAACATCAGCGCCGAGATCTTTTATTCTCTGCACGTACTCACGTTTATGAACATTAGAAAGTAGGAGTATCTTGGAGTTTATTTTCTTTACATTTATGACGATATGTTCCTGTGAATAAATATCCGGCAGACAGCTCACTAGAGCTACCGCATGCTCTATTTGCAACGATTTGAGAATGTCGGCATCGGTTGGATCACCATATATGATATCAACTCCTTCTTTTCGCGCTCCAGCCACAATCTGGTAGTTGTAATCTACCGCTACAAACGGAATATCAGCGAGCATCAGTGCACGACCTACATATGAGCCGATGCGTCCGTATCCGCAGATAATGATATGTGATTCTCGACGCGACGTCTCCAGCGATAAGTAACTGTGATCTATAGAATGCCGTACAAACATCTCAACTGCGGGTACATAGCGTTTAAAAAAGGTACGAACATATAAGTAAAACAGGTCTTTGTTATTGGTAAGTAGCGGCGTGATGATGATACTTAAGAGCACAGATGCCGTAAGAGAGACAAGTTGATCGTGAGTTAAGATGCCGTTTGCGTACGATATGCTCAGCAAGAGAAAGGCATTTTCGCTCAGCTGAAACAGATAAGAAGAAAGGTGAAATGACGCACGAGAGTGTAGCTTGAGATATACAAAAATAAAGATAAGAATCATGAACTTTGCCGCGAGTATTACCGCGGTAAAAAGAAGAATCTGTGGAATAGAGTTGGATACTGTCGCCAAGTTGAGATGAGTACCTATATATACAAAGAAAATAATGCCCAGGATGTCTCGTATGGGGCGCACCTGAGAAAATATATGAAAATGTTCTAGTGTTTGTGAGACTACCGCGCCCGCGATAAATACACCGATAAGTATAGGAAGTCCAATAAGCGCAGACGCGAAGGCCACTACAAACACAAAAACGATGATAAACAGATTGAGAAGCTCTCGAGAGGAACGCGCAATTTTATGGAACATAAAAGGCGCGACACGTTTACCCACATAATACATGAATAATACGATGAGGGTTGTTTGGAGCATAGTCCACCCAATATCTTTTACCAGATTCGTGTAAGAGGTGACCGATGACTGGAGATAGGTAAAAATAATAAGGATAGGTATAAATGCAAGATCCTGGAACATAAGAATGCCTATAGCGAGCTCTCCTACAAATGACGTCTCTTCTCCCCTGTCCTGAATTATTTTTGCTACAAGAGTAGTCGACGAAGATGAAAAAGCAATTCCTATAAGGAATGACTGAAGCGGAGTAAAATGAAACAGCATGGAGACAATAAATATAATAAGGGACGTAAGAATAATCTGAAGCACTCCTGCGACTACAATTATCTTTCTCTGTACATACAGACGATCAAAGTTTATTTCAAGGCCGAGCGTGAACATGAGCAGCATTATTCCGAAAGAAGCAAACTGCTGAATGACAACAAGAGATACCTCCGAAAATGACAGCGTAGTCATGAGAATGCCGCCCACAATATAACCTATTATGACGGGCAGATTATATCTTTTTAGCAGGTAACCGCACAAAAATGGCACCAGAAGAAAAAGTACTATGTTAAATAGCTGATTGGAAGGAATTTCAAACATACTACTAACTATACAATATTCCCCGCCCCAAAGAGCGGAGTCGTCTCACACGATTACTTACGTAATTTGTTTTCACAGCTGACACAATACCGGGCCTCGGGTATAAGCTGAAGTCTTGCAAAAGGGATATCCTTGTTGCACTTCTCGCACACACCGTATTTACCCTTTGCTATTTTGTTGAGAGTTATATCTATGTCTGCCACTCTTTTGTTCAGGTCGCTGATCTGAGCTTCGATAGTCTGATGTCCTATCTGTTCACGTGCGTCGGTATCGACAGCGGCGTTATCAGAAACATAGTCGGGATCAAAAAATGGATCATTCTTTTTCAGATCCTGGATCTGATGCAGCGTCTTCTGCTTCTCCTCCGTCAGCCTGGTCTCTGTGTCCTTTAGCATCTGCTTTGTGATTTTTGCGTCCATGTCTAAAAATAAAACTGCTAACAACCGCGAATCTTTTGAAAATAAGACTCCTGAAATAATACATAAAATACCCTGTAGATGTCAAGAGAAGAGTAAGTGAAAGAACGGCGTTAAAACTATGTCCCGCAATCATACTGTGTGAAGATTTGAGTGTGTCAAAGGCCAGTGTCGTGAGGCTGAAAAACCATATAAAGAAATAAAAGAGGAACCCTTTCTTCAACAGTCCCCGTCTTACTGAGTACATGATCTGATAACTCAGATACGCCGCGATAAAGAACAGGATGCTTTCATAAAATGGCGTAAGATGACGGAGTCCATCAAAATTGACGTATTTTATTGCGAGCGGGAACTTGGTTTTGGCACCTACTTCTACTCCCGAAAAAAATGCGCCTAATTTGCCTATCCCGAGAGCTAAAAAGATCGGTGAGATAACATAATCCAGAACTTCAAAGAAACTAAACTTCTTAGGGTTACTGAAGAGCGCCATGGCTATAAATCCACCGAGGAGACATCCATATAAATTGAGCCCGGGATATCCGTTGATAAGAAGAAACTTCATGAGATTGAAGCCAAACTTATCAAAGTGGAAGACTACATAAAAAATTCTCCCTACAAAAAGTGCTCCCAGCAGAGAAACGAATAAACCGTCAAAGATATCCTCTTCTTTATACGATGTAAGCCGTGAATTTTTCCACAGGAGGAAGCTACTCCAGAAAAATGCGAGAACCAGAAACAGACCGAATGTATATATCTTTACAAATTTTAGGTCAAGTAATACAGGTAACATATTGCAATTAATACTACACTATTTATATAACGTATTCTATCATACTCCGGGGCTACCAGCCTTGATGATATATCTTCATGATGGTATAATAATATTCCCCAACATATTCGTTGTGGAGCTTTTAAGAGCTCCATGTACGAAATACCACACTTTGACAAAGAGAGAGATTTGCATACGCAGACATCCCCTGTCTGTCATGCATATACCGTTTACGGCATGAAAGGAGTCTCTTGTGGATTTTGATACGTTTCAGTCTATCCTCACTGAGGATCTTGACCGGTATTACCGGATGGGACGACTAACCCATAAAAGGGGTATCATCGTCTCACGATCACTGTATGACGAAATCGTGAAGAACAATAGTGATTTCACCGGCAAAGTAACCGCTGAGTACGAGCGCGGTACACGTGAAGTCACCTTCACGTTCTACGTCCTGGTGAGTGACAACATGCCATGGGGCTACGATTTTCTCATAACCGGCCAGACGGAAGATCATTACCGGACCTACTATCTTGGTAATGAAGACCAGCTCTGGAACCGCCAGTATGTAAGATCACTCTACATTCCGGCCACAGGCTTCCGCGTAACCGAAGGGAACGCGATTGAAGGTGGTGTTAGCTTTCTGACAATACCTACCTTGAAGACGTCCCGTTCGAGATGGTTCTGCAGGTAGCTAACGAGGTTGCCGAGAACCTAATCGAACGTGGTGAAGACTATCGGATAAACCGCGACTTTATAGCACTGCTCAAGTCTCCCGACTGGTCTGCAGATCGAACGCGGTCTGTCTATACCCTAAGCGACACCAAATACTATGAGCGTGAACTCGCTTATAGGACGTTTTGCGCAGCGTTTGACAAGGCTCTGCGCGAACGGCTTTCGACGGAGGCAATGGTTCTGAATGAACCGCACGCAAGCTGGGTGGATAACCCGGAAACGTACAGCATGGACGATGCACGTCTTGAGTCTGGTGTCAACAATGAGGTTGATGCTCCAAGCTCAGCTCTTGGACATCTGCTGATGGAGTACCATGCGATCATGGATCCACCTGCATTTTCTATCCAGGGAGTTTATATAGACGGCTTCGATAACTTGCATTTGTTCAGCGTCCCTCTCTATCTGGAGAACGGAGCAAATGTATACTATACGCAGGACCCGATTCAGTTTCTCGAAATTGCTTCGAAGTACTTCTTCCCCCAGGAAGTTCGCGAGTTTCTCATGAGACGCGGAATAAAAGTGAGCTTCAGGCAACTGAAGGCACTAAAGGATGCTTCGCGTGAGAACTGGAATACATTTCCCGATCTAAGCACTGCCGGGAAGATAACGATCATCGATACTGGCTCAGTAGGAATCCTGTCTGTACAGTTTATGTCTACTCGCGGACAACTTACTGATCAGTTCGATATCGTATACGCGGACACACGTAATGAGTGGCTAAGACTCCGCAGCTTATACTTCCCTGCGCGTTGGAAAGGATACGCTAAGGAGGTAGAACCTGAAGAATACCTAAGCACACTCGAGTTCGTGTAGGACTGAGGAGGTAGGTATATGGCCGCGCCATATACCTACCCTCCGTAATCTCTCTCTTTGTCGCTTATACTCACAAAATTGATATAATAATTAGGTGAAAAAGAAAAATACCTCGTCGGTTTTATTTAAAATCCTCGTATGTACTCTTTTTCTCATCGGCTTCGCGCTCAGACTTTATAACCAGCGATGGGATAACGGACTGCAGATACACCCGGACGAACGAGCCATTACGATGTTCGCGGAAAAAATACATTTCTTTGACCAACTTGACCCTGATTTTTTTAGCTACGGTTCCCTCCCCATTTATCTTCTCAAAGCGCTCACACAATTTTTTACCTGGCTTATTCCAACATGGTTTACTGTGGACGCGATGTATACTATCGGCCGGACATTATCGGTTATATTCGATATGGGGACGGCGTATCTCCTCTTTGTTTTGGTAAAAAAAATATCAAATAAAAAAATAGCTGTACTCAGCTTATTTTTTTATGTCATGGCCTTCTTCCCTATTCAGAATAGCCATTTTTATATAGTAGATGTTCAGGTGACATTCTATGTCACGCTCCTTCTCACTCTGCTTTTGCGGTATATTGAAAAGCCAACGCTTAAAAATGCCCTTCTTGTAGGTATCGTTCACGGACTGTGTCTTGCGGTGAAAATAACACCTGTTATTTTCGTGCCTTTTATTATTGTTATATTGCTGGTAAACCAACTGAAAAAAAATCTGGGAATAGTAAAAAATGCTATACGTGCTTTTAAACCTCTTTATATATATGTAGGCTCTATCGTGCTAACGTATCTTATATGTGTCCCCTACTCTATTCTGAACCACACAAAATACATTCACGATATGACTGAGCAACTTCGGCTCAATAGTAACCCGTATGAGTTTCCCTTTACCCTCCAATACGTAGATACCACTCCCTATATATACTATTTTAAGAATATTATCCTCTGGGGCGCCGGACCTATTATAGCGATAATGGCATTTTTAGGTATCTGCATAGCTTTATTCCATTACCGACCGCACACACTTCAAAAAGGCATATCTCCTTTCAAGAGCATACAAGAGTTTGTGAGGAGGCATTATATTCCGGTTACAATCGCCTTGTTCTATGCCTATTATGTTCTTATCATTGGAAGATCTGCGGTTAAGTTTATGCGCTATATGTTGCCGGTATATCCCTTTATAGCCCTGATGGCAGCAATAGGATTTTATTATATCTTTATCGCAAATATCAGGAAGCTGAAACCAATCTACGCGACCTCTCTTGCTACATTTGCGTTCATAGTACTATCCGGCACAGTAGTCTGGACCGCGACATTTATGAGCATTTATACTCAACCTTTAACTCGGTTAACAGCCAGTTACTGGATCAACTCCTCTATTCCTAAAAACTCCGTACTTACATACGAGGGGTGGGACGACGGGCTTCCTCTTATGGGATCTGAGTTGTTTCAGCATGAGGAACTTGCCCTATATGGACAACCTGATGACGCGGCTAAATGGACGTTACTCCATGCTCAACTCGCCCATAGTGATTATGTAATACTTTCTTCAAATCGGCTATACGTACCGATACAACGGCTTAATGATTGCACTAAGTACAAAAACTGCTTTCCGATAGCCTCAATATACTATAAAAAACTGCTCGCAAATAAACTGGAAACTCGTGAATATAAGTATAAGAAAATTGCTGAGTTTGCTGTATATCCTACCGTACCATTTTCCAAACTACTCTTTGGAAAACCAATATATATAGATGATCAGTCGGCTGATGAGTCGTTTACGGTCTACGATCATCCGAAGGTATTGATCTTCAAAAATATCAAAAAGAATCTTTGACTGTCATTCCCGCGAAGGCGGGAATCTAGATAATTGACATATATAGTACATTTTAGTCTGGATCCCCGTCTTCACGGGGATGACTGCGTTCGATATTACTAAATCTTTCTCCAGTAGACAACAATAACACATTTTTTGTTATCAATATTATCTATAATGGATGAATATGTTTTTTATGCGACGGTATATACTTCTTCTCCTTCTTATCTTTTTATCCGCATTATTTTTAGTCTCCGTATACTTCAACTCTTCTACGTATATCGTTGAAAACAGGACAAATGATGTGCGTGTAGTGCTTTATGACAATGTAATGTATATTCCAAAAACTCAACCGGGGGAGATACATGTATTTATAAATACCATCATGCGTCATACCGTTGAGCAGTACCTCGTAGAGGATAAAGGATTTATTATAAATACATTTGAGATACTGAGACACATTCTTCTCAGAGACACACCCCTTGATATTGTATATAAACAACCGTCAAATACAACAAAACGATATATTCACTATAACCCGTTTAAAGCCGAGCTCCATATTGATTCCCCCTCCTCTGCTTATCAGATAAATATGTACTTAACTGAGTCGACTATACAACTCAGTTCAGAGCATGAAAGACTCTCAAGCGTAAAAGTAAAACCTCCATGGATGCGTCTTATAAGTATGCCCCTCCTTACGGCTTTTTCATTGAGTGCGTTTTTTCTGGTAATGATTGGTCTCTTACCCTATCGTAAACAGAAACTGCCGGAAACAGAACATATACCCCTGTCTCGGATTGAAGCTCTGTCACGCTACCTTCCCCTGATTATATTTTTAGCCGGTGCCGCTGCCTCACTGGCTGTGGTTCAGTTGGTATACCACGCCATGCCCGGCTTTGGAGATGAAATGAACTATCTTCTCCAGGCAAAAATATTTCTTGCTGGAAAAATCTCAGTACCTCAGCCTCCGCATCCGGAATTTTTCCTTGTGGACTGGATGGATATGTTTGGCATTGATGGAAAGATATGGGGCTTTCATGGTATCGGTAACAGCATAATCCTTATGATTGGATGGTTAACCGGAGTAGTCTGGATAACCATACCTGTTATAACCGGATTCATTGTTGTGGTTCAGTACTATATCGCCATGAGTTTGTTTAAGAATAAACGTATCGCGGTGATCCAGATTCTCCTCATGCTAACATCACACTACTTTCTGACGCTATCAAGCTCGTATATGGCTCATGCTCCGAGTATGCTCTTTATTTCTCTCTTCTTCTTGTGTGTCATAAAGTCAATACAAACAGGCACTGGCGTCTTCCTATTGCCTGCCGCGGTTAGTATCGCGGCTGCTTTCAATACACGGCCGCTCAGCGCTGTTTTAGCGGCTATCATACCCTGTCTTGCACTCCTCTATCACTGGTATACCATAAAAAAAATCCCCTGGAAGTATGTACTAGGCTCGTTGGTAACCGGGCTCCTGATAATCTCCATGTCATATCTCTATACCTACGGCATAACAGGCAAACTGGAGTTGGCGTATATGGTAAAAGGACCCGAGGCAGGGCGAACTTTTGCCGAGCGTTGGCATGAAGGATGGGGATATCGGTTACAGAATCTTTATCAGAATATGAACGAACTCCAGACACGATCGCATAGTGCAACCTATTTCTTTAATTATTTATTTTTTCTGATACCTTTGCTGCTCTGGTTCAGAGAACCTCGCAAACTGTTGCTCGCGGCAGGATATCTTACATTCATAAGTTATGTGGTAATACATAGTTTTCTTCATTTTTACGGCTGGAAATGGGAACCGCGTATGCTCTTTGACATATCCTTTATTTTTTATCTTATCTCCGCTTATGGCATAGAGACAGTCTATACGTTCTCACGAAGATATAAGAGCGGTTCTCATTTGGTTATTATTGCGCTTACCATATATAGCTTATTTGTACTGTGTATAGATCTTCCCGCCCGGTATAGCGGTGAATATTTTAACTATAGTGTATCTCCTCCCAATATAAGAGATCAGGTAGTAGAAAAGAATATTCATAACGCTATTATCTTCTTTGGCAATCAGGATATTTACGCGCCCTATTCCCCATTTAACTCAGTCACCTTCGATGGGGATATAATATACGCGGTTTCTCAAAAAAGTAACAAAGACGAGCTATTAATTAAGAAACATCCGGGTCGCAGCTTATACTATACGCCGGACGCTCTCCGGCTTGAACACTATAAAGGATTTCCCGACAAAAATAGTCAGTAACGCATATGCTAAAAAAAAGAAATCATCTGCTTATAACGTTGCTTGCCGGTAGCCTTATTCCGGTTATATTTCTCCTCATAAGCATTATGGTTATGAATGACTATGGTGAGACTACCGACGAAAAAGCCAGTCAGATTTCCGGCAGCTACTATTACTATCAGTGGGGCAAACAGAAAAACGTCGAAGAATATATACAGTCCTTCTCAGTAAAAGACCGCAACTATGGTCCCTTCATTGATACATTATCTGTTGCTTCTTACGACATACTGAATCAGAAATACAATATCATTAAGAATCCTGTCGCGAGCTATCATGTACCGGCTATTATCGCCTCAACACTCGCACTCGCTATTGTTTTTGCGTTCGCGTATCTGAACTGGGGCATCGCGGCCGCTCTTCTTTCTAGTCTTACCCTGGCAGTTATGCCTCGTTTCATTGGAGACTCTCAGAATAATATAAAAGACACACCCATTCTTACTCTTTTCGCCTTTACGATAACCCTGTACTATATTGCCGTTACGAAAAAGAAGCTTCGCTATTACATTCTGGCAGGCATACTGCTGGGAATGACCTACGCCACCAAAATAAACGCGATTATCATTATTCCTATAATTGTTTTGTGGTTTGTTGTCTACAATGGCCGCTCGTTAAAAGGTCTTTATACCTTTCTCGTCGGACTTTGTCTGAGTTTTGCGTCCGCATTTGGATCAATCCTGCTTTTATGGCCGTATTATCGCTACAAACCGCTTGAACGATTTGTAGAAACATATAATGTATTTAAAAGCCATGAGTGGAATGACTATATACTCTATATGGGAACTCATTACCGTGGTCATCAAGTCCCCCGGGAGTATCCTTTTGTGATGTTTGGTATTACTACTCCGGTTTTTTTCCTCGGTATCCTCTTTGTTGCCGTCTGTTTAGCTGCATATATTTGTTTCAGTCATAAGCAAAAGCTCCATAGATCGCCGTTACTTCTACTTTTTATCTGGATGCTCGCAACTCCGGTAATACAGGCCGTCTCAACAAATCCCATGTACGACGGTATCAGGCATTATCAGGCATCACTGGCTCCTATGGCGATATTGATAGGATTCACTCTATGGTTTGTGGGCAACGCTATAAAGAGGAACGCAGGAAAATATAAAATGTATATTTTTGGATTCTATATACTTAGTTGCGTACTCTTTTATGCCCATATTATCCGTACGGATATAAACCTACATCCATACCAGATTGTGTACTTTAATGAAGGTATCGGTGGTGTAAAAGGAGCTTATCGTAAGTTTGATCTCGATTACTGGGGACAGTCATTGCTGGAAGCTACTCAGTGGATTCATGCCAATCTTCCCTCGGGCTCCCGTCTGAAACTGACAAACTATATGGAGCATCACTTTCCTATAGACCGTACCCGATTTGCCATGGTTACCCGGTATCCTCAGTATAAAATCAATCTTATCCGCGGGACTCTGTATGAGCTGGATACTGACGATGATTATTTACACCCAAAGAAACAGCCTATACACGAAATTATGGTTGACGGCGCGCCTATACTTCAGATATTCGAGTACCCTGAAAATGCTATTGCGGCAGATCTACCATTTGCCTCTATTCCTGACAGTAAACAGCTTATAAGAAGGGGTCTTGAAAAAAAGATCTACGACAACAACGTCTTTGCAGAACCCGCAGGAGAAACTCTTATAGATAGCAGGATGACCTACAGCTGTGGAAGTGATTTCTATATGAACAAGACTGTCTCAATATCGTATAGCGGGTATCTGCGTGTTACAAAACCTGAGACATACTGTTTTCATATAGACGCGGATGATGAGGCGGTCCTAAAACTAGACAACAAAATTATACTCATAAGCCCGACCTTACAGCATACTGAGAGGCACGTATATCTGCAGGCAGGTCTTCATCGTTTCGGACTGGAGTATGTAAACGACCTCGCGAACGGCTGTCTCATGGTGCAGTGGTCAACGGGCACCTGCGATACGTATGAAGATATTCCGGAGTCTCTGTTATTTCACTAAAGAAATTTTTTGATGAAGCCGAGAATTCCCTGTTTCCATCCTACGGTATGGGTAGTACCAGAAGGGCGCGACTTAACTTCTTTATAGTGTTTTTCGTACCACTGATACGATTTGATCAATGCCTGCGCGTTTGAATAGTCGGGTTTCCAGTTAAGAGCTTTCTTTAATTTGTCGATTGATACATACGAATCTTTGTCGGCAGTGTCGTATACCCACTGATATAACGGTGACAGTCGCAGCTTTTCAAATATATACAGTACTGTTTTTACCAACCGTGCAGGTGTACGCTGAACCTTCGACCCAGAGTTTGCGACAGCAAAAAGAGCTTCCATATCTTCTTTCACTGTTTCAAATTTTTCAGCGCCTATATTGAACTCAGAGTCAATTGTCTTTTTATCTTTCATTGCGGCACACAGATAGAGCGCTTCCACGAGATCATCTACATCCAGAAGCTGATACTTATTCAGGCCATTTCCGATAACGGGTATACGTTTGCCGTCCTTGATCCAGTCGAATAATATTTCAAATACGCCTAATCTATGCGTGCCAACAAATGTCTTTGGACGAATAATGGTGACATACATCCCCTGCCCACGGTATGCCCTGCATTTTTCTTCAGCCGCAATCTTACTTTCCCCATACGCACCGACACCGACAAGCTTATCTTCTTCGTACACAGGATGTTTCTCCGGGACACCATAGACGGCAGTTGAGGAAATATATATTACCTGCTTCACTTTGTTTTTTATGCCTGCCTTTAGCACATTTTCTGTACCGCCTACATTTGTTTTCCGTATTTCGTCGGGTTTACGAAGAGGTAGTGCCGCGGCAGCATGTATTACCACATCAATACCTTTAAGAGCTTTCTGCAGATCTTTATATCGCCGCACATCAACGTTCATAAACTCGCAGTCTTTTGGGTATTCTTTCTTGTCAAATGGCGCTATATCAGCCATGACTATTCGCTGGATACCCGACGACTTGAGTTTCTTTTTTGCTGAAAATTTACGCGCGATATGCAGCCCTAAGAATCCTGCTCCACCAGTTACCAATATGTTCATGAAATTTATTATACGCTATCCTCTACAGATTTAAAGCTATTCAGAAAAAAATCACATATAATAATAGGAAATACATATGAGCGATAAACCTTTAAAAGTGGGCCTCGACCTTGACGGAGTCATTCTCTATAATCCTGCACGTATAGTACGGCCGATTGTGTATTTTATTAAAAAATTTATACTTCATAAAAAACGCTTCCAGTTTTATGTTCCCAAATCTCCCCTGGAAAAATTACTCTGGCATATATTTCACATGTCGAGTATCTTTGTCGCCCCTGGTTTTGAAGAAATAGCGCAGCTTGCCAAAGATAAAAAAATCGAACTCTATATAATCACAGCACGATATAGCTTTCTGAAAAATGATTTTGAACGATGGCTGGACAAGATAGACGCTAAACAATATCTCTCGGGATGGTTCTATAACAAAGATGACGAACAACCGTATGCGTTCAAGGAAAGAATGATCAAACACCTTGATCTGGATGTTTTTGTGGAAGACAACTGGGATATCGTAAAACATATAACCACGCTCGGCAAACCTAAAAAGAGTATCACGGTATATTGGCTGTATAACATACTTGATAAGGGCATCTCTTACGAATTTAAAAAACCAACACTAAAGCATGTAGCAAAAGCCCTGCAGCCAAAACGTAAAACCCGTGTATTGATTGCTACTGATTATTTTTATCCCCACTGGACGGGTATCGCAAAGGCGATGTATAACCTCATAAAGGAGCTTCGTAATACGATTGATTTTAGTGTGCTTACTGTACGATTTGATAATAAACTTAAGTACTATGAAAAAGTGGAAGGTGCATCTGTTTATAGAACTGACTACGCTTTCCCCTTAAGTAGATCTAAATACTCTCTATCAATGATCTGGAAAGCTATTACTCTTATCCCCTCTCATGATGTTGTGCTTATCAACTCACCCTGCTCAAATATTCTCCTATTAGCGCTCCTTACAAAACTGTATGGCAAAAAGCTGGTTATCTTTCACCAGGGTGATCTTATACTTCCAAGAGGCCTGAAGAATCGCGTTATTGAGTATATTTTTGATGTTTGCACCTATATTGGGTTCGCGCTTGCTCACAAGGTAAGCACATATACACAGGATTACGCTATACAGTCTCGGGTAATAAAACCGTTTATGGATAAGTTCACTCCCCTTCTTATGCCTTTCTACTGCGATAAACCGACCACTATCCCTCCAGCTCTTAAACCTCTTGAAAAACTGAAAGAGCAGGGGCATACACTCTATGGATTTGCCGGCAGATTTGTAGAAGAAAAAGGATTTGATACGCTTTTTGACGCGATTACGTTGCTTGATACGGACATGCAGAATGCTCGCTTTGTATATGCCGGCTCAACCGATATACCATATGAAAACTTTTACGCGGATAACCTGCCCAAACTGGAAGCTGTAAAAGATCGGGTTATTAACCTTGGACTGCTGAGTGAGGAAGATCTGAACGCATTCTACTCTCTCATTGATTTTATAGTTATCCCTTCCCGGTCTGATTGTTTTCCTCTTGTACAGGCCGAGGCATGTAAAGCAGGCAAACCTTCGATTGTCACTGATATTCCCGGCGCTCGTGTAATTGTAAAAACAACGGGGTTCGGTGTTATATGCCGTCAAGACGATCCTAAAGACCTTGCCCTCAAACTCAAACAGGCAGCTCATACACGAAAGGAACTCATGAAAAAATATGATGATGTTTTAAATTTGTTGGATAACTCCGCCAATGCAGAAAAAATTAGAGCATATCTTGAAGACTGAGATCGATCCCGCGTTTTCTCAGAGAGCGCGATTTATACTCGAAGAGATCGATACCCACAAACCGCATAGGTTACTGGAGGTTGGGTGCGGTCGTGGGTTTTATATGTACGCGGCCTCACAGTTTACATATATTAAAGAGATACATGGTATTGATATCAATCAGAAGTACATTGATAAAGCGAAGCAATCAAATCGCGATCCTCGCGTTAACCTTCAGAAAGCAAGTATTTATAGTCTCCCCTACCCTGACAACTATTTCGACTTTATTATTGCCTCTGAAGTCCTTGAGCACCTCGATAATGACGTTAAGGGTATTATGGAACTGAAAAGAGTTCTGAAAAAAGGAGGCATTCTCGCCATAACGGTGCCTCATCAACGTTTTCCGTTCCTCTGGGATCCACTCAACTGGCTGCTGATGGCCCTCTTTAAAACACATATAAACAAAAATATATGGTGGCTGGCGGGTATATGGGCTGATCATGAACGTTTATACACACATGAATCTCTCTATAAACTAGTCACAGATGCCGGCTTTAGTGTGGGACAGGACAAAGGAGTATTAACATACTGCTGGCCATTTTCACATTTCATTCTCTATGGGATTGGCAAAAATCTGGTGGAGCGGCTTCATATGAAAGGGTTTGACCGCTTTAACTTTAATGATACAAAACAAAGTAGTACGCTTATCGCCGATGTCTTTGGTCTCCCTTCAACTCTTCTGGATCAACGATTTCCTTCGGAGGTAGCTATGAACCTTGTTATGAGCGCGCGTAAATGAGGGGATTATTTTCTGCCCTCAATTTTATAGTACGTATATCTTCCAGTAAAATCGATCGGACATTCATAATCCGGCAACAACCCACGACGATAGCAGAGCACCTCATATTCTCTATACGTATATCGCTTTTCTAACTCAGTATCTTTTTCAAACAGATAATATGCCGAACCTTTCCTGCTTTGTTGCGTATATGCGTCCAGTGAAGCTATAAACTCATCCCGGTTAATGATTGTGTAATACTTCCCCATCAGAAAAAACCGCATCTTTTCTACGTATTGTGGAAATATATAGTCATGCTGGGGATCATTCAGTATATACACGCTATAATCGTCTTCTTGCTGAGCCCTCTCAAGAATATGCTGAAGTTTGTAATCGTGACCTCCCCTGAACTGGTATAGAATATCGCTTGGTCTCTCAATAAAGTATAAACGTAGTGCAAAGAAAGCAAAGATAGTAATACATAATACCAGGACAGTTTTAACATAACCAAAAGAAACCCGGCGGACTATCCACACTAACCCGATAGCCGATATGATATAGAGAACCGGCATGATACTCATCATACGATGGTCTGCTCCGAAGTGATTAACCGAGACTTCGTTGGTTATAGGAAACAAAAATGCCAAAAACAACATCAAGCCCGAAGCGCTTTGCTGTTTTTTAAATAGCATATAGCCTAGCACTAAAAGACCTACAACAAACATGCCGCTTACCGGTATGGGTAAAAGCGGCGTGTGGTACGAGATATGCTCGTCGTTGGTAGGAACTGATATATAAACCAGAAAAGAGTGAACATAGAGGTCGGCAAGATATGTTATTTTTGCTCCTGTATCCAGCTTCAAAAATGTGTCCTGTTTATATATGGCAGGAGCTACACCTGTATTCTCTGATGCTGCCTGGAGCATAACGTTCAATGAAGGTCCAAGAGCGATCATAAACCCCGCGCTAAACACAAACAGTATAAGCATCGTACGTTTGAACTCATAGGTATAATCAACAGATGAGTGATAGATCTGTTTTATAATCTTCATTAGGTACTTACATACAACAAAACACATTAATATAATGAGAATACCCCGGACTCCTGCGTAAAAATGCATCGCGAAGCCATACATAAGACCCAGGAAAAAAATGCCATATATACTTTTGCGTCCGGCTATATACGATAGGATTATGAGTGTTCCAAGAAAACTGTCCAGAATGACAAGCAACTCAACTCTACTATAGTGCAGATGAAACACAGAGACTGCTAACATTGCTGCGGCTGCAATGCCCACCAACCGTCCCCAGTAAATGCGTGCGATTGCGTAAGTCAGGCAAATAGAAGTTACTCCCACGATCGCGGCGGGTATGCGATACATAAGCACAGAGTTACCGAATAGGTATATAAAGGGATATGCCATAAGCGGAATGAAGTTGCCATAGCCGTTATAATCACCTAAACCAAACATATCTCTTGTAAGTCCCCACTGAATCTTGTAGGCATTGAGTCCGGAGTCCCGTATCTCATCTCCAAGAGCCAGATATGGGTAATGGGAGATAAATGCGAACCGAAGTAAACCTGCACCGAGAGCTATGCAGATAAGTATGAAGGCATCTTTTTTAAGGAAAGACCAGAGTTTTTTTTTGAAGCGCTCTGAAATATGTATATACACGAATCCCAGAGATAGAATAAATGTAATCGTCCAGAGCGTAAAGATAGCCCAACTGTACTGTTGAGACTTGTCACGGAAATGCCACGATATCAACGACAAAGACGCGCATAACATAATCACGTAAAAACCGATCGGAGTGTACGTATTATCAGATCTGTTCAACGCCATTCTATATTGTATACTAAACATCATGGGAAAAAATTTTTATCGTAATAAGAAGGTTTTTATTACGGGTGGAAATGGTTTTATAGGTTCCCATATAGTTGACAAACTCATAGCATTAGGTGCTAAGACTACTGTTGCCATACGGCCGGCAACACATAATCTTTCCGATATACAACGCGTCTGGAAAAGCCATAAACTTCGCATGCACGAGACGTCGAAAGGATTTTCCAGCAGGAGCGGCCATTCTATGAAATTTGTAGATCTTGACAGAGCGGATGAACTGCAGAAAGCGCTAAAGAATCATGAGATTGTATTTCATTTTGCTGCCGTAATCGGCGGGAGAGGATTTATAAATACACACCCGGCAGACTGTTGTGGAAGCTTCAGCATGAACCAGAATATAATCAAGGCAGCCTATGATGTTGGCGTTGATCGGTTGTTTTTTTCCTCTTCTGCGTGTGTATATCCTGTGGATCTACAAAAAGATTACAACACCGACTATTTATTAACCGAAAAAGATGCTTTTCACAATAACTGGGCAAACGCTGACATGGAATATGGATGGGCAAAACTTATGGGCGAGATGACACTCCGCGCATTTCACCAGCAGTACGGCTTTAAAAGCTCGATAGCTCGACTTATAAGCGTATATGGCCCTGGAGCAAAAGATACTCATGCCATTATCGCGCTTATAAACCGCGCTCTACGAAAAGAAGATCCTTTTATAATATGGGGCAATGGTGAACAGAAACGTGACTTTACGTATATCGATGATGTCGTAAACGGTGTACTGAATGCCTGTGAGTTTATTACAGACGCGACGCCAGTAAACTTGGGGACCGAAGTGCGCTACTCTATAAACGAAGTGACAGAAATGATATTTGATGTCCTTAACTGGCATCCTAAAAAGATAAAATATGACATGTCCAAACCGGAAGGCTCAAAATCACGTGCATTGGACTGTACACGGGCCGCCAAACTTCTTCACTGGAAACCGAATATAGAACTTCGTGAAGGGCTCGAAAAAACAATCGCATATTTTAAAAACCAAACTGCTTCGTATTAATTATGGATACTCTTCAGGTTATTCTGCCGGTGTTTAATGAAGTGGACAGTATATCAGTGGTGTTGGATGAATGGAAAAATATCCTGGATCCGCTTAATATTGCGTACTCGTTTATTATCTGCGAAGATGGGTCTACGGACGGAACCATCCAACTCCTCCAATCGCTTAAAAAGAAACATCCGCTTATATTCAATCAAAAAGAGTATAGACGTGGATATGGAATGGCGGTGATAGACGGAATATCAAGCGCCGATGCCACATATATTTTTTGTTCCGATTCTGACGGCCAGTGTGACCCTCACGATTTTATCACACTCTGGAATCATCGTTCCGCAACTACTGTCGTAAAAGGATACCGGGCTCAACGCGCGGATGCCCAGCAGAGAAAACTATTTTCCGGGTTATTCGGCAGTCTGCACAGACTATTATTTCCCAGCGATTTAAAAGATCCCTCTGCGCCGTTTGTGCTATTCAACCCCCGTCTGATACGACCCTATCTTGATCAGCTTACGTTTCTAAGTGAGGGGTTCTGGTGGGGATTTGCCGCGGTGTGTATAAAAAATAACATACCAATTAAAGAGTTCAGCATGACCCACCGAAAACGCATGAAAGGAAGTACAAACGTATTTCATCTCAGAAAAATACCTGCCATCGCAATGAGAAATATACTAGGACTTTTTAAACTCAAACTGCATAGATAACTATTACTTTTGAGTATTTTTGAAGATTAAAACTTTCGGATGGTCATATACGGTAAACGCTTCATCTGCCCAATCATCGGCTAGAGTAACAGGAATTCCCATATAGGTAAGCGACGGATATGAGGTGAATTCTTTTATCTGTTTGTAGTACGTCCTGCCGGCAAGGAGATCCCGATAAAAGGCACTCTGGCGCGGATAACGGTCTGGCACTGACATAATACTCCCCCATCCTCTATTCGATGACAATACGTAATAATCAGCATCTGCGAGCGAAGCATCCATTTTTTTCCATTTATCATCTGTATCCTGATCAAACGGATACACAAGCCGTACATTAAAGCGTTTCTTTGGATTTGCCGTATTTAAGGGTAACGGATCATCCCAGTATTCACCTAATATATAACTGCCGGTCGGCAGTGTGTTATACATCCAGTCTGTTGCGGCTACACGTGTATGCGGATTACGGTATATTGATGAAAACATAAGCGGCCATATCATAAGAGCAACAACGATTGGAGCAATATAGCGTATCCTCAAGTTCATGGTTAACCTCCATAAACCCAACCCTGCAAACATAGCAAAAAACGGATACAGCGGCATGAAATATCGCATAACTTTAACAAACTGCACAGACTGGTACACAAAATACAAACCAGTCCACGCTGCTATAACCATAAAAAGTATGGATAGCTCGGACCGTTGTTTTATGAATATATAAACCATGTAACATAACCCCGCAACAAGAAAGATAAACCAGACAATCCCCAGTCCCAGAAACATTATATTCGATAGACTGAACGTTACTGCATGTTTGGATAGCCACTGAATCGACGGCGGGAACCATGTATCGTAGGTGTTATATTTTCCAAGTACCTGAATATTGGAAAGAAACTGAGAACTTATCCGGAAACTGAGTATATTGCTATCAGCAAACATATAGGGGTTGGCAACACGGACAACAGCAAGCGCCACAATGCCGTATACAAAAAAGATGAACATAACAGAGAAAATGTTGTGAATACCAATATCTCTGAATCTCCCATGCCTAAGTGACGTGAGGGTTTGTTTGAGAGGAAACTCGCCCAGTGCTATGAAAAAGAATATAAGAGGAAGTATCATGAGCCCAGTTATTTTGCTTGAAAGCGCCAGACCAAAGAGAATTGCACCGATAATAATGCTCTCAGGCTTACGTCTCACACTGTAGCGTACGGCATGATAAAATGCCGCGATCATAAAAAAGCTTAAGAAAGTATCTACGGCAAAAAAGTGAGCTAACTGAATAGGCAAAACGGCTATAGCGTATAAGAAACAACTCCAGTATTTTACTCCGGGGTTGAGATCATACTTTTCTTCAAAGAGTTTAAGAATCTTATAAAGAAAGAGAATAATCATGAGATCAAAGATTCCCGAAAGGCCCCGACCTAAGACAGTGAGTTTATCATAGGCATCATTATGAGTAAATAC
>JBDKFK010000015.1:0-31645 GCA_039798745.1 Candidatus Parcubacteria bacterium
TAAGAGATCTGTTTGCTACTGCCAAAAAAAGTGCTCCCGCGATAATCTTTATAGACGAAATAGACGCAATCGGACGGGCCAGATCTGTTGGTGTAATGCCTTCGCACGACGAACGCGAGCAGACACTGAATCAGATACTTGTTGAGATGGACGGCTTTACACCCACTGAACAGGTTATCGTAGTCGCCGCAACCAACCGTGGTGATCTTCTTGATACTGCACTGCTACGACCTGGACGATTTGACCGCAGAATTATTGTTGACTATCCCGATGTAGAAGGAAGAAAGGCTATTATGAAAATTCATGGCCGGGGAAAACCGTTTGCCGATGATGTTGACTGGGATAAAGCTTCAAAACGAACCGTGGGATACTCCGGAGCTGATCTTGAGAATATGCTTAACGAAGCAGCAATCTTTGCAGCACGTGAAGCGAGAGACAAGATTACTATGAACGATATTGAAGAAGCGGCAACCAAAGTAAAGCTTGGACCTGAGAAAAAACGCCTGCAGTCTGATTACGATAAAAAACTAACAGCGTATCACGAAGCCGGTCACGCGATTGTCTCACATTTTCAGGCTCACACAGATCCTGTACACAGAATCTCAATCGTGTCCCGAGGTATGGCATTAGGATATACCCTTATACCTCCGGCCAACGATAAGTTACACGAAACACAGACACATCTTCTTGAACGCATCTCCGTAATGATGGGAGGACGCGCAGCTGAGGAAGTAGTCTTTGGAGAGATCACAACAGGCGCCGCCAACGACTTTGACCAGGCTACCAGAGTGGCAAAAGCTATGGTTGTAGAGTTTGGTATGAGTGAACTCGGGCCCATCAATTTCGGACCAACGAATGATGTCACTGAGTGGGGCAAATCATACTGGGAACAGAACACAGTATCGCAGGAAGTCCTGTCAAAGATAGATGCAGAGACCGGGAAAATAATAAAAAAAGCATATGTCAAGGCAGTGGAGATAATAAATGCTAATAGAGATTCATTAAATCGTGTAGCCGAAGAGTTGCTTAAGAAAGAAAATCTTGATGCAGAAGAGTTTGAAAAACTTATTGGCGGAACGAAAGAAAATATTAACCCTTTAAATAACGATAAAAAGGTTTCATGAAAACTCTTTTGCTGATCGATGGAAACGCTATTATGCACCGGGCGTATCACGCTCTTCCTCCCTTAAGATCGCGTGAGGGATTGCCGACGAACGCCATCTATGGCTTTTTCAGTATGCTGCACAGGGCAGTACTGGATTTCAAGCCGCATTACATTGCCGTGTGTTTTGATACGCCAGCACAAACCTTCAGACAAAAACTTCTTGTCGAATACCAGGCCCAACGACCACAGGCTGACGCTGAATTTATTACTCAGATACCCTATATCCGTGATATTCTTGAAGCGGCAGGTATACACCGCGTAGAAAAAGACGGGTTTGAGGCGGATGATATGATCGGCACACTTACGGCCAGATTTAAGAATAAAGTTGATAAAGTACTTATACTGACCGGAGACAAAGATATTATGCAGCTTGTTGATCGGAACGTGTTTGTAATCTCACCTCAGACCGGGATGAGTAGTATTACGATCTACGATGAAGCGGCAGTAGAAAAAAAACTCAGTGTGAAGCCTGGTCAGATCCCCGACTATAAGGCATTCGCGGGCGACCCGTCTGATAATTATAAAGGTGTAAAAGGAATAGGTCCAAAAACAGCAGTAAAATTAATAGAAGAATTCGGCTCAGTTGAAAATCTCATTAAACATCTGTCGTCTATAAAGGATGAAAAACTCCGTACAAAACTTGAAGAACATAAAGACTCACTTCTTCTGACAAAAAAAATTGCGACAATAGTGAAAGATGTTGACGTAGGCGAAAAACTAGAAACATACGCGTTCCACGGTTTTCAGAATGAGATGAAAGTAGTGTTCGAAAAACTTCAGCTTAACTCCATGCTCAAACGTTTCTTTGGTACCGAACTACCGGAACCAAAAAAAGAACCAGTGAAAAATGTAACAGACCCCGAAGAACCTCAACCTACATTATTCTAAATCCCCGTTTCTTCAGTACCTGATCAAACCATATCTTGCCATGATCATAGTATTTTTTGTTACATAAGTATTATCTTCATAATTTAAACAAATAGTATTTGTAGTTGTTATATTTTGGCCGTACTTGATTATTTTGATGTTATTTGATATAATCCCATAACATATTTGTACAGGCATATAATATACATTATATATACTATGATCAAAACAAAGCTATTACATTTACTTCTCGTGACTGTATTATTTATCTCTGCGGCTCTGCCTGCCTACGCCACCACCGCACCCAGCTTCCCGTCATGTCTCAATCCTCAAGGTGAGCTTAAGGCTAAATACGATACTGGCACGCACGGTATTGTGGGTGACACAGCTGTGTATACCGGAAGTGATGTTGTCTATAAAACCTCTGAAAATGACGCTCTTCAGTGTTTCTGTGCTGCCAACGGAAGTGGTATCCAGACTAACTGGTGGTATGCCCAAAACCTTACAGACGAAGAAATCAAATCTCTTACCTACGCAGGCTGGATGCTTGTCTATGCTGGTGATCCATGGGGATTATCACAGGGTAAATACCTTGCGCAGAATATGACGTATTCATGCCTGGGCGGCCGGGGTGGCGGATCAAGTTCGGGATCCTCATCCTCAACATCGTCTTCTTCATCTTCCTCATCTTCGTCTTCGTCAGGCGGAGTTGCAGGCATAGGTGGCGGCATGGGTGATATCCTGGGACTGGCTTCAACGGGTAATGTATCCCTTATGTATGTGCTTGTGTTTGCAGGGATTATATCTCTTATTGCGGGAATACTTCTGGAAAAGAAGTTGACCGAAAAAAAGGGATGAAACTCCTCACGGCCCGACTCCTTATAGGCTTTGGTCTCCTGTGTCTCATACTTAATCTTGTTGTTTACTGGGAACGAACAAACCCTAAGAGACTGTCTTTTAGCGACTATATGCACCGTGAAGTTTCCTCAAAAGCTCCTATTCACAAACAGCCGGTACGCATAATTATAAAGAGCCTGAAGATTGATCTTCCCGTCATACCGGCAAGAATTTCAAACGCGCAGTGGGAAACTACCCATGCTGGAGTTTCATATCTCGTCAGCTCTCCTATTCCCGGAGAGCGAGGCAATAGCATTCTATACGGACATAACTGGACTAATCTGCTCGCAAATCTTACTAAAGCAAAACCAGGAGATACGGTTGAGATACGTTACAGTGATTCATCAAAGAAAATATTTGTAATCGAGCTTACCGGCGTAATATCTCCCAACCAGACTCATATCCTTGAGCCCTCCACGGATACCCGCATTACGCTCTACACATGCACAGGCTTCTTTGACAGCAAACGATTTGTTGCTACTGCCATACTGCATTATCCTCAGAGAAATGACAACAATTCATACATCTCTTTCTATATAATGAATTGAAATGGCCATACACAAACGACATGTATATTCTCCCCTTCATATAGGAAATACCATACATTATGCCGTAAAGCTGTATCAGAAGTATTTTGTCGATATCCTCATCTACGCCATGATTAATATTGCGCTCTATATGCTTTTTATACTCATGTGGCAGCTCCGTTTTTCTTACAAGGCTCTCTGGTTACTGGATATTCTCAAAATAATTATATTCCGCCTTATCCCTTTCGTAAGTACCGCGGTGCTTATGATTTATATCAATGAACATGAACATAGAAGAAATATTACGTTGCGCAACATGGTGAAAAAAATAAACACGGTGCTTATTCCTTTAGTTCTGTCAGTATTGCTGGTCACCATAATAAATGTAGTCGGCCTTATGGTGTTTATTATTCCCGGTATTCTGTTTATTGTTATGTTTAGCCAGACTTATTTTTTTGCCCTCTATGAAAACCATCTCAATCCCTTTGCCGCGTTGTCGGCGAGCGAGCAGCTTACGCGTCACAACCGGTTCCGGATTCTTTGTATCTTTACGCTTTTTAGTGTGTGTTATCTTATAACCCATTCCTTCCTTAAAGCAGCGCTCCCGGGGTATGTGCTGCCTCTTACCGACACTATACTCTCGGCATTTCTCTTCATTTTAAACTACGCTGTATGGAGAGGTCTCAGGAGCTAATCTTTGAAGACCTGCACAAACATCTTCCCGTATACTCCTCCGTCAATAATGCCAATACCGACACTATGGTAATCAAGAGACAGTATATTGCGTTTGTGACCCGGCGAATTCATAAGACCCTGGTGAGCTATATATACATCAGGCGCAAATGCCAGGTTCTCACCTATAATCATGTACTCAATCCCTGCTTTTGTAGCCCGTTCAGCCGAGGTGCTCCCATCAAAAACAGAGACATGTGAGAAGAAGCCATTGGCCAGCATCTGCGACGCATAGTCACGTGCCACGCCGCGGAGAGCGGTGTCAGGTTGCAGGGTATGTATACCTCGTTTCGCTCTCTCTTCGTTTACCTTATCGAGCATTATGCTCTCTGACTCCGCATCGGGGCGGTGCTTTGAGGGATCTACCTTAAACCCAAGATCCAGAGTCTCTCCCGAAGTCGGTTTGATAGTCATAAAGTTGAGGCTTTCCTCAACCGCCTTGCCAAACACATTCTTTACCCTCAACTCAGCCGACTGGGAAAGATTCACAAAGGACGGTCCGGTTATGGAGTTCAAAATGTCCTCCTTGATCCATCCTTTTACCGGCAGAGCAAATATTACGGCTATAAACAACAGACAGATAGCAAACGCCTGTATTATGCCCGGGATAAAGGCGAATAGCTTGTTTATCCTGTGTTCACTAAACGGTGTAAGAAGTTTCCTTATTCCATACGTAATAATGCCCAGAACAATAGCTTCAGAAAATGTCCAGATAAGAAAGAATCCTCCCGCCTGAGCAAGACCTGCAGGCACCGAAAAATACTGAGAAATGAGCCTGCCGACCTGGGGATACAAGTCGTAAGCTAAGACCAATGAAAGAAGAAAACCAATGGTTTCCAGGAGTGTTTCTATAAATCCCGAGCTCATCCAGATAAAGTACACAAGGATAAGCACAAACGCGAGGTCAACCCAGTTTGCGTGTTGAACAAAAAAGCCCATATAGTCTTGGAGCATAGATATATTTTACTATATGCGATTATTTGCATCTCACCGCCTTATAGGCTATAATATACATGCTCATAGCTATAGGCTATTAGGTAATTATAAAAACGAGCGTTTGTGCCCCGCCGAGTTTCGGATGGGGAGACGAGGAAGAGGGATCCCGAGCTGAGCTCGGGGTAATCGGACCTCCACGCTAAGCGTGGGGAGTATCAGCGGAAACCCTCAGGTTGCAGTTGTCGACCTGAACGGATCATTCAAACCTTCAGAGTAATCTGAAACCCAAAGATGATTCGGTACAACACCTTCTACGCTACTGCTATAAGCTTCATTAGTATTTTTATACAATTCTATGTGTGGAATATACGGTTATATTGGTAACAAAAACGCTTCCGAGGTTATTATTGACGGACTGAAACGGCTCGATTATAGAGGCTATGATTCGTGGGGAGTAGCACTGCAGAATAGTAGTGTTATAAAGATCGTAAAAGAAACAGGCAGACTAAACGGCAATATTGACAGTACATTATTCCCAAAAAGTAACATCGGTATCGGACATACCCGATGGGCTACACATGGCTCAGTTACCCAACTCAACGCCCACCCGCACTACTCTACTGATCAATCATTCACTCTTGCCCAAAACGGCATTGTCGAAAACTATCAGGAATTAAAACAACAGCTTAGTGAAAAAGGCTATGCGTTTATAAGTGAGACAGATACAGAAGTTATAGTCCGGCTTGTAGAAGAGAAGATGAAGACAACCCCTGATTTGATAACCGCCATACGACAGGCTTTTCTTGACTTAAAAGGAAGAAATACAATCATTGTTTTAACGAATAATGATGAGATTATAGCTGCCCGAAACGGCTCCCCTCTTGTTGTTGGAGTAAATGAAACCAACAACGAAATATATTTGTCTTCCGACACGCTCTCTTTTGCGCCTTACGTTGAAAAGATGGTTGTCATAGACAATGGACAGATGGTTCACTGTGTAAATAATACCGTTAAACTTTTTGATATAGAAAGCTTCAAAGAAGTCCCCTATTCATTAGAAGCTGTTCATATAAAAAGCAATAAGGTAGACAAAGAAGGACATGAACACTTCATGTTAAAAGAGATCTACGATACTCCGGTTTCACTTATTAATCTCGCTAAACAGGATAAAGCCTCATATGTACAGCTTGCACAGGCCATTAAGTCCGCGAATAAAGTGTATACCATCGGTTCAGGAACTGCCGGCATAGCCGCAGCCCAGACTGCGTTCTATCTTCGCGAATATGCCTCGATCAATGCGGTAAGCCTTATTGGCGCCGACGCGCAGGAATATTACCATCTGTTTACCGACAAAGACTTAATTATTGCTCCCTCACAAAGTGGTGAAACTGCCGACGTACTAGAAGTACTGGAAATTGCCAAGAAAAAGGGCATGAAAATTGCTTCGCTTGTAAACATGGTCGGATCTATGATGACACGCATGTCTGATTATGCCTTTATGGCTGACGCTGGACCGGAAATATGTGTCATGTCAACGAAAGTTTTCACCTCACAGATTGCATGGGGCTACCTTGTTTCAAAGGCTGTCACCGATCAGTTCGAAGAAGGGGTGCAAAATCTCAAGAATCTCTCACATATGATGCAGGAATATTTGGTTGACCAATCCAATCATCATGAACTACAACAACTGGCACATATGTTAATGCACGCTGATGATATTTTCCTTATGGGTAAGTATCAGAATTTTCAGATCATGAAAGAGGGAATGGTTAAATTAATAGAAGGTACCTATAAACATGCTCACGCGATTCCAGCAGGAGATCTCAAACATTACGCGATTACCCTTATGGAGCAGGGAGTGCCTGTTATTGTGACCTTATCCAACGATAAAGCACATGCAGATATGATTAATGCCATAAATCAGGTGAAGGCACGGGAAGCACAGGTTATTGGGATCTCACCGGTAAATCACGAAAAATTCGACTTCCATATACAAGTTGCAGACGCGGGAGAAACAAGCGCGATTCTCAATATCATTCCGTTACAGTTACTTGCCTATTATCTTGCGAAAGAACTGGGTAATAATATTGATAAACCAAGAAATATTGCCAAAAGTGTGACGGTGAAGTAAGGTCAGACATGCACTGGTACAGATCGAATCTGAGTCGCGGAGCAGCCTTCGAGAATCTCACGTGCCTCATCCTCTCTGTCAGCCAGAGTTGGCACAGCAAGGAGAATGGCACCGGCTTTTATCTGAGATTCATAATACGCGGCTTCAGGCTCAGGAATACCAAGGCCCACAAGACCTGAGACAAGGCCTCCAGCCAAAGCACCTGTTACAGCACCCGAGACGGTTGTTGCCGCGGCGCCTGTAAGTCCAAGTGCGGCAGCAATCGGCCCTCCTATAAGAAGTGCGCCTGCTCCCGGCACTGCTAGAGCGCCTATTCCAATGAGCAGTCCCGCGAGTGCACCCAATGCACCTCCTGCTGTAACTCCTGTAGCTACCGTATCGGTAACATGATCAGTGTGTGGCAGTGAAGTGACCGTATCCTCTTTCATGATAATCGACACATTTTTGGGATTATATCCCTGCGCCTCGAGTTTACGCACCGCTTCGTTGGCGTCGGTTGTATTAGAAAATACTCCCAGTACCATCTTTGTGGCTATTTGTTCCATAGAGAATTACACTAGCGAAACTGTTAATTATATCTGCCCGCGCTTGCCAGGCTTCGTCGTGTGGTCTGGTACGATTTAAAAGCATTATCCAGACTTCCGACCGCCGCTCCTATAAACAGTCCGAAGAGCGCGGATATAAGCATAGTATCCATCGTTCCCCCTGTCGTCGCAACCATCTGTCCATATGACATGAGTATCGCGATGGTAGCTCCTGCTATTCCTCCGTAATAAGCTCCCCTTGATCCGGCATATACTATGTGTGCATCTTTGCGTGTTACCTTTTCTCTATCCTCGTGCACTGCTTCGTTCTTCATCTGTGTATAAAGATCAAGCGAACGCTTATACAATTCCACTTCATGCGCGTATTCAGCGCGCTCATGATTGGTATATGTCTGCACTGCAATTGTGTTCATGTAATTCACCCCCTTACCTTACGGTAACTGTTAATAATTTATATGCTAAGACAAGGAGTTAAGAATACAACTATAAACCAGTAAGAAGTGAGTAAGAATACAAAATCGTTATAGGAAATAGGCTGATTTTATGATATAATGTCAGGTATGCTAAAGAGTATTCTAGTAATAGAAGATGATGACGGCATCCAGCAGTTTCTCAAGGAACTTCTCATTGAAGAGGGTTATTCTGTACAGATAGCTGCCGACGGAATTACTGCCCTTAACGTCCTTAAAAAAGCCACTCCTGATCTTGTAATACTTGATCTTGGTCTCCCTAACATAAGTGGTGAAACAGTCTGTATGGAAATACGCAAAACCTACCCTGAACTTCCGGTAATTATACTTACTGCAAAAGATAGCGTAACCGATATAGTTCATGGCCTCAATATAGGAGCTGATGATTATATGACAAAACCCTTTGTCGGTGAAGAGCTTCTTGCACGAGTTCAGGCGCGTCTCAGGGACCGTGGCGAAAGCACCACCGTACTAAAAGTATCAGATCTCGAACTGAACGATAAAACACTCGAAGTTAAACGTGCAGGAAACATAATAAAACTTACACCCCAGGAGTTTAAGCTTCTTCAATACCTTATGCATAATAAGGGACGCATATTAACACGGGATATGATACTCAATAGAATATGGCCATCTTCCTTTGAAATCGAGACCCGTGTTGTTGATGTATATATGGGATACCTTCGAAAGAAGATTGATGAGGGACAGACAAAAAAACTTCTTCACTCCATACGCGGCTTCGGATATACAATAAAAGAATAATTATACAGCTTCGGGCAATGATATCTTCATAACTGTACCTTTTGGTGAGCTCCTATAAACAGTAAGCGTACCTCCATGTTTTTCTACTATATACCGCGCCGACATAAGTCCCAGAGCCAGACCCGATCTGTGATTATCTTTTGGCTTATAAAATCCGTCAAAAATATGATCTAGGTCTTGTTCGTGTATACCATTACCACGATCTATAACATACAAGTTGAGCAGGTTCTTCTCACTCTCGAGACGTATGGTAACCGGGTCATTTTTCCCCGAAAACTTAAGCGCGTTTTCTATAACTTTTCCTGTCGCCTGCATAAGGTGAAGTCTGTCTGCTTTGACAAGCGCGAGAGACGTAATGTCTGTCTCAAACGTTATGTTCGTGTCTGCATAACGAATACGCTGAGTATCAATCACCGTATGGATCAACTCGACCAGGTTAACCAATGCAAAAGAATACGCTATAGATCCTGATCGGATTTTGTTTACTGTCAAAAGCTCTTCTATGATGACTGAAAATCGCTGACTTTCTTTCGCCAGCTGGTTTATCCATTTATGCTCCAGAGAATCGGACTCTTTCATTCCCATACGCCTATGTAATAGCTGTATATATCCTGTTATTGTGGTAAGCGGTGTTTTGAGTTCATGCGATGCTAAGGCTATAAATATATCTCTTATTTCCAGTGTTCTCTTTATCTCCGCGTACATCTCCGACTTTTTTACTGCGAGACATGCCATGAGTCCGAAGAGTTTAAATGATTTCAACTCATCGCGACTAAAAACAACATTATTATTAAACGTTAATATAAGATATCCGATAACCAAATCACCATTCTTCATAGGAACAACAACCAGCGTACGAACCTGGTTATTATAAATCTCCGGCAGATAATCTTTTAGATATCTTTCTTCCAGAACAATGGGGCCGACAATACTATTATTGGGAAATGTGGCAAGTATTGTTGAAACTCTATTAAGATCGGGGCTGGAAATAGATGAATATACTCTCTGAAGCTTTCCCTGACGAGTAAGAAGAAGGGAACCTTTTTTCGCGTTAGTCAACTTAAGTGCCTGTTTCAAAAGAGTTGAGTAGGTTTCATCATTTATCTCTGTATCCTGAGGAGCGGGCGACACGTTTGCGATGTTCTCATGTAAGGTCTTCATATGCATGCATCTGCAGCAATAATTATTAACTATAAGATATAAAACAATTATATGACTATAGCATGAAGCCGCAATAAGAATAGGGTAAGAAATGAGTAAGCAGTATTATGCTTTATGAGGCTTAACAGGAAGAGTGAATGAAAAGGTAGAACCTTTGTGCACGTTACTGGTGACAGACAACTCGCCCTGATGATAATTTATGATTTCGGATGATATATAAAGTCCGATTCCAAGGCCGCCTACTTTATCGGCATTCTCAGCCCGGTAAAACGGCTGAAATATTTTATCTTTAGTATTTTCAGGTACGCCAATGCCAAAATCCACTATCTCAACTTTTATATGCTTCCCCTCGCGTTCACAACGTACGATTACCTTATCTGCCCCGGGAGAGTACTTTATCGCGTTCTTAATAAGATTAGTAACAACCTGTTTCAGACGAAGTCTATCAGCTATTACCAACGTGTCAGCTTTTCCCTCCAGAACAATGCTGTGTGTTTTTATCAATGTTTTAAAATCTTCTATAATATCGCGCAGTAACTCTGCAAAATTGAAAACCTCTGGTTCATACTCTAGCATCCCGGCCTTTATCTTGGCTAAATCACGAAGGTCATTTATGATTTTAGTGATCTCATCTACTTTACTCTCTATTCTTCCCATGTAGTCTATAGCAGAGGTATCGTCGCCTTTCAGCAGGTGACGCTTTGTGAGCTGCGTAAACGCTTTTATACTCGCGAGCGGCGTTTTAAGTTCGTGGCTTGCTATGCCCAGAAACATATCTTTTTGCTGCTCAGCAAGCTTCTGTTCTGTTATGTCATGAATAATATTTACAACATACTCAACTGCACCTTTATCGTTGAAAACAGGTGACGACTGGATTATTGACCAGTGTACACTGGGACTATCTTTGTGTCTAAAACTAAGAATAGTTTTTTCATTCTTTCCTTTGAGAGCTCTTCGGCCCGGGAGCTTTGATAGCGGCACCTCGTTACCATCTTCATCTTTCAGTTCATACTGACTCAGGATATCCTGCAGCGAAGCGGATAGCAAACCTGTCGTGGTATTGAATCCCAGAAGACGCGCAGCTTCTTTATTAGCATATACCAGCTTTCCTGTAACGTCCTGTACGGTTACGCCGTCGGCGACATTATTTAAAATTACTTCAAGTTTTTTAAGTGATGGTATCATAAGTATTCTTAACTATTATCCAGACTCTTCCATAATAGTTTACACGCATAACTTCTATATGGCTTCCACGTTTTGGATATTGCTTGTATCTTGTTTTTATCATCTCTATCTACGTTATAGAGCCGTGAGACGGCAGTGCGTAGACCGAGATCTCCGACAGAGAACACATCGGGACGGTTAAACGACGACATGAGCATCATCTCTGCCGTCCATTGACCTATGCCTTTCAACTTTGTCAACTCCGCGATTATTTGCTCATCCGTCATAGTATGCATTGAGTCAAACAGCAGGTTGCCTTCATGTACAGCAAGACAGATTCCCTTTATGTATTTTATTTTTCCGTAGGACAATCCGCACGCGCGAAGAACTTCATCAGAAGTCTGAGCTATGGCACGCGCGTCAGGAAATGTACCTTGATCATATATATTCTTGAAGCGGTTAAAAATAGTAGTTCCGGCCTTAACCGAAAGTTGCTGACTCGCAATAGAGTCGAGAAGATCAGATAATAAGGTAGTACTTGTTTTAGCTAACTGCAAAGGGTACTTCTTTACGAGTTTAGCCATAACCGGATCTTTGGAAAGGCTTTGTATTATGTCATCCATAGGGTGAGACTATAATTATACCTTATCCTGAGCCTATCTGCTATAGGTTATGTCAATCTATTGATGGCAATGTATGTTCCTGTTTTGTTGATCCATGTACTTCTAATCTTGGCACCAATGGTACCAGTTGTTCAACATGTGACCAGTATTCTGCAAATTCATCAGGAGCTTTATGTTTAAACGCGCGCAGTCCTTCTATTAATTCACTTCTGAGTGTTGAAATACTGCCTGCGTGAGTTTCGTGTGCTTCATCTGCTTCAGTAGTTAAGAGTAATCCTACATATGCAGGATCGGCATTTGACCATATCCGATCAATGTTGTTCTGAAGGTCTGCATTTTTCATCATATCGGCTACCAGACCTACGGAAAGATATTTTCTGCCAAAAGGATTTTCTGTAGGACAGAGCACTTTATCAAACTCCGCTTCAGTCAGGGGCGGCTTTCCCTGAGATGCCCGTATCATATTCATAGTCTGCATCTGAGAGTCATATACCTTTCGCTGTCCGGCATCTGCTTTCAATTTTTCTGCGAGAAACTCTGAATAGGTAAGTCCATTGGGATTATATGTAAGAGGGTCATCGATAATCGCATAAAAATCTGGTCCGAAATGTCCGGTGTCTGCCTTATCTGCGCCATATACTGGTACTACATGAAGGCCGTGTGGGGTGCCACCCTGTCTTTCGGGATTAAAGGGTCGGGCAAAAAGATATGCTCCATCTCTGGCACGGAAATCTTCAACAACTACACCTCGGTCCGGGCGTTCAAGAGCTGCGCCTGCATATTCATGCATAGCATCTACCATTGTTGCCGGATACTGTTCATGCGCTTCGCGATTAATGTATTCTTCAAGACGTTGAGGCACTTCACCTGACATATGGATTACGATAAGGAACTATTACAAACATTATCTGTATATCAGCATATCACAAATCAAAAGATTGCTGTATAGATGGTATGAACACGTCCTGTATATTAAGTTCTTTCTTTACTTTCTGACTGAACACTTCGCGTGCAGGGTTTTCTCCATGGGCAAGAAATACTTTTTTTACGCCTTTTATATCACCAAGCCACGACAAAAGTCCTGCTTGATCAGCATGAGCACTCATACCAATAGATTCTGATACTGTAGCGTTTATATGCACAGGGTGTCCGTCAATAACAACGTCACGGGCTCCTTCGGCTATTTGCCGGCCTAGTGTCTGAACGCCCTGATACCCAACCATCAGAAGACGCGTGGTAGGTATCGGTAGATACTCTACCGAATGTTTAAGTATTCTTCCTCCAGCCATCATTCCATTTCCTGCGATAATAACCTTAGCTCCTTCAACTTCTTTTATTTTCCGGCTTTCTCTTGATTCCTGCACCATAGAAAGCGCGGGGAAGTTGAATGGATCGTCTACTTTGGAATGTTCTGTCAGCTCTTTACTATATAACTCACGGTAACTTTCATATATTTCTGTTGCCGAGATAGCCATGGGGCTATCTAGAAAGACAGGTGTTTCGTTGCGTATTCTGCCTTCTTTTTTCAGATGATCAATTTTGTGGAGTAGTTCCTGTGTCCGGTCGAGAGAAAAAGCCGGGATAAGGAGTGTGCCGCCACTCTCTTCAACAGAATTAAATTCGCGTTGAATAAGTGCCATAGTATCTTCTTTGGGGTGAAGCTTGTCTCCATAGGTACTTTCCATTACCACCGCATCAACGGCTCCCACAGGTTCTGTAGGTCTGACAATATCTTCGGGACTGTTACCGAGATCTCCGCTAAACACTATTGATTTAATTCCACCATATGCGCTGGTATCTCTTATTACGACACTGGCTGAACCAAGTATATGGCCTGCATCTTTCATAGTAAGTCTAAAAGGGCCAATCGTAAACTCTTCATCATAATTAACGGCCATAACTCTTCCCAGAAGTTTTTCTACATCATGGATGTTGTAGAGAGGAGGATTTTCTTCATGGAGAGTCATTACATGCGCGGCATCACTGAGTGTAAGCTGCGTAAGACTCGCTGTTGCTCTGGTCATATACAACCTGCCGTGATAACCGCCTCTCATAAGTATCGGCAGTCTGCCGCAGTGATCCAGATGAGCGTGAGTAAGAACAACACCGATAAGAGTACCGGGGTCAAATGACAGAGGAACATAGTTGAGCTTCTCTTCTTCTTTTGTTCCCTGATACATTCCAAGATCCACAAGAATCGATCTGCCAGAGTCACTGGTAAGAATAAATCCCGATCCGGTTACTGTACCTGCCGCACCTATAAATGTAAGTTTCATAGTAATTATTGTATAGAATAAAACACTGATTATCTACGTGTAACTATGGTAGTATATTACCATTACATGGGACACGATAATACTAAACAAAATAACCTACCTAATAAATCAACTCACCAGCCGGAAACAGCCGCGGTGCATATGACCAGCAATGTCCCCATTGCTTTAATAAACGAAACCATCGCGGAAGTCGAAAATACTATTCTCAAACATAGCGCTCAGTATGACACGATTCACTATATATATGTAGTCAACGACCAGCAGAAACTTGTTGGAGTAATGTCAGTAAAAGAGCTGTTCCGTTCACCAAAGAGTACGAAGGTAGAAAAGGTTATGAACAAGGAGATCGTGTATGTGCACCCTCATACTGATCAGGAGCATGTCGCGATGAAAGCTCTTCATAATAGAATAAAGGCCATTCCGGTTCTTGATAGAGAAAGCAAATTGCTAGGTGTTGTGACCTCGGACAAAATACTTGAAATTCTGCATGCCGAACACACAGAAGATTTCCTGCGTATCGCGGGTGTACATACATTTCGTGACCCGGCAGTAAATATAATAAACGCATCAGCGTGGGTGCATATTAAAAAACGCTTGCCTTGGCTTGTACTCGGGCTTATGGGAGGAATCGTGGCAGCGACAATCGTAAAACAGTTTGAGTATGTACTGGAACACAATATATTACTTGCAGCTTTTATTCCGTCTATCGTATATCTTGCTGACGCCGCGGGTACGCAAACCGAAACTATTTTTGTACGCTCGATGGCACTGGATCATAACTTAAGTATGGTTTCCTATGTAAAACGCGAGTTAAAGGTAGGGCTGGGCATAGCGCTCTTTCTGGGAGCTCTGGCCTCGCTTATAGCATTCCTTATGCTGGGAGATTCGTTCTTTATGTATGTGATTGGCTTATCAGTGGCCGGTACTATCCTAGCGGCTACAGCGATAGCAATGTCTCTCCCCTACGCACTTACGCGCTTTAAGGTAGATCCTGCTATGGCCAGCGGCCCGTTTGCCACTGTGATAACCGATATTGTCAGCCTCGTTATTTACTTCGTTATCTCTCAGTCGCTCTTCAAACTCCTGGGACAGGGCTAATACATCAGTTCGGCCAATGACATTTCTTATACTTCTTACCGCTTCCACACCAGCAGGGATCATTGCGACCCAGCTTTTGTGATGTTGAACCGGGAGGAATGATACGGAAGCCTCCGATATCCTGAGGTTGTGCTGGCTGAGCTGTCTCTTCGCCGCCGCCCACATGACGCACGGTGATTTTGGCGTCTCCTGGATCTCCACCAGTGGGGCGTTCACGCTCTACAACTGCCGGTTCCACAGGGGGAACAACTGTCTGCTGCTGTTGCTGTACGGTAAACGGATCAACCGACGCGGCAGCTCTAAACTCCATTTTCTTCGGTTCAGGTTTGGGCAGCTCTTTTTTGATCTCGTCTATAGTTTCGTCAGACATCTTTATCTCAATCCTAAAGAGACGGCGCGTGACGTCGAAATTAATACTTGCGATAAGTTTTTCAAACATAGAGTATGCATCGTTCTTGTACTCTACCAGTGGATCTAGCTGAGCATATCCTCTCAGGTTAATACCTTCACGAAGATCCTCAATGGCGGTAAGATGCTCTGTCCAGTACTGATCGATTGTTGATATAAATACCGTTCTCACAAGGTCAAACCAGATTTCCTGTCCCACCTGTTTCTCACGTTCCATAAAGGTGTTCTCGGTTATGGTCATAAGATGGGCCTGAAGTGCCTGGAAGTCGCGCTTCTTCATATAGTCTGCTATTCCCGCAGCATTCTCAGGGTACATAAGCTCAATCTCTTTTCTTAGTGGTTCCAGCTCTTCGTCGGTGTAGCTTGTATCAAGAGATAGATATGACTGCATTATGCCGTTGATCTCCTCATTGAATACTCCCAGTACCGTTTCACGGAACTCCTGTGGATTGGCTGAGTGTACCTCGACGATCTTACGCCGTAGTGAGTAGACGATCTCTCGCTGCTTGTTGAGAACGTCATCGAAATCGACAAGATGTTTTCTGATATCAAAATTAAATCCTTCTACTTTCACCTGCGCCTGCTCTATAGCCCGTGAAACCATAGGATGGCTGAGCGGCTGATCCTCGGGAAAGTTGAGGAAGGTCATCATTTTGGAGATCTGCTCTCCGCCGAAAATGCGCATAAGATCGTCTTCCAGCGATACAAAGAAACGTGTTTCGCCCGGATCTCCCTGACGTCCTGAACGTCCGCGCAGCTGATTGTCTATACGACGTGATTCGTGCCGTTCGGTACCTATTACATATAGTCCGCCCAAAGATACGACTTCGTCGTGGTTCTTCTGCCATTGTTCCATTTCTTTTTTATATGCAGGATCGTCTGGTGAGGCATCTTTTTGTTCAAACAGACTTGGCTGCGCTCCTCCCAGAATAATATCAACGCCTCGGCCTGCCATATTAGTGGCCACTGTTACCGCGCCCTTTTCGCCTGCCATCGCGATAATCTTGGCTTCTCTTTCATGATTTTTCGCGTTCAGAAGTTCGTGGGGAATGTTCTTATTACGCAAAAGTCGCGAAAGATACTCGTTTTTCTCTATTGAGGTTGTGCCCACAAGTACAGGTCGTCCTTTTTTATAGTTTTCAGCAATTTCTTCAACCACCGCATTAAACTTTGCTTTCTCAGTTTTATAGATCATATCCGCCTCGTCTTTACGGACCATAGGCCTATGAGTGGGTATAGTTACTACATCTACTTTATAAATCTTGTTGAATTCTTCGGCTTCGGTAGAAGCGGTACCGGTCATACCCGCAAGCTTTTCATACATGCGAAAATAATTCTGCAGAGAAACAGTGGCCAGTGTTTTGGATTCTTTCTGAATGGCGACATTTTCTTTTGCCTCTATTGCCTGATGGAGACCCTCAGAAAAACGTCGTCCCTGCAAGAGACGTCCGGTAAACTCATCGACAATTATTACTTCACCGTCTTTTACTATGTATTCTTTATCATTCTTGAAAAGCGCTTCTGCTTTGAGTGCCGCTTCTATATGAAATAATGTGTCAAAGTCTTTTTCGTATACATTGGCAACGCCAAGCATTGACTCGATATGTTTAATCCCTTCTTCTGTAAGGTTCGCTGTGCGAAGTTTTTCATCGATAATAAAATCAATCTCGGGTCTCAGCTGTTTCACCATCTGCGCGTATTTATAGTATTTTGATGTATCCTGTTCAAACGGCGCGGATATTATATGAGGGGTTCTTGCTTCGTCAATAAGTACTGAATCGGCTTCATCGATAATGGCATAATAAAACCCTCTCTGACGCAGGTCCGCTACGTTGGAGGCCATATTGTCGCGAAGATAATCAAATCCAAACTCACTATTAATACCATAGGTTACATCGGCCAGATATGCTTCTTTTCTTGATATTGTCCTAAGATGTGACATTCTCCAGTCTATTACCTCGCTGTCTGTAAAATCGGGATCAAAAATATATGATTTATCTGAGATTATGGCAGAGGTTGAAAGTCCTAAGAAATGAAAGACAGGTCCCATCCATCCTGTACCTATACGTGCTAGGTAATCGTTTACGGTTACCAGGTGTACGCCTTTACCGGTGAGAGCGTTAAGATATAATGCGGCTATCGCGGTCTGTGTTTTTCCTTCTCCTGTTTTCTGTTCTACTACTTTTTTTTCATGTAGAGCTAGAGCAGCAATGAGCTGTACGTCGTAGTGTCTCTGTCCGAGTACGCGTCGTGTAGCTTCGCGTGCCAGTGCGAACGCCCAGGGCAATACATCATCTGTAGTTTTTTCACCTGCCTCAATTGCTGTTTTTAATGTGTGTGTTTCATGTTTAAAATCCTCATTTTTGAGCGCGCGTGCCTTGTCCTCAAGATCATTTATTTCCTGAATACGTTTTTTGAGACGGCCTATCTCTTTTTCGTTGTAATCAAAATACTTGGTTATGAATTTGAACATAGTAAGTAAATAAAATGCGATACGTAATCTGCAACTTTTAATCAGGAAGATATAGTATATCTGATGGAGCGCAAAAAAATAGGATTCGTTTACTTACTTGAGAAAGTATTCCTGAGGAATGATTAAAAGCTTTTCGGCTGAAAATCTGTTAACTTCCTGTTCCGTACCTGTTTTTTTCGCAACAAAATCAACTATATCCCCTTCTTTCAACTTTGAAAAACCAACCTTTGCTGTCTCCAGCGACTTTATATCCATCATGGACATGAGTGTTTTATTCTCTATATCCAGCGTATATGTATCTTTAGTCGGTGTGATTATCTTGATGTAATAATCATCCTTGTTAACTTCGGTAATTTTGCCTGATTTCACTACAAACTGTTCATCCTGATAAATAGTATTCGCGTCTATTGATTTGTCTAGGAGTGGTCCGGTGACAATAACAAATGATCCTTTTTTGAGATCTGCGTACTTGATTTCTTTTTTATTGGTACCTACCAGATATACTTTGGTGAGTGTCTCGTCACGTTTGACCTCATAATCAACATCATCACTTGTCTTTAGTGTGAGGCTCGCTGTTTTTACCGTAATTATTACTCCTGCCACTGCTTTTCTGTCTTTTTGTCTCATCTTAGCCACTGTATTCTCAACTTTTTCTTTTATAGTTTCGGCTTCTTTTTCCATTACACCTGCAGAGGGAGAAGCAGTCTTGGTAGTTGCAGGTACGGTAGGTGATGTCGCGACGGTGGGAGTGAGAGTTTTGGTCTGAGCCACAGCAACAGTGCCTGCGGTCGAGACCACACTCATGAGTGCAATTGCTAAAATCAGATTCTTTTTCATTGTTCGTCGAGGTAGTAAATTTTTAATTCTTTTTCCTGTGGCACGCCCTGCGTATCTTTAGGATAGGCAGTTACGAGAATAACGTTCTCTCCGAATGCCAGGGGGAATACCGCACTAAAATCTTCTTTATCATTCTTAAAGGTTACACTCTTCAGCGGTGACTGTATTACGATTAAGGCATCTTTACCTGTCGAACCTTTTATGGTTATAGAATTTTTGTCGGTAATTATTCCTGCTTCAGGTTCGGATATAGCCAACGGTTGATACTCTGTATTTTTTACCGGCACAGTGGGTGTGACCTGCATAGTTGAGGTGGTAAGCGGTTTTACTTTCTGTGTTTGCTGGTCTTTTGTTTTGAAGATCATGAAAAAGGCCACCACCACACCAAACATGATTCCGAGTATTACGGCAATAAGCGTTTCCTTCTTCATAGATTTAATTATAGAGGATATTTTTCAAAATGGTAGGTATTTTTTCAATCAGGTTTTCAACGTTATACCAGTATCCGTGTGTTTGTGACAAATCATCGGATGCTTTCTTCAGCACATATGATGCCATAACGGCCGAAGTAAGCGCGTCAGTTTTGGCAAAGAAAGAAAGTACAAGTCCGGCCAATGTATCGCCGGTACCGCCCTTGGTAAGCCCCTGGTTACCTCCTTCAATAACATATGTGTTGGTTCCGTCAGAGATTATATCGACAACTGCTTTCAGTAATATAACACAGTTATACTTAGATGCAGTCTCCTGCACCAGCTTAACTTTTTCGTCTACGCTTAGCGAGACAATCTCTGTACTAAAAAGTTTCTCAAACTCCAGCTGATGAGGCGTTATGATAGGTTTTTCTTTCATAAGGAGTAACCACGCAGGATCCATCATCTGCAATGCTCCGGCATCAAGAACAAATTTCTTCGCGGGAAAATTGGTCAAAAGATAGTTAGTTATCGCACGGCTGAATAAGGCTTCATCACTAAGGTTAAGAATATCGGCAAATGTCTGATTTTCGGACACATGACTTTTATCAAACTCTCCACGCACCATACCCGGGCCTATGAGAATGGCGTCATCTTCGTTTATATACCAGGGAATATCTTTATGCTCGACAATTATTCCGTTACGGAATTGTTTCTTAAGGGCCAGGAATACTGCATTATTTTCGACAGTAGAGGAATAGTGAGTAATATCTACAAAATGAGAAACCGTTTCTGCCGCCCAGAGAGAAGCGGCGTGAAAAAGCCGTGAGCCGCCGATTATAAGGGCTCTTCCGTTCTGACCTTTGTGAGAAGCCGCTTTTGGAATCACGAGTGTATTCAGAAACGGTCTAAGCGCAGCAGTGTCGGTAGTCTTTATAACGGTATATTTCATATACTACATAATGAGTCAAATATAAGCTAATATTATAGCGTATACAATATTACATAATACATATCAGATCGCTCTATGAAAACTGAGCACAAAAATAAACATCCAATATACCGGCTCCTATTGACGTTTGGATACTTATTCGTAATTGGCATATCCGTCATATACGGCTCATATCTTACTATGCGGTATTTCACCTACTCCCAAACGTGTTTTACTACAGCTCAGGTACAAAGTGATTCCCGCTGTCTCTATATACTAAACGGCAAAGTATATAATAAAGGCAGTCGGAGTAAACCCCATCACAGCAACCCCTGTGGAACAGACGTAACCAATATAATTCTTTCGTTTCATACTCAGTCGCCGCTTAAGTATTTAGACCCTAATTATGTAGGAAATATCTGTACAAATCAGCCTGTCGCAACAAATACCCCTCAACCTCCCTCCCCTACGCCCATTCAAAACTCGCCTACCTCGACTCCTGCCATAACATCGTCCACAACATGTGCGAAACATCACCTGGGAGATGCCAACTGTGATGGTATTATTGATGTTACCGATTACGAAATGTTTCGAAAAGAGTTTACCCATACCGTCAATACAGTGAACGCTGATTTTGACAACGACGGGTTGCCTACGATATCAGATTTTGAAACATGGAGACGTGGATACATAAATAATCTTTAATTCTTATGGATACTCTCAAAAACCTCTGGCGCAAAGAAAATATTGGATGGACCGCGATTGTTATATTAACCCTCATACCTGTTGTTCGCTGGGGTATGATTCTGCCACTGGTCCTGCGCTTCAGAACGTTTTCGGTGGGTCTTACAAGCATTGCGGATATCCTTGGTATCTCTGGTATGATGCTTTTTGCTTTATCGCTTATCATGAGCATCCGTACAAAATACTTTGAAGATTTTTTTGGAGGTATGAATAAAGTATATATAGTTCATCATTTAGTAGGCTCATTTGCTCTTGTACTTCTGCTCTGTCATCCTCTTTTCATAGCCGCTTCATACGCGCAGGTTTCGGTAAAAAGCGCCGCGTTGCTCTTGATCCCCGGCTCCGACTGGGCGCTTAATTTTGGAATTATTTCTTTATTAGGACTTATTCTACTTATCATTCTTACTCTCTTCATTAAACTTCCTTATCAGATATGGCGGCTAACGCATCAGTTTATGGGTGTTGCCTTTTTTAGCGCGGGGCTGCACGCGTACCTCATACCTGCAGATGTGGCCTATGACAAACCGTTACGATACTATATGCTCGCTGTCTCAGTAATCGCGTTGATAGGGTATATATATCGCACACTTCTCGGCCGTTTTCTGGTAAAAAAATATAAATATTTTGTAAGCGCGGTTCGGCTCGTGAGTCGCGATATAATAGAGCTCGAGATGATTCCCGCGAGCCACTCAATGAGCTTCCGCCCGGGTCAGTTTTGTTTCATAGAGTTCCATGATAGAGCAATGCCGAGTGAACCTCATCCGTTTTCAATAAGTTCCGCGCCTACTCAGCGTGAACTTAAGCTTACTATCAAATCGTTGGGTGACTGGACAAATATATTACAAAAAGCGAGGAGCAGTATGACTGTGTATATTGAAGGAGCTTACGGAAGATTTATTTATGAAGACTATAAAGACAGAGATCAAGTATGGATCGCTGGTGGTATAGGTATTACTCCGTTCCTAAGCATGGCGCGGACATTTTATCGGCTTGATTACCGGATAGATCTTATTTATGTTGTACATGACCAGTCAGATGCGGTATATTTCAATGAACTGTTGCAGATCTCGGGGCAAAATCCAAACTTCAGAGTGTTTTTATTTGAGACAGTGAAATATGGACACGCCACAGCGCAGAGTATCGCACAGATGTCGGGACAGTTACAGAACAAAGAACTCTTTATCTGCGGTCCTCCGCCGATGATGTATACCCTCAAGAATCAATTATCACAGTTACATGTTCCCAGAAGACAGATACATTCTGAAGAATTTGAAATACAATCAAAATGAAAAGACTCGTATTTATATCGTTGTGTATATTCGGCGTTGCCGTAACCGCGATACTGTTAATAGGATTTCTGGTCAAGTAACCCATGAAAAAATCGTTCAATATTGGAACACTTTTCAAACAATTTGAAAAACTGTATAAGGATATTAAGTCCCAAAATCTCAGTAAAAGACAGTCAGTTATGATGATAACGGGACTCGTATTTATCCTTCTTTTTCTGTCGGGCGGCGTATACTACACGATACGCATTTTTACGCGGGCTCAGACGTGTTTTACAACTGCTCAGGTTGCGTCGGACTCTCGATGCCTTTATATATACAATAATCAGGTCTTTGAGAAAGGAACACGGGCAGCGCCTCATCACGATAATCCGTGCGGCACTGATGTGACAGCTCTTATTCCCAACACTCATCTTATAGATAAGATTGGCCATCTTGATCCAAACTACCAGGGCAATATTTGCGCAAACAATCCGGTTCCAACAGCCCAGCCAACATCGGCACCGCCGACCAATACACCACAACCACAGGCAACAGCGATTCCGCCAACTCAAACCTCATCAAACACCAATACCACACAGCCTACCGCGACCCGTACACCCTCACCGACAACGGTATCGAGTCAATCAACAAATACAGAAACCCTGACAGATACACCTGCCATAACAACAAACGACCTATCGCCAACCATATCTGCCCTGCCCAAAACGGGCGCGACCGAAGATGTTATAGCTGCGGTATCGGCCGGATTGCTTATCATCGGGGCTCTTGGTCTCATATTCTGATATAATTCTAGCCATGGGACTTACTCATACTGAACTACGAAATAAATACAAAAAATTCTGGGAAGATCGCGGCCATAAAGAAATTCCTGGCGCGCCCTTGGCTTTAACGAGCGGCGACTCAACTACATTGTTTACAAGCTCCGGAATGCAACAACTTGTGTCCTATTTATTAGGCGAAGAACATCCTCTGGGCGACAAACTATTTGATATCCAGCCCTCAATACGGACTCAGGATATAGAAGAAGTTGGCGACAACCGTCATACAACTTTTTTTGAGATGATGGGCAACTGGTCACTGGGTGCCTACTTTAAGAAAGATCAACTGGAGAATTTTTATATGTTCCTTACAAACACCAAAATCGGACTCGGTCTTGATCCTCACAAATTATTTGTAACCGTGTTTGAAGGAGACAAAAAGTTTAAGGCTCTTAGTTCGCCGGATACCGAATCACAACAGATCTGGACTGACATATTTACCAAAGCAGGTATTGACGTAAACAAACCCAAACGCATATATGCTTACCCTGCTTCCAAAAACTGGTGGTCACGGGGTGGATTGCCGGCACAAATGCCGGTCGGTGAACCCGGCGGTCCTGATAGTGAAGTCTTTTATGACTTCGGCGAGAATCTTAAGCTACATGAACAGTCAGTATTCAAAGATGAGCCTTGTCATCCCAACTGCGACTGTGGACGATTCCTTGAGATAGGCAACTCTGTTTTCATGCAGTACAAAAAAACAAATGAGACAACATTTGAAGAACTTCCGAAAAAAAATGTTGACTTCGGAGGTGGACTGGAACGCATACTTGCCGCGACCAATGACGATCCAGATATATTCAAAACAGATGTTTTCAACAAAGTAATGCATAGCATAGAACATAACTCCGGCAAAAAGTATGACGCAACGACTCAGATTCCCATGCGTATAATTGCAGATCATCTAAGAGCTGCGACCTTCCTTATAAAAGAAGGTGTCCGGCCATCCAATAAAGAGCAGGGCTATGTACTGCGAAGATTACTCAGAAGGGCTGCAATACAGCTACGTGACCTTGGGGTCGACTACAAAGGAGCAGCCGCACCAGATATCTGCCATGCAGTAATGGAAACATATCCCACACACTTTGTTGAAGGTAATAACAAAACAATATCGGATGTTATAAAGGACGAAGTATCAAAATTTGCCAAGACCATTGAAAAAGGTATTCATGCACTGAATAAACTATCCGCTGTAAGCGGCAAGGACGCGTTTGATTTATATCAGTCATATGGGTTCCCACTGGAAATTATTGAGGAGTTGGTTGTCAAAAAAGGACTATATATAGATAAAGCTCAGTTTTACGCTGAGTTTGAAAAACACAAAAACCTATCACGTACTTCGTCTGCAGGGATGTTCAAAGGCGGACTCGCGGACAACAGCGAGCAGGTACTCAAGTATCATACTGCTACCCATCTTCTTCACCAGGCGTTGTTTGATGTCTTGGGTGCCGATGTAAAGCAGGAAGGGTCAAACATAACCGGCGAACGTCTGCGCTTTGATTTTTCTGCCAGTCACAAGCCTTCACCCGAAGAGATGAAAAAAGTGGAAGAGATAATTAATCAGAAGATTAACGACAAGTTGCCGATGCGATTCAAAATAATGCCCAAAAGTGACGCCGAAAAAATAGGAGCACGCTCATTCTTTAAAGAAAAATATCCAGATATGGTAAAAGTATATTATATAGGGGGCGACGATGATAAACCCGAAACTGCCTACTCAAAAGAGTTCTGCGGTGGACCGCATGTAACCAATACAGGAACCATAGGAACTCTCTCCATCTTTAAAACTGAGAAAATAGGAAGTAATATGTATAGAGTGTATGCCAAGTAAAACAATCACTGACGAAATCTACGGAACACATGAGATTACCTCTCCGGTAATAATAGACCTTATGGAGTCTGAGTCTATGCAGCGTCTCAAAAAAATAACCCAGTTTGGAATTCCCGACGAGTACTACCATATTCCGGGCTTTGACCGATATGTCCACAGTGTTGGCGTAATGCTCCTGCTGCGCAATCTTAACGCCTCAGAGGAGGAACAAGTTTCAGGACTTCTTCACGACGTTTCACATACCGCTTTCTCACATGTAGTCGACTGGGTTGTAAACAGCGCGACTACCGAGGACTTTCAGGATAAACAACACGAAAAAATACTGAAGGGAAAAGAAATAAGCGGTATTCTGAAAAAGTATGGATACTCACCCCAACAGATCGCCGACTATAGCAAATTTACGTTGCTTGAACAGGACATGCCGCGGCCCTGCGCCGACCGTGTTGACTACGCGTTTCGTGAGTTCCCGCTGAAACGCGCTCAATATCTTGCCACCAAAACAATCGCTCATGAGGGAAGAATCATGTTCAAGGATCGCGAGTCCGCAAAGGAGTTTGGGGAACTATACCTCGACTGTCAGATGAATCACTGGGGCGGCTATGAAGCTGTAGTTCGATATACCATCTTTGCCGAACTGTTAAAGATAGCTCTAGACAAAAAAATAATCCAGTTTGACGACTTCATGAAGGATGATGAGTACATGATGGAAAAACTTACGATGACCAAAGACAAACGTATTACACACCTTTTTGAACTGTTAAGAAAACGTTCGCTGGACAATCTTCCAAAGACAGAAGAAATAGTGCAGAAAAAATTCCGTTTCATAGATCCCGAATTTGTTGAGAATGGCAAAACAACCGCCATAAGCACGGTGGATATGCCGTTTAAACTGAAACTAGCACTCTCCCGTCACAAGAACGATGACGGTATTCGCATGCCAGTGTTTTAAACGTGCGTTATAATAGTCATAATGAAAAAAACAAATATAACGTACGACGACTTCGCGAAACTTGATATCAGAGTTGGAGAGGTGAAAAACGCGGTTCCGGTAGAGAAGTCGGAAAAGCTTCTCAACCTTACGGTTGATCTTGGCGCTGACTACGGAGAAGTTACTATACTTACCGGCATGGCACAGTACCACCATCCCGAGGCATTTATCGGCAAAAAATTCTGTTTTGTAGCCAACCTGGAACCACGCAAAATGATGGGTCTGTTTTCCAATGGTATGCTTATGTCTGCTGACGAAGAAGGAAAACCATTGCTTATCGAAGTGAGTGCTTCAGTTCCCAACGGCCTGGTGGTAAGATAAAGGCATATATGAAATTCTCACGACAACACCTGCAGGAAATATCACTTGTTGCGCTCGCCGCTCTTCTGGTGATGGCATATTTTTTTAACAGAGGATTTAATTACTACGACGAAGGACATATTTTACATCTCGCGCAGCGAATAGTTCAGGGTGATATACCTTATCGTGATTTTCACTTCATTTATACTCCCGGCACGCTATATATTACCGCGCTCGCTTTTAAGATAGGGGGAGTAAGCATACTATCAGGAAGAATTTTACTGTTGCTTACTGCTATAACTACAGCAGTTGTGTTATACGCTGTTGTAAAAAAATATACCGCGCAGTGGATACCGGCGTTACTTGCCGTTATGATGTATCTTGCCTGGGCTCCTACTCACATTAACTTTCCCTGGCCGGTTAATTTTGTTATTCTCACAAGCCTTCTGTACATATTGTCAGTTATGATATACAGGGAGACCGGAAAAATAGCACCCCTTCTGTTGGCAGGCAGCATGATCTTTGCCACCTTCTTCTTCAAACACAACTTCGGCCTCGGTCTGCTTGTGGTCAATGGGTTGTTCATAGCTACCAATGAGAAACGAAGAGTTGTAAGTATCGCGACAGCCGCAGGACTTGCAGTCTCTTCTGTGTTATACCTCCTCTATTTACACCTCACCGGATCACTTATACCGTTTCTCTCAGATATGTATTACTACACCTACCTCAAGATAATTCATGAAGGGATGCTAAGAACACCTTTTATCTACGGATCAGGTATGGCCGCTTTTGTAAAAACAGCATTTTTTCTTTCTCCCGCACTCATAACGCTGGTAACAGGGTATATCCTTTTCTCCAAACGTATTCTTCGTCTGTCCGAGATATATCTCCTAAGTTTTCCGCTTCTTTTTTACATTCTTGGCATACGTCCAACTACCGACTTTATTCATGTCTGTCCGCTCCTGGCAATCTCAGGACTGCCTCTTGCGTTGCTCTTTTTAGTAAAGTACAAATATATAAAAATCCTTGCCGCATGTGCCGCAGTCTTATTCATAACTGGTGGTATGTATACAGCGCTTTTCCGCGGTTACTATCGGTGGGAGACTCCCCTTATACGGCAAACAACATTTATAGACACCCCATCAGTAAGAATTTATGTAGATCATAAGTACGCCGATGTCATAGGTAAACTGGACTCATATTTTGCGCAGGCAAAGCAGAAAAAGTTTTATATGCTCGTTTATGAATACGCGCCCATGTTTTATGTTGTAACAGGAGCCAAAAATCCTACGCAGTACGATCTGCTGCCATCGTCGGCGCTATCACCCTATGTGGAGTACGAGGTATTGCGACAACTGAGCGAACATGACACGGATTTCATACTAACCGACGCTCCTCTGTCTTCCAGAGTTGAGACTAACATTACTCGGTATATACAGGCCCATTATGTGAAAGATATATCGTTTTATGAATTTGATATATGGGTAAATAAAAACAAAAATAAGGCTGTACTGGTTGACAAAAATCTATAGGTACGCTATATTTTTACGTATGCCAAATTCAAAAACCAAAAAACCCGCTCATAAAAAAGCTCCCGCACGAAAATCTCCAGACGAAACATATGAAACAGAAGAACTGGTAGAAGAGGATGAACTCGAAATCGAAGAACCTGCTCGAGCTTCATATGGATACTCAAATAAACCTCCCTATCTTCTCGTAATTCTCCTTATGGCTATATCGTTTTTTGCAGGATATCTTTTGTTTAAGGTCCTGAGTCTGCAACAAAAACTTGATACCGTCGCAGCCAATCCAAGTGCGGCAGGAGATGCTCAACAACAGGCTCCCAAAGAAATAAAAATAAAGAAACCTACATCAGCAGATCATTGGAAGGGTAGTAAGGACGCCCGTTACGTATGGGTCGAGTACTCCGATTATGAGTGCCCGTTCTGTAAACGTAATCATCCCGACCTCGTTAAACTTACAGAAGCATATAAGGCTAATCTTGCCTGGGTATTCCGTCAGTATCCGCTGCCGTTCCATCCAAAAGCTCAGAAGAGTGCCGAAGGATCTGAGTGTGTCGCCGAACTCGGTGGGAACGACGCGTTCTGGAAATATACAGACATCGTCTTTGAAAAAATGCCTGAGCTGGAACTTGCAGGACTCGGAGGCGTAGCTGCTGAGGCAGGCGTAAACGAAGGCGCGTTCAAAGAGTGTCTTGATAGTAATAAATATGAAAAGAAAGTAAAGGATCAGTCTGCTGAAGGCTCACAGGCCGGCGTACAGGCTACTCCCACAGGAGTTATCTACGACATGAAGACAGGCAAGTCTCTGGCTATCGAAGGAGCTTTGCCATACGATAGTCTTAAGCAGCAGCTGGATACATTTATCGCGCAGAATAAATAAGATTCCTGCGCGCTTGGGCCTTACAGGTTTCTTACCTCCTTCTTGTCACACCTTCATAAATACCCTATATATTGAAAGTATTATTAGTAGTACTTTCTATATGGCACAAAAAAACGAAAATATCGTAAAGATTCATGGTAAAGATTATATGACTGTAGCGGGCAGACTGGAGTTGGCCCATAAGGCGTCTAGGAAGAAAATGTCTATCGTCACCGAACTATTGCCGGTTATGGAGCAGGTGGTAATTAAAGCTACTGTCGTTACTGAAAAAGGAACATTTACCGGAATCTCTGCCGCAAACCCGATGAAGATGATCGAAAGAATGTCACCCTACGAAGTTGCCGAAACATCGGCAGTAGGACGCGCACTTGGATTTGCAGGGTTTGGTACCGATAGTACAATCGCGACCGCTGACGAGATGGTGAAAGCCCAGAATCAACATGAAGATGATGATTCGCTATGTACCTGCGGCACAACCGGCAAATATCACGCTCTGGGATGTCCTGCCAGGAAGCAACAGGAAGCCAAATCACAAGAGTCGGCTAAATCGCCACCTGTGACTACTCAGAGAAACCCCGGAGCTATACACTAACAGTCGATCTGGCGATACCCCATACCACTGCCCCATCGGCATATACGTATTTGGACATATAGGTGCCCTCTTTGCCTGTCTGGTAATAGTGTTCTTCTGTAATTGCTGTTGCTGGATCTGTTGGATATTTTTCGTCTGCGCCATCTTCCATGGCGTCAGGATTGACTACATTTACTGTGGCAGCATCAACTTCATGCTGCTTCATGTTTTCTACCGAGGTACCCAACATTCTACATGCTGTACCCACGAGTAGCCCTTGTTCAACCGCGGTTAAGTCTTGAAAATGTCGGTCGTCATCTGCTTCCCATGTAGCCGTTTTTGAGGTTGCTTCTTCGTCGTCCGCGTCGCCCTCCATCATGGCGTAGGTCTGCATTAACGCTCCGGGTTCGAGAGGAACTACCGTATTGTCTAGTAACGGTCCCATCTCTTCGTCTTCATATGTGTTGGTCAACCATGTTAATACATCAACAGTCCTTTTGTGAAAGTCGTCCATCTGTGCTTCGATTGGAGAAATTAGTTCGCCGCTCATATATTTTTAAAAAAATTAGTATTGTATATAGTATAGACTAACTATTATTATGATGCTTGAATAACTTCCAGTAAATACCTATATTTACAAGTTGAAATGCTTGTAACAGCAATATTGCCCGCGCCGGTGTAAGCTTATCAGCAACAAATCCTAACATAAAAGCAACCAGTCCAAAAAATATACTTCCGGCAAATGAGTTAAGAGACCCCATCGTCGCCCGTTGCTCATTTGTAAACTCTTTTTGTAATAAGGTACTTTTTGTTACGGTAGTTATACCAAAAAATACTGAAGTACTGGCCATAAGAAGCGGTGAAAATACGGTCGGGAATGCCGTAGCAACCGAATTTATTATTCTGTTATATATATTGTCCACAAGAAGAATTTTGAGACCCCCAAACTTTTTTATTACTCTGCCGCTTATCCAAAAACTAACAGAAGCGCCTACATTAGACAGAGTTTTGGCTATCCCTATAGCCCACACAGGCCATAGAGTACTATAAAAAGCTGCCTGAAACTGATATCCTGCTTCACCAAATCCAAATCCCAGAATGGAAGAAATACTGAGAAGCCTTAGCTTTTTATTGCTAAAAAAATTCTTATAAGCATCCCTCAAATGAACATATATATTTCCGCTTTCAGCCGCCTGCTTTTTTGGTTCAGCAAGCGCTAAGGCAAGAACCAAACATATAACCTGAGGGATCACAGATAGCCACATAATGAGTGTAAACGACCATGTAGCAAGCACTCCTCCAACTATGGCCGAGCTTGCTAACGCAACCTGAAACATGGAGCTGGTTCTTCCTAAAAATTCGTCATATGCATGTTCTTCACCAGTTTGTGAAAGAGTATCGTGCAGCAAAGCGTCATTATTGCCGCTATAAAAAGATCGGGACAACCCTTCAAACAAGGCTCCAACAAAGAGCAACCAATATGAATCTGCGACAGCATAAAATATGGAGTAAAGTACAGCTGCTGCAGCTCCAAGAACCACTGTTTTTCTTCGCCCAATGCGATCAGAAAAGACGCCAGTTGGTATCTCAAACAATGCTGAAGAAACCATTACGACAGAAAAAATACTCATGCCCAGCGCGAACGAACCGGTTACCTGCGTAAAATAAATAATTGCAATAGGCGCATATAGCCTGAAATCTGTAAAAAAATTAAACCATGTGAGAATCCTAATATTCTTATGCATAGATATCCCATTGTATCAAGTAATCCAACCTCGGAGGTTGAATATAAAGGACAAATATAGTATACTATAGGCTCATCCCACGCCTACTTTTAGGCCCCTCTCGCGAACCTTAATTTTTAGCTGTGAAAGGAGGTACGTATGGCAGATCGAACGGACCATTCCGTACGACTGTTCCCGAACGTTTCTGACCTCTCAGGTCTGGAGACGTTCTTGCGCCAGCAGCTTCGGGATCGACTTTCGGCAGTCAAAAAACTGCCGTCAGTCGCTAAGAGGCGCAAATTTATTCTCATGTGCGATTTCTTCATTGACTTTGATGATGAAAACGCGTTGTTGGAGCTAGTTACGCTCCACCGCATGGGAGTAATTGAGCTGATGCTCGTTGTGGCAAACGCCTATCCGAGCGACGATCGCGCCACAGGCGCGCGAGGCATGCTAAATGTCCTCGGCGGCGATCTGTGGAAAGTGCAAGTAGCCCGCGGCACCAACGCCAATGGGCACCGACGCCCGATAGGACGCTATGAATTCCTCGGTGTAGAAGACTAC
>JBDKFK010000016.1:0-31404 GCA_039798745.1 Candidatus Parcubacteria bacterium
ATATAGTATATTATAGTGATTACTTAAGGAAGCTGTTTACCTTGTCGATCAGCTGATCGGGAGTAAGGTCGGCTTTGATCATGAAACTTGCCGCACCTGTATCGAGAGCCTGCTGAATAACAGGGTCGTGAGAGAGGTTGGTGAGAAGAATAACTTTACCGTTGGGAGCTTTTGGCTGCATTTCCCCCATCTGCTTGAGTACACCCAGTCCGTCTACCTTAGGCATCATGACATCGAGGAGAATGAGATCATAGCCTCCATCCTTCATTTTGTCGATCCCTTCCTGACCATCAGAAGCGGTATTTACATCAAAACCTGCATCTTTGAGAACTTCTTCGTACAGTTCACGGATGTAAAGGTCGTCGTCTACAATCAGTACTTTTTTTGCCATAGTGAAAAATTAGCAGATCTGTTTTGGAAAGTCAAGAAGAAGTGTGAATGTCGGGAGCGCGTATTGCTACGCGCTCCCGAATAGCGAGTTGTTTCTGCGGTTCAAGACGACGTCCCCGAGTACTGCGACGACAAAAATGCAAAGAGAGCTCCCTGCAAGGCGATCGCGATGGCGAACACCTGCATGGGGAAAGACATCTTCACAAAGACGCCGCCATACACGGTATCAGCTACCGTCACTACGCAGAACCAGAGCAGGATTTTCCCATACGTGGGTATGGGGATGATCCTGTCCAGGAACACGAGTGCCAGTAGGTAAAAGACTCCGCCCAGCATAAAAAAGAAGACAGCCATTCCGCCATCGACAGGATGAATCACTCTGTGAGCGACCCAGGTATCGGCGTACCGAAATGCGAAGTAGTCTCCCATGCCGGAAAGAATCATGAAGAGAAAGGCCATAAGGCCATTCCCTAGAATGCCGGAGACCGGCGGGTCAAATGTGATTTGCATTGTTACCCTCCTTGTTACATTGTCTGGTGACAGCGAGAGGTCCGTCCCAGTGGGTGGATGCATGATTACTCATGCGAGGACTCCCTTGCGGGAGTTGTCTTCGGAGAGACATACAATTGATGATAAGGATCATCGTCTATATGCCTCTCCGAAATAACCGCAGATTTTCAAGTTACTCGATCGCTTTTCAGACAGAGCAAATCCGGCTGATCGCGAATCGGGAACTTGATTATATCAAAAAAATAGTGAAATAGCTATAGGCTTAAAATGGTATGTATAATATGCGTATATAGTTACAATTATATATTGAGCACGAATTGTATGTATCCTATATGTATAAGGCTAAACATGCTATTATTATTTTGACAACCCTACATATCTCTGCTATAATTCTTCTATTACTATAGGTTTAATAAATCCTATTTAATCAGATATATACTACTCATTAATCGTTTAAACAAACTATGCAGTTAACACAAGACGTGATTCGTTTAAGTAAAACGTATAAGACGCCGTTTCTTTTGGTAGACCTTGAACAGCTCCGCCAGAATTATCGCGACATAAAGTCGAGTATCGACAATGTCGAGATTTTTTATGCCATGAAAGCTAACGACAACCCTGTTATCTTGGCCGAACTGGCGAAAGAGGGCTGTTCGTTTGAGATATCATCCCTTCAGGAACTTAAGACTGTGCAGAAACTTAACGTAAAACCTGAGCAGATCATGTGCTTTAACTCCATAAAAAATGCCGAGTTTCTGAAAGAGATGCATAAACATAAAATTAAGGTTATGGCATTTGACTCGAAAGACGAGATTGACAAAATTGCCAAGTATGCTCCCCATAGTGAGTTGGTGCTGCGTGTAAATGTGACAAACGAGGGAAGTGAGTGGCCTCTTACCAAAAAATTTGGTATTGACGCGGTAGAAGCTGTGCCGCTTATGAAATATGCCCAGAGGAAAAAAGTAAAGATCATAGGACTTACGTTTCACGTAGGCTCACAGTGTCTGAATAAGAATAACTGGGCTAGTGCGTTACTTGTATGTGAAGAAATCTGGCATCAGGCCGCAAAAATTGGCGTTAACTTGAGCTTTATCAGCCTTGGCGGCGGTATTCCGGTAAAACATATGAAGCAGATACCTTCGATGAAGGAGATAGGCGATGTGATAAACAAATCGATCAAGAAAAATTTTACAACCATTAAAAATAACCTGCGCATTACGATCGAACCGGGACGTGGTCTGGTTGGAGACACGGCTATTATGGTAACGAAAGTTGTAGGCCGGGCAAAGCGAGGTACCGAAGACTGGCTTTACATCGACGCTGGAGTCTTCAACGGTTTTATGGAAACCATTGAAGGGTTTACCTATGAGCTGAAAACAGAGAAAAACGGCAAGAAAAAGCTAGTCACTATAGCAGGACCTTCGTGCGATAGTGTAGACATTCCGTTCAAGAATGTTATGCTGCCGTCGGTTAAGATAGACGACTATATATATGCCATCAATGCCGGGGCATATACCACGGTCTACGCCGCGCCGTTTAACGGATTTGCAGTTCCCGAGGTTCATTTTATAAATAAATAACCAAAACTATGGATGCACAACAAACCAATAAAGTTATCTCTGATTTTGTCGAGTGGATACCGGGCGATTATCTGAGAGATTACTATAGCTACGTTGAGCCCGACGAGGAAGCAACTATAAAATACCTGGTCGAGGTATCCAAGAAGATACCGAAAAACGCTACTCTTTTGGAGTTTGGTTCAGGTCCCACACTTCATCATATTTTTCCGGTGATTCCTCATGTGAAAGAGGTGCACCTGGCAGATTATCTTGAAAAAAATCTTGATGAGATCAAGAAATGGCAGCGCAAAGACAACGGCATGCATTCGTGGAAGCCGTTTGTAGAATACACTCTTAAGTGTGAAGGGATTGAACCGACAGAGGCGAACGTGAATAAACGGAAAGAAGAGACGAGACAGAAAATAACCAAATATATGCAGGCAGACGCAGGTCATACCGATCCTATGGGCAAGGAAATGCGTGGGGGATATGATGTGGTCTACAGCTGTTATTGTGCCGATTCCGCGACCGGTGACAAGGAAACATGGTTTACGTATATGCGTAATATAATCTCATTAGTTGCTCCTGGCGGGTATTTTGTCACAACCGCCCTCCGGAAAGCAAAGTACTACAAGGTAGGCGACCGCTATTTCCCGAGCGCCAATGTAGACGAGCATGACTTTGCCAAGGTAATGGGCGAGGCATTCCGGCATGAAGATATACATATAGAGGTGGTGGAGATGCCGGATCATGACTATCTGGGATATACCAGTATTCTGCTGGCACATGCGGTAAATAAGAAGTGAGCGGTGTTGTGCTTGACAAATATTGGGAGAGTACTACAATAATACTGAATGGAGTGTCGGCTTTACTGTCCGGTATTCCTTAATACAATGAAATTATCTAAAACTACTGCAGCATTCGCGGGGTTTTATGTACTACTCGTATTGTGGTGGGTCTTCATATTTGTAACTAAGATGCAGAATACGTTCCAGAACTATGCTTTCGCGTTTGCCTACGGACTCTTGCCATTGTTTGGAGGAATTACGGGAATGATGGGAGCTAAGAAATGGGGATTTTTCAAAAGCGCGGTAGGAAAAGCTCTGGTTTTTATGTCACTTGGTCTCATTACGTGGGGAATAGGCGAGATGATATGGTCTTACTATAACTTCGCGCTCCAGGTGGAGATCCCTTATCCCTCATGGCCTGACGCCTTTTTCATAGTCAGCTGGCCGTTGTGGTCGATTGGAGTATATTTTCTATCATTTGCTACAGGCGCGCATTTTGGTTTAAAGACAAAAGCCGGCAAGATGCTTATCCTGGTTGTACCTATTCTCGCGGTTGCCGCTTCATATTATCTTCTCATTACGGTAGCTCGCGGCGGAGAGTTTGTACTGAGCGATGAAGCCTTCAAAGCATTCTTCGATCTGGCATACCCAATCGGTGATGTCGTTATACTCACGCTCGCCTCACTTATGTATGGCTTATCGTTTAAGTATCTGGGTGGAAGATTTAAATGGCCGGTGCTCATATTTCTTCTAGGTTTTGTAGCCAACTATGTTGCTGATTTCAGTTTTTCCTACACAACCACGGTTGGAACATTTTACAACGGAAACTGGGTAGATCTAAGTTTCACGACCGCCATGTTTCTCATGGTGCTTGGTGTTAACAGTATGGATATGAAGGGATAAGTACAATGAACGTATATGCTCAAGCTGCTAACGAAATAATTCGGCAGCAGCAGATCATTATCGGACCGATCGCCTACGATCAGGCTCGTACAGTAAAGGGCTTACGTTTTACTGATGGCGGAGATGTGACCATAGAGGGTGATGAGAAGCAGGTACTGGCCAGTTTGGTTGAAAGCTATTCTACGCTCTTCGGCAATGCCTCGGTCGAAGTATGCCGTGATGCCGTACGCGACCTTAAACCAGCCCTCAAGCCCGAAGAACTGCCCGACGTGTTGAAGTAACCCTTATCTCTTTTTTGCGTAGAGTCCTGCATATCCTTCGATAGAGCTACTTTGTGGATGACCGAAAGTGTTTAATATTATCCATATCATAATATGTGACATTGGAATCAAACTATGACAAGAATTTATTACCAGAGCAATAAGTGTTAGTTGATTTTGGATATAGACAGTTTGTCAAAAGATGAAATTGTATAATAACTATGAGTATACATATTATATGTGTAATAAATATGATTTGATAGATTTTACACGTAAATATGCTATAATTTAGTTGGTAAAGCAACCTTTTTAAAAAAATTATAGGTCATGATATACTATGTTAGAACTGTCTGAATGGTCCGTTAATATTGATGATTTTGATAAACAGCAACTTCCGAGAGAGAAAATAAAATTTCTCTTGAAATTTGCTATTTTAGCGCCATCTACACATAATAGCCAACCGTGGAAGTTTATAATTAATGCAGATAGTTGTGAAATTTATAATGACACTTCTATTAATATTAAAGAAGCAGACCCTAAAGGCAGAGATCTATATATTAGTTTCGGTTGTTTAGTCGAAAATCTTCATATAGCAGCTTCATATTATGGAGTCTTTGATAAAGTGAACTATTCAATAAATAAAAGAACGAATGGTGTGGCAGTGGTTCACTTCAAAGATTTAAATGGAAGTAAGAACGTTCGTAATGATTCATATCGGGAGTTACTGGATGCCATCTGCAAAAGAATAACAACGAGGGGGATATTTAAAGATACTAAAGTAAACGATCAAACTATAGAAGATATCAATAAACTGAATTTGTTTCCAGAATTAACTACACATCTTATAAGTGATAGTAAACAAATAGAAGGGTTATCGAAACTTACTTCTCAAGGTCTACGTATAGCATATGAAAGCAAAAAGTTCAGAAAAGAGATGTCACAGTGGTTTGTTACTGCAATTTCAAACAGACGTGAAGGTTTGCCAACATATTCGTTAAATATGCCTTTCCTATTATCTTTAATATTTCCTACGTTAGTACGTTTTGTAAATATTGGTAAAAAAGTATCAAGACTTATTTACAATACAATTAACTCAGCTCCGCTAGTATGTATAATATCTAGCAAAGGGGACGATGAGCTTATTTGGTTAAAAACAGGGCAATTAGCTGAAAGGATAATGCTACTTACCACATCAAAAGGATTGAAAAATTCTATTTTTGTTGCCTCAGTTGAAATGGGAAACTTACATAAGAATGTTCAAAAGTTGATAGGGACTAATGAAATTCCTCACTTTCTATTTTGTATAGGGTATATGGATATATCTACAATGCCTACTCCCCGTCAACCTCTTTCACAAAAGATTATTTCAAGTAGTGTCGCTACAAAATGAACAATAGTTCTATAAGTATGAAAAACGACCAACTAAATAAGGCTGATTTGTTATTAAAGGGCATTTCTACAAAGAAGTCATCTTACTGGAAGAAAGTTCAAGAAATAGAGTCATTGAATGTGTTTCATCGAGCAGCAACAGGCGTACCTGCTTATAAGAATTTTTTAAAAAAGAACGGCATTAAACATGAAAAGGTACAGACGTGGAGTGACTTTCAGCAGGTGCCTTTTATTGATAAAAAAAACTACTTAAGTCAGTATGAGTTAAAGGATTTACTCTGGAATGGAAACTTTAATAAACCACTTGTTTATACTTCAACATCTGGATCTACAGGAATACCGTATTACTTTACAAGATCGGAAGAACTAGATTGGCGCTGTTCTGTTTTTATGGAAATGTTTATGAGACAAAATTTTCATCATAGCAAGGCACAATCAACACTTGTAGTAGTATGTTTTGGTATGGGAGTATGGATCGGCGGAATGATTACCTATAAAGCTTTCGAGCTCACTGCCATTCGTAATAATTTTCCCATTTCAATTATTACGCCAGGGATTAATAAAAAAGAAATATTGAATGTATTAAAAGAATTAGCTCCAAATTATGAACAAACGATTATTGCAGGATATCCTCCACTTGTAAAAGATATTATAGATGAGGCAATATTGATGGGTATAAAGGTTCAAGATTTAAATATCAAGGTTAAATTCGCAGCAGAATCAATTACAGAGGAGTTTAGAAATTATATAAGCAGATCTCTGAAGATGGATAATAAATATTTAAACACGGTAAACGTATATGGTAGTGCAGAGTTGGGAGCTATGGCCGCTGAAAATGCGACGAGCATTTTATTAAAAAGGTTAGCATTAAAGAATAAACGATTGTTTAAAGATATATTTAACTCAATAGATAAAACTCCAACATTAGCACAATACATTCCGAGTTTATTAAATTTTGAGTCAGTTGACGGACGGTTATATATTACAAGTGATAGTGCCTTGCCGTTAATTAGGTATTCTATAGGTGACAGTGGTGGTGTACTAAGTTACGATGAGTTTAGTAAATTAGCTCATAGTCATGGCATTAATATAAAAGTAGAAGCAAAGAAGTTGGGGATAGAGGAGCAAATCACTGAGCTGCCTTTCGTGTATGTATATGAGAGAACTGATTTATCCACTACTTTTTATGGATTGTGGATATATCCAGAATGGATAAAGGGGAGCTTGTTAAAAGGTGAAGTTAGCAAGTATCTAACTGGTAAATTTACAATGATTACAAGGACAGACGATAAACAAAATCAAATTCTAGAAATAAATCTAGAACTTCAAAAAGGTAAGACCGTTAATAGTAGGCTTAAAAAGCTAACACTAAAAAATATTGTGACAGGTTTAAGAGCTCATAGTAGCGAATATAGAGAGTTAGCACTACATCTTAATGGCAAATCTTTACCGCACTTAAATTTCTGGGAAGCAGAACATCCATTATATTTTCAACCAGGAATAAAACAAAAATGGACACAGAAAGTACAATAAAACCTATCATTTATAAAGATAGAAGCGAAATATCATCGGACGTGAAGATAGTGGAAAATTATGAGCATGCAATAAAAGAGCTATTTTTTATCGAACATCCTGAATATAAAAAAGATAGTGCTGACGTTAAAGATGTGCTAGAAAATTTTATTAAAAATGTCAAAGTGGGACATATTTGGGTATATTATCCAACTCATAGTCTAGCCATCCACACGGTAGAGGAAGAAGTATATTACAAGCTAAGAACCGCCCGAAACAGATTGATAATAACGCCAGAGGTTCAAAATAAATACAGAGACTTAAAAGTAGGTATTGCTGGACTCTCTATAGGATCCGTTATTTTATCATCTATTGTAGCAACTGGTGGGTCTAAAGTAATAAAAATAACAGATTATGACACAATTGAAATATCCAATCTTAATAGAATGGCGGCAAATTTATTGGACATTGGTAAAAACAAGGCTATTGTAGCTGCTCAAAGAGTATGGCAATTAGATCCGTTTGCGGATATCTACATATGGGAGAGTGGTGTTAACGAGAATAATCTAGAAGAGTATATTTTAGGTAATCCTAAATTAGATGTGTTTATTGACGAATGGGATAGTTTAGATTTGAAAATATTGGCTCGCTTAATTTGTAAAAATAATGGAATTCCGGTATTTATGGCTACCAGTAATGGAGACGGAGTAATCCTTGATATAGAAAGGTATGACTTAGAACCTAATCTTGCAATATTTAATGGAAGGCTAGGAGATGTGAAGCGAAGTGAATACAAATATAAAAACTACAAGGAATGGCTTAACTTAGCTACTAAAATCGTAAATCCGGCGCTGCTCACTACGCAGATGCAAAAGTCCGTGCAAGAAATAGGTAAAACGATTTCAGGTGTGCCACAGCTATCCAGTACTGTAAATATTGGAGGAGCGTCGATAGTTTATGCATTAAGAAAATTAGCTGCCAGCGAAGAATTAAAATCAGGTAGATATTTAATTGGTTTAGAAACAATACTTTAGTATGCATGGTGAAGATAAAATATCAACAATCACTGACGTTAAGTTAACTCGTCATAAACTGCATGTAGGGTCTTATGATATTAACTATGTAGTCGCAGGAGAGGGTGATCCATTGATCCTAGTACATGGCTTAAATGTTGGATGGGGCCAATGGTACCCAAATATAAAAGATTTATCTAAAAAATTTAAAGTATATGCAATTGATTTGCCAGGAGCAGGAGCATCAAGTACTTTAGATTTCAGCAGATCCAGTCTAGAAGAGAGTTTCGTCATGGTTTTAGAAGGATTCTTAAAAAAACTTAGTTTAACAAGCGTTAATTTAATTGGACATTCTATCGGTGCGTGGGTTGTAGCTAAGGTTGTATTAAGAAAGAAGGTGTCTGTAAATAAAATTATATTGGTGGATCCGCTTGGTTTTACTCTATCAGTGCCGTTTAATCAAAAGCTACTTACATTTTATCCAGTAGCCAAATTTTTATCAAGAACGGTGATGAAACTTAGTAGGAATAATATGGAAAGTTTCCTTAGGGGCGTATATGTTGATAACACGATACTAGCAGACGAATTTATTGAGTATGTATATGAATCAATGAAATCTAACAATCATCCTCATCCGTTTTTACTATTACATAAAATCGTGAACTTTTTTTCAGTTAAAGCAGAGTTTGATCTAAGATTGCAGCTACGAAGTATATTATTACCGATTTTAGTAATTGTTGGAGAAAAAGATCCAATCGTATCAAGTAAAAAAGTTATAGAGGAGTCCAAAAAAATACCGTCTGCAACAGTCCTAGAATATAAGAATGTTGGCCATGTACCTTCTACAGAAAGTAGCAAGAGATTCAATACAGATGTATTGACTTTTCTTCAAAAATAACATAGTTATTTATGATGGTTTACTTCATCAAAATATACTATATTATTATCATGGGTATATTGCCTTCATTAAGTATCTATATTTTTGCAATTACTGTAGTTGTAAACACATTACTAACACTAATTGTCTATACACGCAATGCTAGAAGTGCTACTAATCGAATATTTTCATTATTAGGCGTAGCCATCTCAATATGGCTAGTTATAATGTATATTTCTTTGCTACCTTTATCTCCTACGGATAGTTTAATGTGGATACGGTTGAGTATATTTTTTGCAACCCCGATGAATTTTCTATTCTTTCTATTGGCACATACAGTTCCCAGCGATAAGCTCCTACTTAAGAAATCGTCATTAATCATAATTGTTCTAATAATGGTTTTCATTATGGTGGTTGCAATTTCGCCCTATGCATTTGTAGGTGTGAACACTATCGACGGTAAGCCTAATCCAATTCCAGGTCCGGGCTTGGCTCTATTTCTAATATCAACAATATTCTTAAATACAGCAGCTGCTTACCTACTAATAAAAAAAATGAATAAGGCTTTAGGTGTAGTGAAACAACAACTACGTTTTATAACAGCAGGAATCTTGTTGATGCATCTTTTTATTATCTCGACAATATTAGTCCCGCTTATATTCTTAAAAACAAATAAGCTTGTATATTTTTTTCCACTATATACATTGATATTTTTGGGGATGACGTCGTATGCTATTGTTAAACATAGATTTTTAGATATCAGATTCGTTATAGCTAGATCTGTATCATATATCTTGTTATTTCTAATCATAAGCTTGATCTATGCTTCATGGTTTGTTCTTTCTACAGTGTATGTTACGCACCAAAATATAAGCGTAGAAAATCTCGCCATTAGTGTAGTGTTGTCGTTAATCCTTGCTTCTTCATACCAACCTCTTAATAGAGTGTTAGCTAAAATTACCGACAATGTATTTTATCGTGATCGATACAATGTTCAAAACGTACTTCTTAAAGTAAGCACTATTTTATCTTCTACATTATCACTGACCGAACTTGTAGATCATGCGTTAAGGGAAATTATGTCTAATATCCGTATATCTCAAGGCTACATAGTCCTCACCAAAAACAGTGCAGTAGTATGGTCGGAAGGTGTGGGAAAGACTGCAAAGTGGCCTGAGGACGACAAGTCGTTGGGGCCATTGTTACTCAAGGCTATGCTCACTCATACCGATGAAAACATCCTCATATTCGATGAGCTGCCTGAGGGTAATGAGAAAGAGGTAATGCGCGAACGTGAATTAAGTATAATATTGCCCCTCATTGTTAAGGATGAAGTCATAGGAGGAGTGTTGCTGGGTGATAAATCGTCGGGGAATATATACTCCATCGAAGACATCGGTCTTCTCAAGATCCTCGCTCCGGCAATAGCGCTTGCGGTGAAGAACGCGGAGTCGTATGAAGAGATCCGGAGGTTCAATGTTACGCTTGAAAAAAAGGTGGAGCAGGCGACCAAGGTGTACAAAGAGGTGAACGAAGATGTGTACAAGAAAAACCTGGAGCTTGCGGAGCGTAATCGTACGTTGTCGCTGCTGCGGCAGATAGACGTCGTGGTGCTGAGTACCGTAACCGATACCAGCCTGGTTGCCCAACAGGTAGCCAACCTTATAGTCCGTGAGATGAAGTTTAAGATGGTCATGATATATATGATCGACCGCAAAGAAAACGCGATCATAGAACGCGCGACCGCGCCTCTGGAGATAGTCACAGAGGCAGAAGAAAAATATCGTAACAGCATGAAAGGCATGAAAATATCCCTCTACGACCCCACCAATGTGGTCGCCCACGCAGTAAAAGACCGTACCAGCTATATCACCAACAACCTCAGTGATATTCTTTCGCCCGCAATGGCCGCGGGCGCGGTTGAAGGGATAAAGCAAACGTTCAAGGTAGAAACTACCCTGGTGTATCCGTTCATAGTTCGGGACGAAGTAATAGGGGCTATGGTAATAGGTATAGAAGGAGCGCAGTCTGCTCTTTCACCTTACCACCGTGACCTCATAGACCGCCTCTCCGGCGTTATCGGCATTGCGCTTGATAACGCGCTGCTGTATCAGAAAATTCAGGAAGCCAACGAACGACTGAAACAGATCGATTACCTCAAAGACGAATTTGTATCGGTGGCATCGCATGAACTCCGCACACCTATGACCTCAATCCGTTCATACCTCTGGCTTGCGCTTGCAAACAAAGGTGGAGAACTCACCGAAAAACAACGCTACTATATCGAGCGCTCATATAATTCCACTACCAGACTCATAAAACTGGTCAATGACATGTTAAATGTATCGCGTATAGAATCCGGACGTATGAGTTTTGAGATACAGACCGTGGATATGAATACACTTATCAAAGACGTAATAGGCGAAGTTGAGCCACGGGCAAATGAGCTTGAGGTAAACATAGTCTTTAAGCCGGTTGAAGGAATACCGGTGGTATTGGCAGATCCCGATAAGATAAAAGAAGTAGTAATAAACCTTATCGGTAATTCGCTCAAATTTACGCCCAAAGGCGGCGATATCACCATTACCTATGAACAGAAAGATGGCATGCTCATAACGCACGTGAAAGATACAGGCGAAGGAATAGCTGAAGAAGACATCTCAAAACTATTCCAGAAATTTAGCCTTATCAAAGGATCGTATCAGACCAATCAACGGGCATCACAGGGCACAGGTCTTGGCCTCTACATATCCAAATCAATCATGAAACAACATAAGGGCGATATATGGGCAGAATCAGAAGGAAGAGGCAAAGGTGCCACCATGAGCTTCTCACTTAAAATTAATAATGAAGCCGACTACCAATGGTTCAAAGATCACTCAAACAGCGCCGAAGGACTGGGAATAATTCATACGGAGATATAGCTACGTTACTCTCATTGAATCAGTATTTACAATCGGTTATTATTAAGGAGATTACTAATACACTCCCGCTCCATGGAAGAAAATCGGAAATTTACGACCGGCAGGTTTGTCTATGAGGCATACACACTGACCGAGATACTTCTTGTGGTCGGAATAATTCTTCTTATCTCATTTCTCTCCATACTCATCATGAATCCAAAGTCACAGCTTAATAAAGTGTACAACGTGCGGAGAAAACAGGAACTGGCCATCGTTCGACGGACGTTTGAAGATTATTACAACGATCAGACCGCGTATCCGAAATCATCCGATATATGTTATGACACCCCTGTTGACCAGGACGGTGTCTGTAGTTGCCACGTCTGTGGACTGGCTTCATCAGCCAACCCATTGGCTACCTATATGCCCAAACTCTACTGTGATCCTGACTATCCAAAACAGTCATACCTCTACCAATACGACTGCAGCACGGATACACCTACGTGGTATCGTATGTGCGCGCGGCTCATTGGTGATTCCACAGCAGGAGAGTCAGAAAACTACAACTATGGTATTGCGAGCGGAAATATTGATATAAATGAATGTAACGCTATTGCGGCTGTGCAGCCAGGCACTGGTGGGACGGGTGGACCAGGGGGTACGGGAGGTACTGGAGGAACAGGAGGTTCGGGCTCTCCTTCGGTTACGCCAGGCGGAAGCGGCGGGCCCAACCCCACCGATTCTTTGCCTCCGTTCTGTCAGAACGATCCTGATACCAAATACTGTCTCAAAGATGGATTGTGCAATGCCTGTGGCGATTTTGATAACTGCCGTAACGAGTTTAGCTGTGATCAGCCGGTGCAGTTATTCTCCGATTATCAGTGTAGCGACGTCTGTGAATAGCAAACGTTCACCACTACAAAAACGCCTGCGTCCGCTATACCTTCTCGTGCTTGTTATATTTGTAATACTTAGCCTCATATTTATGCGGAGTAAAGCATTTATGACATATCAATCCCGTGCTACGCAGACAATACCTGTTATTACCGGCGCGGTCATGGTTGCCTCATGCGAGTTGGGGGCGAGCGGGGATGCCAACTGCGATGGAGCTGTGGATATATCGGATTTTGAAGTATTCCGCTCAGAATTTCTGCACATTCTTCAGACAACAAACTCTGATTTTGATAACGACGGCACAATCACCATCACCGATTTTGAGACTTGGAGACGGGGGTACAATAACCAGACAACACAACCTACAAGTACTCCAACAACTATATCCCAATCCACACCAACTGTATCACAAGCGACTATAACGACACAACCTACTACCAGTACTCAACCTAGCATTCCACCCGGCGGCAATGTTACGGCGACCGTTGAAACAGCGCCTGTTCCTCATAGTGGTGACGCGGCAGACGATCCGGCTATATGGGTAAACCCCGCGAATCCCGGTAATAGTACTGTTATTGGTACCGATAAACTGGGAGGCATCGCGGTCTACGATCTTGCGGGCAAACAGCTACAGTATCTTCCCGACGGACAGCTAAATAATGTAGATATCCGTGATGGATTTAGCTTGGGAGGACAGCAAGTATCGCTGGTAACCGCCGGCAATAGAACGAATAATAGCATTGCTATCTATAAAGTAAACCCAAGTACCAGGCTCCTTGAAAATGTGGCCGCGCGTACTATTACGACGTTAGCTACCTATGGATCTTGTATGTATCGGAGTATAGCGGGTCAGTATTATTATTTTGTGAACAGCAAATCGGGAGGAGTTGAACAGTGGGAACTAAAAGATAATGGAGCTGGTAAAGTTGATGCAACAAAAGTACGGTCGTTTAGTGTTGGATCTCAAACTGAAGGGTGTGTGGCAGACGATAAAGCAGCTGAATTTTATATTGGTGAGGAGGCAGTCGCTATATGGAAGTATAGTGCGGCGCCTAATGGCGGCTCTACCCGTACTCAAGTAGATAATACATCAGGACACGTAGCATCGAATATTGAAGGATTAACAATTGCATATACCTCATCAGGCTCATATCTCATGGCGTCGAGTCAGGGAAATAATTCATATGTAGTATATAGACTAGGAGGAAGTACTCCTGTATACGTAAAAACATTTAAGATTGTAGACGGAGCTGTAGATGGCACTTCGGGTACGGACGGAATAGATGTTACTGCAACCGCGCTCGGGTCAGCTTTCCCAAATGGTGTGTTTATCGCGCAAGATGGGAGTAATAGCGGAGGCAATCAGAATTACAAACTGGTCCCCTTGGAGCTGATACTAGGCAACTAGGGCTGACTTTAGTATACTGTAGAAACAATATGCATAACCCACGAAGTCCTCAAAGTTTGCGTAATCTTTACGTTATACTTACTATTGCTCTTATTGTTCTTTTGGGTGGTGTATATGTGGTTAATAGGGAGACTATTATCAAACCAGTACGTCTGAGTATACAATCAGTTCCCACAACGGATGGGATTACAACACATATCTATGCACAGGCACCTAGTAATATGTACATACGTGGATATTACATTCCTGTAACGTTCGACAATTCTTCGACAGCTCAGATTAAGAAGATAGTGTATAAACTGGGTACGGTGAGCGAGGGACTGGGAAGTGATAATACGTCGTTATCTACGGTCAATACAGACAGATATATTCTCTTGCAGGGAGAGTCACATGAAAAACTTGGCACAGTACTTCCTACACGTAAGGAAGAAGTAGTAACTATTGAGTCAAAAGGAACACCATCGTTTACTATTCAAAAAGAAAAAAGTATCTTCTATAAAATTGACAAAACCAACGAACTCATTGAGGTTCCAGTTATCCTCGACTAATCTTCGCTGAAAAGCTCCATAGCGAACGTATCAAATCGTACCAGTGCCGCCGGAAGGGGGAGTATCACGAGAAGCCACTGAAGAATAATGAACTGTTGCAAGAGATATGCGGCAAATCCACTGAAGCTGAGATGCTGCAGATGCGCGTAGGCGTATTTGCCGCTTACGGGAATAATATATCCCATATGTCGATATCTGTATCGTTCGAGAGGTTCGTGAGTCATTTCATAAAATATATTTCGTCCTACAGTGCGGCCCTGCTCTTTTGCTACCTGCGCAACCGCCGGAGCAAACTGCGGCTTGGCAGGATCACTGCCGGGGAGTTGGTATGCCGCGGCGTCGCCACATACATACACGTCAGTATCATTTTTTGCCTGCAGATACTCATTCACATATATATGATTTTCCTTATCTACCTCAAGCCCGCTCGTTGCGACTACGGAACAGCCCTTTATACCTGCTGTCCAGATCAGCAGACTGCACGGAATTTTGCGCTCATCCTTGAGCGTTATGAAAGATCTTCCTACAGAAGCAATCCTGCTTCCCAGAACCATATCAATCCCCAGACCTGCCAGACGTCGCTCGGCGCTTATGCCGATTTTTTCGTCAAGGCCCGAAAGAATACGCGGCTGCGAATGCACGAGATGAATATGAACAAGCTCTTCCGGTACACAAAACTGTTCCTGAAGTTTGTGCGCGTAGCGAATAACTTCTCCGGCAAGTTCAACGCCCGTAAACCCGCCTCCTCCAATGACGATGTGTATAGGTTGACACGATTCTTCGTTGCATGCGGTCTCAAAGAGCTGGCGTATACGGGTCTGGATTTCCATTGCTTCAGTAAGAGTCTTGAGAGGAATACCATAATCTTTTACGCCCGGAGTATTGAAATCATTTGATTCGGAGCCTATTGCAACCACGAGCTTATCATATTTAAGGCGATCGTTATTTTTAAGTATAATTTCTTTATCCGCTTTATTGATCTGCTCGACTGATCCAATCTTTAGTTTGACCCCGGTACTCCGGAAGATTGAGGCTAGGGGAATCGCTACAGAACGGCGTGGTTGTTCGTAGGTCGCGGTTTCATAAAACGCCGGATGCAGGGCGTGATATTCGGTATCGCTCACGAGCGTAATATCTGCGCCTTTTCCTGCAAGAGCCGATAACTCCAAAGCCGCGCTTATTCCTCCGAAACCTCCTCCCAATACGATAGTCTTAAAAGGTGTAGGCGGATGTATCTTAAAGAACCATTGTACGAATCTGTCCAGAATCCTGTCGAGTGAAAGCGCAGGCATATGACCGAACATAAGAGAAAGGCAGATTGCCATTGGCAGTATATGCGGCCATAGACTCTCTGATCTAAAAAAGAAAATTGATGCAGTGTACGCTACCAACGTAAGGAACGAAGCTGATCTTACAAATAGTCCGGCGATAAGACATAATCCAAGCGCTGCTTCGATAATAAATGCTCCCAGTACAATAAACAGCGGGTCAAATGGCAGATATGAAGCGAGGTGAAAATCGTTGAGAGTGGCAAGCGTCATAGCCGGGTGCATGAGCTTAATATCAATCGCTGTATACAAAAGTGAAACACCCAGGCCTATCCGTATGAGTGATAATTTGGCACTATTTGATAGATTGAATATATATTTTGATATATATGAAAGAAGCACTCCCAGCACATATGCATAGGTAAGCATATACGGTCCTTTTATAATAACAGCGTCAATAAATATAAGGAGCGCGACAAGCGCTGTAAAAGAGGTTGCTATTCCCAGTATGAAACAAAGGCCTACGGTGAACAAAATCGGTTCAATAGACATAAACATGGGCAGCGATTTTACCCCAATCTCAGGTCCGAACAGGGTATGAGCAAACGAAGCAGCGAGTAATGTGATCCCCATCACAATACGAATAAACGGCAACGCCTGAGGAGCAAGCTTTGACTGTATAAACGCAATCATGAGTCGTGTCTTTCTAAAATGCGGAAGCACAAGCAGGATCGCCATTACACCCAGTGTCATAAGCGCGAGTACGAGAAGAAGCTGTACATAAAATGGATCCTGTAAAGGTAGAAAAATATCGTAAGGCTTTGAATATACTTGGGAGATACGTGCTTGAGGAAGCACATAATATTCGTGAGCCAGTAGACGGTACGATGCCATATATTTATGGTACCATAATGATATACATTAATATATCTCAATACATGCTTAACCAGTCAAAACATAAAAGATGGAGGCTTATCTTCATAGTGGCTATTTTGGTGCTGGTATATATGACCCAATGGAAAATGTCCTCACAGACTACAACTTCTTATACAGCCCGAGCGGCAACTTGTGAACTTAAAGCAAACGGAGACGCAAGCTGTGATGGAACCGTAGACATTACTGATTTTGAAGTATTCCGAAAAGAGTATAGTGGTGAAGTTTCTACAACTTCCGCGGATTTTGATGGTGATGGAACAGTGACTGTCGCCGACTTTGAGATATGGAGACGGGGATATTTTGCAATATCTCCGACGGTGTCAGCAACCGCTGGTCCAACCCTAGCTCAATCAACAGATTGTAGAGTCCCTTACACCAGTACAAGTCCGTGGAATACACCTATAGGTACAGCAAAGATTGATGCGAAAAGTTCTTCATATATTGGTACGCTCGTGAAGAATCTAGGATCTGATACCACTACATTCACCATGGCAGTGTACCCCGTTACTTCTTCAACACCGCTTAAAAGTGTAAAGGTAGCCGCGAATTATTCAAATGTAAGCGCACCAAATAGCTTACAGGTTCAGAAAGCGGTTACCGTGAGTATCCCCATACCTGTCGGCGCTCTGCCCGCAAACGGTACTGACAGTCAGATTATTCTGGTAAATTATCAGACCGGCGATGAATGGGGACTGTGGCAGGCTATACCAAACGCGGATGGCACATGGTCGTCAAAGAATGGATATCACTACAATATTAACTGGAGTGGAGTGCCTCCGAGTGGATTTATAAGCAGAGGTGCAGGAGTGCCGTATCTTACAGGTCTCATACGTCCGTGTGAAATAAAGCAGGGACATATTGATCACGCTATTGCGTTTGCCTATGAACAGGTGGCAACCGGATTTGTATATCCGGCAACCAAGTCAGACGGAACTGCTTCGTTTCCGGGGATGCCTGAAGGAACACATCTTCAGCTTGATCCCGCAATAACAGACGCGCAGCTCACGGCAAAAGGGTGTACAAATGCCTGTCTGACTATAGCTCATGCGATGCAGAAGTATGGCATGTTTATCATAGATTTTGCAGGCCATCCCAAAATATATGCTGAGTACGAAGGGAGCGCTCATTGGCAATCGCTTCCTTTACAACAGAGGGTAGTCGCCGACACCGTTACGGAAAAGAAAATTCCCTATGCATGGTGGAGAGTTATCCAATAGTATGGTACATACAAAAACACATAGTTGGTGGAGATTCACATTTATTCTGACAATATTAGTATTGGTATACCTTACTCAGTGGAAAACGGCATCACAAAAACCGATATCTCCTACAGCACGAGCGGCTGCCTGTGATCTTCACTCCACAGGCGATGCCACCTGTGACGGAACCATAGATATTACAGACTTTGAAGTTTTCCGCAAAGAGTATCTCGGGGAGAGCACGACAACAGACGCGGATTTTGATAGTGACGCAACTATAACGATCGCCGATTTTGAGATATGGAGACGAGGGTACTTTACCAATACTATCGTTACTTCAGCACCGTCTGTTACACAAACAATCACGGCACCGCCCTCTCCTACAGGAACGGTGGGAACAGGAAACGGTATATGGATCTCCCGTGAAGAGATGAAAGCGCTTCCTATAAGCGGCCAGCCCGGGTGTGAGAGCGGAAGCCTCTGCTCTGACGCTTGGAACGCAATCATAACGAGCGCTAACTCTACAGGAGGAGCGCCCGATATTGACACATACGATTTACCCCATCCCAAAATGGTACTCGCCTCCGCTATTGCTTCGGTCCGTTTAGGCTACGAACCAGGCAAAACAGCCGAAGCTCAAAAGTATTACGCGAAAGCGGTACAGGGGTTGATGGACGTTATGGGTACTGAGAAAGATTCTACCCCTAATCCTGACGGATCGGGTGGTAAAGTTGATGGATCATTGGCAATCGCGCGTAACTTGCCTATGTATGTTATCGCCTCCGATATTATTGGACTGTATCCTGATGGATCAGCTGCTAGCGCAGGAACGAAATGGGGAAATCATCTCAAGTATATGTATCATCAGAAATTTACATTCCGTATAGGAGATGGGGGCGAATCGCTCGATCGCAATCTGCCGGGATGCGCCAGTAACGGGTGCGCGATGGCAGGTGGGGCACATATCGCGCTTGCTTTATATTTCAAAGAAAAGACGGTCGTTGATAAATCGTGGTTGCAGTTTCGGCGGTATAGCGGAGATAGCACTGTTGGTGAAGCGATATCGTTTAGCGGAACCGGTCAGAACTGGTACCACAGCATGGGGAGTAAATCAGCGATAAATCCGAAAGGCGCAACCTGCGATAACGGAAGTAATTATCCCGCAGATGGCGTGATACCCAATGATCAGGGGAGAGGAGGAAACTGTCCGACAAATATAAATACAGTTCCCGGATATACCCAGTATCCATGGGAAGGAACACAGGGAGCATACCTTATGGCTGAGATGCTGCGACGACACGGATATAAAGATGAAAAAGGAAATGATCCATTTCAGACAAATGATAAGGCACTCATGAGAGCTCTTGAGTATCAATGGTATTTGCAGACAAAGTTTGGCGGAGTATGGTATGACAACTCCCGCGCAGCCTGGACAAAACATCTGGCATATCTTCGGTATGGATACAGACCACTGGTATATAAAGCATCGGGGAGCGGGCGCAATATGGACTTTACCCAGTGGACACATCAGAAATAGCTGAGATAGATCACAAAATATGTACAGAATATTAAAACATACGAGCCGATTTAGCGAGGTGTTTGATATATATAAATATATTTAGATATGGTTATATTGTCATCATTTGTTGGCATGAGGGAGCGGTGGAAGAGTTATCGGCGGCAGTTTTGCCTGGAATTGTAAAGGCTTATCGTTAAGACACGCGATTTCTTCAAGTGCCGACTTTTTGCGTTTATTTATTTTTACCCCTTCTATTTTAAGACCTTCAAAATCAAACCTTACTGTCGAGGGATCTGGAGTTGGAGTATTGGTTGGATTCGGTGTATTGGTGGGGGTATTGGTTGGGGTGCTTGAAGGACCGGGGGTGTCGGTTGGGGTAGCTCCCGGAGTCGCGGAAAAGTCGATGACAAACCACTGTATATCTGCGGTCGCGGATCCGGTGAGCGCGCGGGTCATGGTGAGGTTGGTAGTTGAGGTAATATCGAACGTTGCGGAACCTACTCCTGGATTATCGTCAGCACTATATGCGGTTTTTCCACCTCTATGATACATGGCGCCTCCGAGCGCGATTGTTGAGGCTGTAGTCACGGTCGTGAGCGTGGCACTTTTGGCTGTATCGCTGCTGGTAAAGGCTGCATTTCCTGTTTGTACCGCGCCTTTGTTGGTAAACTCCACGTTGTAGTAGGTAAGGTCAAGAGTCTGTCCTGTGTTATTGCGGTCAAAGGTAAGGGTAGTAGAATTGGTAACGGCAGCGCGTATCATTTTTTGACCGATATTAGCTGCGGTCCCGGTCGCGGAATTGTAGTTTACTAAGAGCCAGGATGCGCTTGGATTAACAGATGTTATTGTTGCGGTTTTTGAGCTATCGCCTGTCGCAAAAGAAACATCTCCATATTGTACCTTGGCGTCTGAAAACTCTACAATCTCAAACTTGAGAGTGCTTGTGGCGTTTGTGGATATAGTGGTCATCGCGTAGTTTGTATTGGTGGTAATTCTGCCGCGGATGAAGTCGTCATCGTTAATATCGGTCCCTGTGATTTCATAACTTTGTATTGGGAATGCTTTTGAAAGATCTGTATTGGTGATAGTCGCGTTGCGGGTAGTACCGTCCATAGTCTGAGTCCCTCGTTGTACCCACACTCCGCTCGTAAACTCGGCAACATACCATTCGACCGTTACAGCTACACCGACGCAGGTTCCCCGACGGGTGAAGGTGAGTGTGGTACTATTAGTGATTGCTCCTGATATTTGCGTACATCCACTGTCATTACTATTTGCCTGAATGCCGAACGTAACAAATGACCGGCTCATATCTACAGTCGTAATGGTTGCTGTCTGTGATGTGCTTCCGCTGGCAATAGTTGCAGAGCCATTTTGTACAGTCTTTATCGTTGACGCCTGAGTCTGTTCTGTTGATTTTGCGTAAAACGTGGAAGGGGCATTGGTATTGTTATACTCGGTTACAATCCAGCCTGCGCTTCGGGCTGTGTTTGACACGCGCACTTCGTCGACGTCACCGTCCCATAGATTACTGCCTCCGTTACGCGCGCCAACTTCAAACGTCGCTGTCGTATTGAAAATACCGGTTGAGTGGGCGGTTGAAGTGGAGCCGCCGTTAAGGTAGAGAATAATATTGGTACCATTATATACACCTGCGACATGGTACCATGTATTTGTAGTTACCGAACTTATACCACTTCCGACAGATGTATTGTTGGTCCCGTTGTCAGATACCTGAAACTGCATACGGGCGTTACCTCCGTCCAGACGAATCCAGTAGCCGTTATTGCCTCCGGTTCCATCTTTTGTAGCAATTTGTTCGGTTGTCGTAATAGTACCAGATGTTTTTGCCCAGGCTTCGATAGTAAGATTGCCGGTTATTTCCAGATTGGTCTGTGTTCCCACGCGTTCCAGATATTGACTGCTTGACCGTACGAGCGAAACATCACCGTCTATCTGTCCTGTACCGCTTGTTGCCGTTCCGTTATTGGTTAAGGTGTAACCGCTACTGGTTGAATCACTGAGCATATTTGAGGTGCTCATATGCCATACGCCTTTATAGTTTGTGTCCCATACGGCTGTCGCACTTTGCTGAGAACACGTATTCGCGCTGCCATAATACATATACATAACGGTGTCGGCGGTACCGCTAAGTGTGGGAACCCGGACCCAGGACGCAAGCTCACCGGTTGACGCAGTATATTTTTCGATTTCATGATCGGTTCGTGTTTTGCCGTCTGAGGTGGTGAATAGGATATCGTTGCCGCTCGAGTTTACGACATGCCCACCGTTTGCTACGGTTTCCATGTCCGCGTCGGTAGTCTGACTTACCAACATAGGGAAATCAGTAAGATTACTTCCGCCCGAAACTTTGGTAACATCTACCGTGAGTTTTTTGCGGTATGACCAGTTACAGGCGTACCAGTCGGGTCCGCAGTTACGATCATCAGCGCCGATCTCCCATGAATAGAGCGTAGAATATGCCGGACGTGTGCCACCATCAACATCTGAAGTGAATGTTGCATATAGATTATTCCCGGTGTTTAACGCGTCGGAGCCGGGTACTAAGTGAAAATCTTCGCAACCAGTGCTTGTGGAAACAAACTGAGTAGATATGCTTTTACTGATTAAGGATCCGGTTCCTGTTGCGCTTGTATCCTCGGACATATTGTAACTTTGAGTTCCGTTGGTTACTACAAAATCCTGGGTACCGGTATTCATGGCAATACTGTTGGTTACGTTTACTACTCCGCTATCTTCATATATTCCGCGAGCGCCTCCATACATAGTAAGACTTTGAGCAGTAACCGTGCAGCTGGCATTGCCATTTCCTCTTACAGCCCAGTTATTCGCACCGCCTGCGTAAAAAATGCTGTTACGGATAGTTACTGTCATGGTTCCAGACGAATTACATTTAAATCCGCTCACTGAGTTGGAATCAGTGTAACCGTGAACAATAAGATTCTGAAAAAGGAGATTAGAACCATTTCCTGCTCCGGTATTTTCGCTATCAATCGCGGATCTTCCGGCTGAACCAATGCAGTTTTTGATTTCAAACCATTCAGCGCGACTATAATCGTCATCCAGTGTGATACCACCGGTCGCGCTGTTGCAGTCGATTACCACACCACTTCCGGCAACGCCTGAATGGCGGCTGGCTGTTGCCGCAGTAAGAATCATATAACGTGTCGCGTCTGTTGTTGAACCGCTAATATGAATGCCTGTCGAGATAGTAAAGGTGGAATCGTTATAGAGATCTCCTTCATGAATCTCGTCAAGGCTTGTAAGAGTGCCTTGTTCGGTACTTTCCCAGGTCGCTATACTGGAGTAGTTACGTCCGACATTAGATCCTATTGTTTTAACGACTGTAGTTGTCGCGAATGCTTTTGGTACGAGACGTTCAATAATCTGTCGAGCAATTGATTTTGGTTTAGGTTCTTGATAAGCGAGGCGGATCGAGTCGGGAACAATACTTGCTCTAAGCTTGGTTTTTTTCTGAATGCTGTTTTTTTGATACCTAAGATCGAGAATCGGACTATCAACCGATTTGTTACGAATTGCGGACAGTTCATCTTTTGTCGCGTACTGTGTGTAGTTAATGGCATACAGAGGGAGATCGGCAATCTCATATATTTTATCCTTTTCTTTTTGAGGGAGTTTCTGAATCTTCGGATCGCCGGGTTTGAGTTCAAGGTCAGATAATCTTAACGTTCGTGATGTATACTCGGTTCGTTGCTCCTGAGTAAGCTTGGGTATTTTTACGATAACTGCTGCTTTTCTTTCGGATATACCCCAGTTCCATCCTGATGAATGTATCGCGATAATATCTCCATCTTTGCCGCATGCCGGGTCTGCACAGTTTTCACCTACCTGGACGAGCGCTTCAGTCCATTCGAGAACCTGAATAGGCGGGTCTACCTTTACCGGGTAGTCGGCTTTGTCGAGTTGCCAGGGATAGGCAGGAGTAAGTACAAGGTTGCCGCTATTAAATGTATATTTATAATCAATTCTATTGTTGTCGCTGTCTATGCCTTGAGGCGCGCGTATGACGAAGAGTTCTTCTTTGGTATCTTTTTTGCGAATGGTTATCATGCCGCCTTCAGTAGTGTCGAGCTCAACATTTTCACTTGTATTTATTTTGTAGGTAAATTCACGTTGGGTATCTTTTGACTTGAGAATAAAAAGCTCCTTGAGATACCCGTCATAGGTTTGATACTGAAGATCCACGGACGGAAAAACCTGACTCCAGGAGACCATATTATTATTAACTGTAGGAGTGTTTGTGAAGGCTGAGGTTACGAGTTCGGTTGTCAACCAGTACTCAGTATTTTTAGCATCTTTTACGGAAAATTTAATCTTCGGATGAGTTGAATCAATGCGGGTCATATTGAGTTTGCCGTAGATGGTAGTATCTACCTGCGCGGGAATGGGTTTGTAGTAAGAGGGAACCTCAAGGAGGCGAGGATCGAGTTGCTGCATGGTATATGAAGCTGGATACATAGATTCGGTACCTGGTTTAGTCGGGTACATGAGTTTATATATGAAGATAAGTAAGCCAATAAGGATCACTGATCCCAGCATAACCCAGTACTCTTCTTTTGTGCGTCGTCGTTTCATAGGGAAAACCATTCTAGCATTATTTCTAATTTATTATCCACCAGTTGAACTGGATGTCGTGTGGTACGGTGCCGGAAATTGCTACTGTAAAGTGAGGCTTGCATGGGGCACCTTGAGCATTTTCACAGCCTACTTTTTCGGCAATATACAATGTTTTATTATCTGTTGGGGTGGTTGGAGTTACATAGATAAGCGACTTGGATGTTACTTTTTCGTTATAGATAGCAATCACATTGGAGTTGGTCGGCAATGTGCCCACACCGATTGTTTTACCGTTGGTGGTTATGGCCGGCGCATAGAGTCCATTGGTATTGAAGTTATCCTGTGCTGAAACAACAACGGACGAAGATGTTGCTTCTAGATACCCATCAAGAGCGAGATCTTTGAATTTAGCAGAACCGGAGGCATCGATAGAAGCCACTTCAGTTCCTGTGCCATCCTGAATCTTAAGCTTTGGCTGTGCTGAAGCAAGTACAGTGTTGGCAGTTTGTTCGGCGCCCGTATTATTGGACAAAGTTACCTTGATATCATCGCCTGCGTTTATCGGTTTTATCTCGTCCGTTCTCACGCCGCCTTGAGCGATAACTTCACCACGGGTTGTGATGGTTCCATCTTTGGCTATCATGACAGCGCCATCAAACAGATTTATATTATCAAGCGCTGAAAGCTTGAGTTCAGAGGCGAGAGCAAGTACCGAGTTGCCCTGTATCTGTACATCACCGGCGGCAAATGAGTTGGCGACATAGGCATCGGAGAGCAGGGTATAGCCGGTGACGGTAAGCTTCTCCAGGATTGTTTCGCCCGCGTTTGACTGTAGTTGGCCACTGTTTGAAGCTGGAACAGGTTGATTAAGGTTCTGATAATAGGATGGGTCAGGTAATGGCTGATTTTTGAGATCATTCAATAGCTGCTGAATGTTGTTTACATCGCCGGAAAGAGACTGTAAGGTAGAGGACTGGCTCGCAACTGAATGTTGAGTTGAGCTCAAACCATCGGACAGGGCGTTTATATTGTCGGCTATAACTTCTTTAGCTTTTACGGTACCCGAAACTGAGGCATCTTTGGCGGTTACACTGTCGGAGACTATAGAACCCGCAGCCAACTCACCCGATATTGTGGCCGACTTTGCGGCAAGACTTCCGCTGAAACTGGCATTTCCGGCTGCGTCTATACTGGCTACTGTTTTGTTGTTCAGTCCTTTTATGAGCAGGCTCGCCAGTTTACCAGAGTTTTCGGGTGTGGGCGTGGCCGAGGCAGAGGCGTCACCGCTAAGGTCGATCACAACCGTATTATCTTTTGGCTTTATTGTTGAGGCGGTGAGCGAGTCTGTTTCGATCACTGGTGAGGTGAGTTTTTGAGTAACGGTGATATTTTCAATCGTGGCGTCAACCGCGGTAAGAGCGTTTGTAACTATATTTTGAGCATTTATGGTAACCGCAGTAAGAGCATCTGTGATTATGTCTTTGGCTGAGAGAATGTTGCTGACTATCGCATCCTGGGTTTGAGTGAGACCTGCGGATATATTTGCAGACGTTATCTTTGCAAACGAGTCTGCTTTGTCTATTACACTATTTGTGCTGTCTTTTAGTGAATACTGAGTATTTTGTAACTCAGTATTCTGGGCTGAAGTATCTTGTTTTTTTGCTGCGATTGGATAATCCGCATGGAGATTGCCTTGGGCGGTAACGCTTAGTTGGGGATCATGCCATGTTACATTTATGAAACTCATAATTTTCCCAACAGCATGCGTATCGGTGTTATTATAATCTTCAAGTGCTCTGGCAACCACAACACCTGGTTGAGTGGCTTTCATAGCTGCGCCTGGAGTACTCGAACTGGTAAGCAAATCACCAGCTTTAATGGGGCCGTTTTCAGTCGTTATTTTGATTGGAACTCTTCCTGAAAGTGCGACCGGCACAGCATTTTGACCCTGATCACGTATATCGTGTCCAAATGTTTGATATGGTGAAGTCGAGTAGATACCTATTATATTTGCATCGTATGTTCCATTTGATTTTTCTACTTTGGATATCGTTCGGGTAATCTTGTCAGGAAGTATTTCCCCGGTGCGCGCGTTGGATTGTGTTTCTTGGTAAGTGAATTTTTCAGAAGAAGATGTTAGTATGTCACCTTGTTCAGTCGAATCAGCAGCTTCATACCATTCAGCTATATCTCCAGGAGCTCCTGAACAAGCAACAAGGTCACGATTTGTTCCGGTTGTATCAATGTCTGTTCCCGTATGACAAACACCGTTAGCAGTTGCTGCCTGACCAAAGTCTATTCTCACATCTCCATTGACTTCAAGTTCTCTGCTAGCATCAGCTCCGGTCTGTACTCCGAGATTGCCGTTCTGATCAATTCTCAAACGTTCGGCAAGTGTACCGCCGTCACGGGTATAGAATTTGATATCAGTATCTTCTGTACCACTTGAAGCGTCTACATATTCAACCTCGATTGTCGCGGCCTGATCTATGTTTCCGGCAGTATCTTCCATATAAAATCCGATCGATTGGCCTATACCGTCTACTGCTGTGCCTGTTGATGATCTTTGGAATTGTGCTGTTTCTACGATACCGCCTGTAGCCGGGGTAGCATTGGCTACGTGGAAGAGAGCGTTGGGTGAGTTTGTGCCCACTCCTACATTGCCATTCGTATCAATTACCAAACGATCAAAGCTATCAAGGTACCTCATATAGAAATTGTCATTACCTCCACGTAAGCCTATCTGCCACTTTTCCGCGCCGGCTGTACCAAAATAATTGAGTGCGTAGCCGTTCGCCTGATCACCACGGTTTAAGAATGTTGACGCGGTGTTGGTGGAACCTGTCAGAGTATTATCTATCTGAAGGTTGACTAATCCAGAACTTCCGCTGAGATGGAGAGGATAGCCCGCGTTTGTGGTGCCGATGCCAACATTGCCCGCGAAGTAGTTTTTTGCGCCTGTGTCTATCTGATACAAACCGTAATCGTTCGTTATGGTGCCTGTTTCTGTACTGTCGTCAATATAAAGGCCATACGCGTTTACTATGTTTCCTGACGCGTTGGTATTATCAACTCTCGAATAAAGGCCATAGGCATTAGTTACGGTTGAAGTGCCTGTTTTAGAGACAAGTGAGAGGAGGCCGGCAAGCTGTGCTTGTGTGCCTGAGGTGTGAGTACCCGAGGTAGCGACTCGCAGCCCCTGCTTAAGACCAGTATCGGCGATTCCAAACGAAGTGCCGATATATTCTCCATAGAGTTCACCGGCAGTCGCGCCGCTATAGGTTGAGATTACTCGTAGCTTGGCATCTGAAGCAATGGTTGTACCGATCCCTACATTGCCGCCCGCCGCGCCGTTAAGTATTAAGTTACCCGTAGATGTAATTGTTATGTCGCCAGTCGTATTGGTGATAGTCGAAGTAGAGCCGCCTATTTCGAGCTTAGCCGCTGGATTGGTTGTACCTATGCCTACATTTCCATTGTTCTTGATCGTGAATCTTGTGGTACCGGATGCCGAAGCGGTAAAGATATCCTGATCTCCTGTTTCATTAAATATTGCCAGCGCCTTACCGGTAACTTTGCCCTCAAGGTGAAGCTTACTTACGGCAGAGGCAGTACCAATGCCCACAAGGTCGGTCGCGGTAGAGAGTCGTACTATCGCGCCGTCATCTGTCCATCCTCCGGATAAGCCCGAGGTACTTGAGAAACAGTCAACATCATCGAAACAGATCTGACCTGTGAGGTATATGTCTCTCCATGAGGCAGCTGTACTACCAAGATCGTAGGTGGCATCGGTATTGGGAAGCAGAGTATCGTTGAACGTTACGCTTCCGTCAATGTCGGAGATAACGCCGCCTGTTGTAACATTGATGCCGGTCACACTCGAGCCGATGTCAACGGTATCGTTCAAAACGATATTACCATTTATATCATTAATAACACCGGTTGTGTCAATTCTTAAGCCGTTGGTTGAAGAACCAATGTCTACTGTGTCGTTAAGGATAAGATTGCCATCTATGTCTGAAAGTAAACCTGTTGTTGTTACGTTCACGCCGGTTACGCTCGAGCCTACATCTACAGCGTCATTCAAAACGATATTACCATTAATATCATTAATAACACCGGTGGTATCAATTCTCAGACCGTTGGTTGAAGAACCAATGTCTACCGTGTCGTTGAGGATAAGATTGCCGTCAATGTCTGAAAGTAAGCCGGTTGTTGATACATTTATTCCGGTGACGGATGATCCTATATCTACGGTATCGTCAAGAACAAGATTACTGTTGGAGTCGGACACCGCTCCCTGGAGATCAGAGGTGCCGGTTACCGCAAGGTTGTCACTCACGGTTGTTGTTCCACCTGTGGAATTGAGCGTGAGATTACCGGTTGTCGTGGTGATGGAGGATGCCTGGTGGAACTGAAGTGTTCCATCATTCAATACCGTTAAGCGAGAAACGCCCGAAGCAGAGGCGGTAAGGAGTGCCTGATCACCGAGTTCATTGAACATCGCAAGAGCCTTACCTACAACAGCCGCTTCAACGTGTAGCTTACCTACGGGAGCTCCTGTACCGATTCCCACAGTTCCCGAGTCGAGTGCGAGTATAGTTCCGCCCGTTACTTTTAGAGAGTATCCTCCAAAGTTTGAAGTACCTGCAGGATCTAATCCATATGCTGTGTTTGATGTGTCAGCAAAATATCCGGCAAGTACCGCGCCTGATATATTCATATTCCCTACCTGCTGAGAGCCAGGTGTGCTTCCTTGGAGTTGGATGAATCCGTTTGCGAAAGAACTTGTGCAGTCGGTGTCATCGAAACAGAGCTGACCCGTAAGATAGAGGTCTTTCCACGAAGCTGCAGTGCTGCCGATATCGTGCGTAGCATCGGCACTGGGGAGTAATGCGTCAGCAAATGTAACACTGCCATCTATGTCCGAGATTACTCCGGCTGTTGTTATATTTAAGCCCGTAACTGTAGAACCTATATCTACGGTGTCGTTGAGGATAAGGTTGCCGTCAATATCAGAAAGCACTCCGCCAGTGGTAACATTTACGCCCGTTACACTCGAGCCGATATCAACGGCATCATTCAAAACGATATTGCCATTAATGTCAGATACGACACCTGTTGTGTCAATTCTCAGCCCGTTGGTTGAAGAACCGATGTCTACGGTGTCATTGAGGATAAGATTGCCATCTATATCTGAAAGGAGACCGGTGGTTGATACATTTATTCCGGTGACTGAGGACCCTATATCAACTGCGTCGTTCAGTACGATATTTCCATTGATATCAATAATCACGCCACCTGTGTCAATTCTCAATCCGTTGGTTGTCGAGCCGATATCTACCGTGTCGTTGAGGATAAGATTGCCATCTATATCTGATAGCAAACCTCCTGCGGTTATATTCACGCCTGTTACACTTGAGCCAATATCGGTTACATCGTTCAGGACGAGATTACCGTTAAGATCAACTATGCTTCCATCAGTATCTACGCGTATGCCATTTGCGGCAGAGCCGATGTCGGTAGCATCGTCGAGTACTATATTACCATCAATATCTGTTACCACTCCGGCAACTGTCACATTTAATCCTGTTGCTGTCGAACCAATATCTACAACGTCGTTGAGAACAAGATTACCATTAATATCTGAAATCAGTCCGGCGGTATCAATTCTTACGCCGTTAACCGAAGAACCAATGTCGGTTGTATCATCGAGCACAAGATTGCCGGTAGAGTTGGATACAGCACCTTGGAGATCAGAGGTGCCGGTAACCACGAGGTTATCACTCACGGTCGTTATGCCACCTGCAGAGTTGAGGGTAAGATTGCCGGTTGTTGTGGTGATGGAGGAAGCCTGGTGGAACTGAAGTGTGCCATCATTCAGTACGGTTAAACGAGATACTCCCGAAGCAGAGGCGGTGAGTATTGCTTGATCACCTGTTTCGTTAAATATAGCGAGAGCCTTGCCGGTTACTGCTCCCTCAACCTGGAGTTTGCCGGTGGGTGCGGTTGTACCTATCCCTACGAAATCAGTTCCGGTCGTTAATCTTACCACTGGTCCATCGTCAGTCCAGCCTCCTGATAAGCCAGAGGCGGATGATAAGCAGTCAGTATCATCGAAGCATAGCTGACCTGTAAGGTAGAGATCTCTCCATGAAGCGGCTGTACTACCGAGATCGTATGTGGCATCGGTATTAGGAAGCAAAGTATCGTTGAACGTTATGCTTCCGTCAATGTCGGAGATAACGCCGCCTGTTGTAACATTGATGCCGGTTACACTCGAGCCGATATCAACCGTATCGTTCAAAACGATATTACCATTAATATCATTAATAACACCGGTAGTATCTACTCTCAGTCCATTGGTAGAGGAACCAATGTCTACGGTATCGTCGAGTATGAGATTGCCATCAATATCAGAAAGCAGGCCAGTGGTGGTTACATTTACGCCCGTCACACTGGAGCCGATATCAACAGTGTCATTCAGCACGATATTGCTGTTGATGTCAGTGATAACACCAGTTGTATCAATTCTCAATCCATTGGTTGAGGATCCGATGTCCACGGTATCGTTGAGGATAAGGTTGCCATCGATATCTGACAACAGCCCTGTGGTGGTTACATTCACACCGGTGACCGAAGAACCAATATCGACCGTGTCATTCAAAACGATGTTACCATTAATATCATTAATAACACCGGTAGTATCTACTCTCAGTCCATTGGTAGAGGAACCAATGTCTACTGTGTCATTAAGGATGAGATTACCGTCGATGTCGGATAGGAGTCCTGTTGTAGTTATATTTACGCCCGTTACACTCGAGCCGATATCAACGGCATCATTCAAAACGATATTGCCATTAATGTCAGATACGACACCTGTTGTGTCAATTCTCAGCCCGTTGGTTGAAGAACCGATGTCTACGGTG
>JBDKFK010000017.1:0-30592 GCA_039798745.1 Candidatus Parcubacteria bacterium
AAACAAGAGGGATATAAGTCAAGTATATATTGTAATTATGGCTGATTTTTATATTGGTAGTATGTATACATTAAAAATCTGTTGACAATAAAAAAACCGTCTGTTACATTTTTACTTATATGGGAATAAAAGAAAGACGGACGAAAATATTACTGGCATTGTTTTTATCTTCAGACGTTAACTTTGGGTACGTACACTTCACCGATCAAATTCAGAAAGTTTTTGATTTATCGTTTAATCAGAAAACCAAAGGCACATTTTCAGCCCTTATAAAAGAAGATCATGTTGATAAGAGAGGCATAGAAGAGACAGAAGCACAGGCAGGCGCCACAGATAAAATGTCCCATCAGTACAGGCTAACTGATAAGGGTTTCTTGGAGCTCTGTTTAGATTTCCCCGCGTTCCGGTATATGAAAGAGGGATGGGATGGTAAATGGAGAATTTTGTCATATGAAATACCTGAAAAAAAGCGGGATCTGCGAGATAAGTTACGAAGAGAAGTTTCTGGTTGGGGTTTGGGCCCTTGGCATAGATCATTCTGGCTTACTCCACATCCAATAATAGATAACCTTAAACAGCTAGTATCTCAACAAGAAGAAGAGCAGTATGTACAGGCTTTTGAGTCAAGCCACGTGTTTGGTGACAGAGAAATACTTATAGAAAAGGTCTGGCAGAAGAGCCAACTAGACAAGAGATATAGAGAACTATTTAAAAAATGGCACGATATCCTCTCTCGTGAGGGTGATAAGGTACAAAAATATCAGAGCGTGGTCACAGAGTATGTAAAGATACTTCGTCAGGATCCAGGTCTTCCTGCAGAACTCATAGGACAAAACTGGATCGGTTTTGAAGCGTTCAACATATTTAAGGAAATCAGGAGTATTCTTACTTCTTAAGGCTCTATAAATATCCGAGCGTGTTTAATGCTATTTTAATACAAGCGTTAAATTATCATAAGCATAGATCGACTGATAATACTTTTCATTATATATACAAGCTGTTATAGAGACTCATATACTCACTTTTTTCTATAGAGCTTATTGTACCGGCATGCTCTCTAGTTTTTTAGACTTTCAGGCATGAAAAATACAATACTTCCTTCCTTATCTGTTCTATGTATAGATATTCCGTACTTTTTAAGGAGTGTAACTATTTCCGGTGATGGATGACCGTATTTGTTATTGATACCGCAACTTATAACTGCTACATAGGGGTTGACTCTTTCAAGGAATTGTTCAGTAAGACCGTTCATTGATCCATGATGTGGAACTTTGAGAAGTTTCGAGTCCAGTACTTCATCCGGAGATAGTTGATTAAGTACCCAGGGTGTAGCATCACCGGTAAACATAAGTCTATCCGCATCCTGTATAAACTGGAGTACTACGGAAAAATCGTTCAGATCGCGACGACTTCTGCCAAGATTCTGCGTATATATTGCTTCCGGTATTTCATGTCTCATAAATTCTGAAGTGGGCCATAATACTTTTATGCTGCTATGTGTGCCCAAATCAATATGAAGATCAGAATCAGCATATACAAGATGAACATGGTTATCCTGAATTTGTTGCATTATGGTATTGAGTATTATGGTTTGGTTATATACCTGCGGCATGACAAATGTATCTATAGTGTATGCATTAAGTATTTTTGTAAAACCCTCCATATGATCTTTCTGAGGGTGTGTCATAACTGCGAGTTCTATCTGTTTGTCCCAAAACGGCATATACAGACCTAGGCACTGGAGCAGTGTGTCACCCGGTCCTGCGTCAATAACTATGTCAAGGTGATCTGCTGTATGAATATATACCGCGTCTCCTTGCCCGACATCACAGAAGACAACTTTTGACTTAAGCTGGAATATAATAGCTACTAATGCGAAACAAACTGAAACAGCAGCGGCAAGGACGAGTACGGGAGTTATGGGTTTTGGTTCCATCTCTGTCTAAAAATTGACGGCACTAAATGGTAAAGATGAGAGAAGATGTACCACTATGACTATATATGCTGCGAAGCCGTAGGTTATTACTGCGAACGGTAGTCCTATATAGTAGTCAATGCCTCCCAGGAACGCAGCCAGCATACCAAAGATGCTTATGGGAAGTATACTCCAGGCAACCATAATGTTTGCGAGCGGGGAGATAAGTGAGATTTGCCTGAAATAATAAAATATAATCGGTATAGTAAATACCTGAGCCGCGAGAGAGGTATATAATTCGTCTATAAAATAATATTTTAGAAGTTTGAGTCTAGACACATCAGAAGAGGGCTGTGAGTGGCGACAAAAGAGAAGTAATCCCAGAGTCGCACCGTAGGATAAGTAAAAAGACAGGCTTTTTATCCACTCGGGCCAGATCAAAATACTACACAAACCGGCAACAAACAGAAGGTAGAGCGCAGTAGCTCTTTTGCCATATATAAATGACACGTGCGTGAATACACCCATTATGAGAGATCGTACTATTGGGGCCTCTAAGCCTACAAAATACGCATATAAAGTGATTATTAGTATAGTTATCAAGCTAGATGATAGTTTGCTAAAACGAGAGGTTATTGAGCTTATGAACGTTGCCACTATAGATATATTCATCCCTGAAAGAACCACTATGTGTATTAAGCCAACATTTCTCAGTTCCGTCTGAAAATCACGGTTACTGGTTAGTTGAACACCAAAAATCATTCCGTTTACGAGAGAGGAGTACGGTTCATGAAAGTAGATATTAATAATGGATACAAAGTAAGCTTTATTCATATATATAAACTTCAGTCTGTGCCGATAGAGTCTTTTATAGCTTCATATATTGCAGTCCCGACTACCTTTTTATCTATAAGTTCTGCTATAGAAGCGTAGGGGCGGTTATCGACAATTTTCTTCGCAGTAATAGCGCCAATTTTGGGCAGTGAGTTTAGTTCATCCAGAGTCGCAGTATTGATGTTAACTATACCTATTATATTTTTCTCAGATTCAGAAACAGCGTCTTCAGTCTGTGGCATTATAATTTGTTGAGTATCTATACGTGACGGGATATAGATTTTATCCTGGTCGTGCAGTAGTTGCGCAAGATTATAATAGCGGGCAATGTATGTTCTATCGGCATTCTTTGTATATCCGCCCGCAACTTTAACAGCATCGTATATGTGGCTTCCTGACAACATTTCATATATTCCGGCTTTTGTCACTTCGCCCTCTATATCTATGGTTATTTTATTCGCCTTATCCTTACGAGCCGATCGATTTATTATAGTGAGTTCATGGTTTTCTGATGGGGTAGAAGGCTTATTCTTAGACATTATCAGAGCAAGGATTATTATGACAAATATCGAAAATATAACCCCTGCCTCAATCCGATATTTTTCAGTAATATGTTGAGTTAAAGGCCCAAATAACATACTTACATATTTTCATGTATCACATGACATCACAATAGATTATCTACGACATAAATGGGTGAACATTATATAATGATGAGATGAAAAGAACATTTCCCAGCTGGGAATATGAACTCGCTTTTTTGCGTCAACAGTATGCCGTAATCGGCATAGATGAGGTTGGGAGAGGAGCTCTTGCTGGACCCGTATGTGCCGCAGGATTTTGTGTTACACCCGCCTCTTACGATGGTATAGCAGCTGCGTTACAGGGAGTAGGTGTATGTGATTCAAAAATGCTTACCCCGGAGAAGCGTAAAAGTATCTCAGGCATCATACGAAATCAGACCTCTATGTACGCTATAAGTTATAGTTCTGTCGAATCTATCAACGAAAGCGGTATAGTAAGTGCCACACATGCGGCCATGAAGGGAGTGATTGATGTTTTGTTAGAAAGCCTTAAAGCAGAATTTAAGTGTGCATTACTTATCGATGGATATCCTGTGAAGGATTTTGATATGCTTCCCCATATCAAACAGAAGGCGCTTGTGAAAGGAGATACTAAATCTATGACTATCGCGGCTGCCTCTATAATAGCAAAGGTACATAGAGATGAACTTATGAACCAGATGAGCCTTGAATATCCGGGGTTTGAGTGGGGGATAAATAAAGGCTATGGTACTGAAAAGCATAGAAAAATAATCAAACAAACCGGACCTACGAAGTATCATAGGAAGTTATTTATAAGAAACATTTTTGGGGCTTTATAAAGCCTTATTTATATATATCAATTTCTTGGTTCTGGCGTCGTTTTATAGTGATCATAAGTAAGGCACTTATTATTGTTACGGCGATGAGCGCGACTATAAACTTGAGAGGTAGCGCGATAAACTCTGTTGAGGCAAATGTCCGTGGAGAGCTTTCACCAAATCCTATATCAGCCGAAATCTGATAACGCCCAACAAAAAAGCCGGACAGTACCAGCGATGGAGTATTTTTGCATAATGATTGTTCTGCCGGTAAGGTGCAGTCGTAGGAGGCCGAAGGGCTAGCGGTTAATGTTCTTTCTGACTGCGCGAGGATATTTTGCGGGATTATGTTGTATGTAGCTTTTTCTCCAAAGTTACTTTTAAGAGTGATCTTTCCTTCAGGCTTCATAAAATTTTTTCCTTTATTATGTACTACGAGAACTAATGGGACTTTATCAGTGGCATCTATAATATTTATACTTCGTTTACCCCATGGAATTTTGAGACGGGGAATAATCTCCAGAGTACTTATTTTCCCGTTTAGGTCCAGGTTACCGTTCTGTGTTACAGTTACTAATATATTGCTCCCAATTGAGGCTTTGGCACGGCCCATGGCAACCCCTTCTACAACGGGAGGGGGCTGTGTTTCTGTAAGCAGGGTATAGTAATAGTCGCCCTCAGGCGCGCCTTCAGGCACACGTATTCTCAAGAGTAATTGCTGAGAATCATTTGACTTCATTACATACGGTTGGTTAAGTTGTATTATAGAATTATCAAGATTAAAGCGTACAGGGCCTTGAAACTCAGGGATAATACGTATGTTGCCGAGACTATCTTTTGGTTCAAAAGGAAGTACAAATGACTTAAGTACTACAGGGTCTCCGTTGTTTTCAATCTTATACGCGATTAATACAGATTTGCCTGGTTTTATATATAATTCCAATAAAGGCGGCGATACTACTATAGATACTTGCTGAGCCCTAACGACACTTGAAAAATGAGATATAAGTACAAAAAAGAGCAGAATAATTGTGATGGTAACTTTTTTGAGATGTATCATGTATGACTTAGTATGAGGGGGTAGCAATAAAACTGATAATTGTCTGATAGGTTCCTGCAGGTTGGACCGATGATACGTTTGCTTTAAATGTCATAGTAGACTGTGTGCTATTTCGGGGTGTTGATCCCGAATCGAGAGTTACATTGGTATTACTCATTATTGTCTGAGGACTACCTGCAACAGATAAATCAGCAAAAGGACGATAATACGTACTATCAACAAAGTCAGCCGGAATATCATCACCTGTCATATTGTAGCCAAAGCCATAGGCAGAGGTTGATGTCCATACCTTTGATGATGAGGTTGTGCATGTATCAACGCCGCCGTTACATGCGGTATCAGGAATAGTATTTGCTGAAAGAGTCTTTAAGGGATTAAACTCGGCAGCGGTCACGAGATACTGGCCTGATAAACCGAAGGATACCTTAACGGTAGTTGAGGCAGTAGCGGGTGTATTGGCAAGGAGAGTACCCAGAGCTATATTTGTATTTGACACAATAAAGCGAAACGGGATGATTGAATGAATGTATTGAAAACCTGCTTTCACAATATAGCCCGATGAGGAGAATTCGTTGGCAGCTGTCTGACCAAGTGTAGTTGTTATGTGATAATTAGAAGAGTCTTGGTCCTGAGCCCCAATATTTACGTTACCTCCCTGTATTTTGAACTGCGCGGAATCCATATTTAAAGCCATAACCGGAGAGAAAAAGGTAAGGGTGAATAGAAGGATAAAAGCAATAAAGAATATTCTCATCATGCATTAATCTTACATCTTCTTTGAGGGATCGTCCATATTATTCTCATATTTCATAAGCAGAGATTCCATTCGTCTTGCTGTTTTTTTTATTTTATCAAGTTCGTGGTCTCCTGTATAGTTTTCAACCGCATCTTTAATATTGGCGATATGGTTTTTCATAATAAGAGACATAAATAGATATGTCTGTTCCTGTTGACTGATCAATTTATCGTTGAGTAACGCAGACCGTTGTTTTTCTTTAAGCCCGGTAATATACTGCTGCCCCATGAACTGTGCGAAGGGGGCGAGAAAGGCGAGCGAAAAAACAGGGAGCATTGACTCTAGTGAGGTATCTGACTGCAGTGTGAGTAGGAAAAAAACGATAAGTGATATAGTACTAATAATTGAGATTACCGGTTCAAGGAGAAGACTTAACGCGAACAACAGAAAATAGAGAAGGAAAAAAAATGGAGAGGTTACCCCGCCGGTTGTATTGATTATCGAAACGATGATAAAGGTGAAGATGACTGATTCAAGCACACGGCCGGTTTGACCTTTTGGAGTGAGTATTCTTTTTCCTATATAAAGAAAGATAAACAGAATAGCGCTAATCTGAACATCGTACTCAGCCAACCATGTCTTAGGAAACAAAAATGTCAGACCGATCGTACAGATCATTAAAAAAGCGTGAAATAAGTCAGATACCATAATCTCATTATACATAGATTATTCTATCTTCCGTTGATATAATAAAACGCTGAATTGAGGCTTTTATAGCACCTTGAAAGCAGTCCCCCCATTTCCATTACCCTACACTAGGGTAGTCACACGCCAGTGTGATACGTCTATGCTCTCATATCACAACTGAAAGGAGTGTCTTAGCGTGGCAACATTTGTGGTCCATAGCCTCGGTTGTACCAACTATGCCGAGGTTACCAGTGGAGGAATGTCAGTAGCCTATTACAACCCTTGTGAAGGCGTTCAACTGCTTCTTCCTCATGAGCAGCCGCCAAAGGCTACTAATATGAGCCTGGGCTGTATTGACGCACAAGAGTTGTTCTGGGAAATCTTTCGTGACTTCCACCCGATACTCCTTGCGCTTAAACGCGGGGAGTCTATGCAGGGTAATTTCTGGGTATACAACGCTGATGTCTCCGCAGAAGTGTGGAAGACTGCCAGCTTGGCTATTCAGGGAGCACAGGGAGAAATCCCGGCTCTTGTCGAGCTCCATCGTCGGAATATACTTCCTATTCCGGAGGATGTTACGTTCGGTCAGATTCTTTGGGCACTGAAGCATGGCTTTCCGCCACAGGCTAGCCTGGAAGAACTGACGAGTTTCCTCCATCGACACGGGTGAGAAGAAGGAGGTAACGTGAGCAGTGTCATTGAGGTTATGTGTTACAGCATCATTTTCGGGTGTGGTTTCAAAATCGCGCACGAAGATGGGTCGCCGATAGGCGAGCCGTTTGCTATCATAACGGTCTGGATGGGCGGCAGCATAGCGGCCGCTCTCATGATGAGCCTCAACCGAGGCTACATGTGGGATGATTCTATGAGGAACGCACTAGCCTTTATGGGCATGGTGGCGTTCTTCTATGGAAAGTGGCGACAGCAGCCAACGAGTGTCCGCCTTTTCTAAAGGGCGGGAATAAGCCTATATCTTTACCCTCGTTTTCTCGTCTAATGCGAGAAAACGAGGGTACCTATTTATAATCCGCTTTATATTTTAAATATATTGTATATAATATGATCCTGTATACTTCACGAATAAGATGATACGTAACTATAGATTTTGTGATAGAATTATTTTATGGATAAAAAGTCCGTTAAAACACCGAGATTTGCATCAGATATCATTGATGAGCTAAAAAAGGTAAGCTGGCCTTCACGCCAGGAAACGATACGCCTTACTATGGTTGTCATTATGATTTCCTTGATAATCGGTGTATATATAGGTATAATTGATGTTTTGCTTGCCAAGGGACTTGAATTGGCTACTAAATTAAAATAAATATGGATACTAACGACACAAAACAGGAACAAAAACCCCAACTCATTAACGAGCCGGTAAAGACGGTCAATTCTGAGGCTAAGTGGTACGTGATTCATGTACAGACAGGCTATGAGGCTCGGGTAAAGGCTGCGCTTGAACAGCGCGTAAAGAGTCTTGGAGTAGAGGATAAAATATTTGACGTAATAATACCTACAAGAGAGATCGTTATCGTAAAAAAAGGTAAAAAATCAAAAGGTACAGAAAAAGTATTCCCAGGGTATGTTCTTGTAAGAATGATACTTGACGACAACTCATGGCTCGTAGTTCGCACAACCGAAGGAGTTACCGGATTTGTAGGTGCAGGACTCAAGCCAACTGCTATATCTGAAAAAGAAGTAGAAGCTATTATGCGCTTTGTGACTCAGGAACAACCTAAGTTCAGAGCTAAGTTTTCTGTGGGAGAAGCCGTTAAGATCACTGAAGGACCGTTCTCAGATTTCTTGGGTACAATAGAGGCTATTGACGAAGAAAGAGGTAAGGTCAGAGTCCTCGTATCGATTTTCGATCGGGAAACTCCTGTTGAACTCGACTTTTTGCAGGTTGCGAAACTTTAATCACAAAACTGCGAAGAGGTATGATACAATAACGGTCTGTAGATCATAATGTTAGTAATTTATGGATAGATAAAGACAATGGCTAAAAAGATAAAAACATTTATTAAATTGAACCTTCCCGCTGGCGAGGCAACACCGGCACCTCCAGTCGGACCTGCGTTGGGTCAGCATGGTGTTCCGATCATGGAGTTTATTAAGGAATACAATGCCCGAACAGCAAAACTTAAGGGACAGATTATTCCTGCAGTAATTACTGTATACGTCGACAGAACATTTGATTTTATTACCAAATTACCTCCTGTAGCTGCCATGATTAAAAAGACATTGGCATTACAGAAAGGTTCAGGAAAACCAAATACACAGAAAGTCGGTAAGCTAAAACTTACTCAGATTGAGCAGATTGCCAAAGATAAACTTGGAGATTTAAATGCAAATGATGTTCCCGCTGCTATGAATATAGTTCGCGGCACAGCAAGAAGTATGGGCATTGATACAGAATAATATAATTAGTAATTTAATGCAGTAATATAATGGGAAAAGTACGAACACGAATTTTAGGACTGGAAGATCTTGAGACACAACAGAAGGAAGAACAGAAGAAAAAATCTCAGGAAAAAAAGATGGAAAAATCTAAAGACGCCGACGTTGAAGCGGTAAGTAGTGAAGAAGTTCCAGCAGAAAAAAAGCCAAAATCAAAGAAAAAAGAAGAGAAATCAGCTCCCACCAAACATTCACGGGGAAAGAAACATGTAAAGGCTCTGAAACAGGTTGATGCTGCTAAAAACTATACCTTAAAAGAAGCAATTGCACAGCTTAAAAACATAAAATACGCCGCGTTTGATGAGTCTGTCGAGCTTCATATGAATATTGATAAAGAAGGATTAAAGGGAGAAGTATCGCTGCCTCATTCCACAGGTAAGACTATACGAGTAAAGATAGTGGATGATAAAATGCTTGAAGCTCTTGAAAAAGGGATCATTGATTTTGATATCCTCATAACTCATCCTTCGTTTATGCCAAAACTTGCAAAATATGCTAAGGTTCTTGGTCCAAAAGGGCTTATGCCAAATCCTAAGGCGGGAACGGTAAGTACAGCACCTGAAGAAGTGGCCAAGAAATTTCAGACAGGCGTGATGCGCTGGAAATCGGAGGCTAAATTTCCGTTACTTCATCAAATGATCGCAAAAATATCACTCGAGAATGATAAGATCGAGGAAAACGCGGTTGTTTTTATACAGTCAGTAGGAAAAGCACATATAAAAGAAGTCTTCATAAAAACAACAATGAGTCCTTCGATGAAAATCGATATCGAAAAGCTTTAAGCCGGATTATAGCCTAAACTTTTTCTTTGCCAGCGATACAATCATATCTGCCGCGTCTTCTATACTTAGATATTCACCGGTTTTTATGGTGAGATCATATAAATGAATATCGTTCTGATCTGCATGAAACACGTTTGTGACAAACTCAGATCGTACGCGGTCCGATTCTTCGACGCGTCGCATAGCTTCGCTGCGAGTAACCTTTTCAAACTGTATAAGCCATTTTATGCGTTGATCCACATCGGCGATGGTACGTATTTTAAGTGCGTCTTTAAATATAAAGTTTGCTCCACGACCAACTACCACTGCGTTTCCGCGACTTCCAATGCGAGTTAATATGCTTAAGAGCTCTCTATGATACGATCCCATATTAAGATACCTCTTCCCAAAGAGATCCGCAATAATTTCTTCCATAAGGGGTAGTACACGTTCGTCTATTTCTTCCGCCATCCAGGTTTCGAGGTCGCTGTTGCGGGCGATCTCCTGCAGAATATCATTATGGTACACATTCCACAACTTGCCAAGTTTTGAGGCTACGAGATATGCTATTGGTCTTCCTCCTGAGCCTTTTTCCCGGGAAATGGTGATCAGCGGTAGATGCCCTTTTATCGAAGTTGTTGTGCGAGATCCCTTACGTCGTAGGTTTTGGTCTATGATACTAGACATTTTTCTCATAGGTATACACCTCCTTTCTGGTCTTGTTATAGTCCTTTTTCCCTATAAAGTCAATACGCAGCCATTCCCTTTACGTTCCCATATAGGTTCCTGTATAATCAAAGTATGGATAAAGTTCATGATACATACGGTGAATTTTGGAACTATCTTTCAAAAACTCAGCAGGATCTCATTCTTGAAGGAAACTACCTGATGAATGATGTAATCAAACACCAAAATTACGCGTTTCATGATTATTCATTTCTCATTTTCCCTTTTGCTAAAGCATATGAGGGATACCTTAAGAAGCTATTTTTGGATGTAGGGTTCATTAATCATCTGGACTATGTTTCCGATCATCTACGGTTAGGTAAGCTGATGTCACCTCACCTTATATCTACACTGGGAGATCGTTCACTCTACAAACAGTTATGGACCTATGGTTCAAAGGAGTTGGCCGATAAAGTATGGGAAACATGGAAGCTCGGTCGCAATCAGATATTTCACTATTTTCCTCATAACGTAAAAGCCGTTACGTTTGAGGGAGCAGAACAGATAATAAACCAACTTATACAGACCATGAAAGAAGTTCATGAGAAACTCAATGTCCAATCATTGAAGGACGTAAAGAAAGAAGAATAGTACTAACATCTATATGAAACTCTATCTTATACGCCACGGAGAGAGTGTAAACAATGCCTCCAAGCTCCATCAGGGTAGTACACCACCTTTATCAAAACGCGGAGAAAAACAAGCAGAGTTTGTGGCGGAGAGATTCCGGAACATACCTGTTGATGTTATATTCTCCAGCGACTATGTACGGGCCCGCCAGACAGCAGAAAAAATAGCAGGAGTTGTACAAAAGCAGATTCAGTTCACAGAGTTACTGCGGGAAGTGAAACGTCCGACCGAAATAGAGGGAAAACATATATACGATCCACATGTCATGAGAGTTAAACAGCAAATCCAGAGTAACTGGCACAAAGCAGAATGGCATTACGGTGATGAGGAAAACTTTGTCGACTTCAGAACGAGAGCTGAGGCATTTATCGCAATGATAGAGCAGAGGACAGAGCGCACCATTGTTGCTGTTTCTCATGGGCTGTTTATGCGCATGTTGGTAAGCTGGGTGTGTCTGAGAGAGTCGCTGACCGACGATATATTTCATCGTATCATGAAGTCATTTAAGACATCCAATACTGGTATAACGGTCTGCGAATATGGAGAAGGCGGCTGGAAGTTAGACACATGGAACGATTATGCCCATCTGGGTGATGTATAATATACTATGATTCGAAAAGAGCACACAGACAAGCCGAATGTATTTATAGAACAGGGAGTTCCCCTTGTGCTCACTGTCGTTATTTTTGTGCTTCTTTCAGTACTTATCTTCATTGAGATTCGATTCCTCAATCTTGCGACTGCCACTGATATTGTTACAAAGTTACGCTGGGTTGATGTACTTGTAGGCTTAACAATATATTTAAAAACGTCAGTAGATTTTGCAATATTCATTGGCAATCTTATGGCTACCTATCCAGGTATGAAGAACAGGATTGCTATTGAGGTAGGCACAGCTCTGGGAAATGCGCTGGGAACGATAGTCGTGCTTGCTATCTGGGACTTCTTTCGTGATATAGAGTGGCTTCTGGCCATCATGATAACCCTCGCCGCGCTCGTTTTATTTAAGTTGGCTCAGGAAGGCTTAGAGCATGCAAGTGAAGAGAAAAGCAGATACCCATGGTGGTTTGCCAACACAATTTTATATTTTGAACGGACGTTATTAATAATAAATAACACGATCGCACCCATTTTACGGTATATAGTCCCTAATTTATCGATGAAACAAAATCGGTCGTTGAGTTTTTGGGGCTTGTTTGTAACGTCTTTCACCATTCCCTTTATTTTAGGCCTTGATGACTTTGCCGGCTATGTTCCGGTGTTTAATATAGTCAATGTATTTGGTTTCTCTGTTGGGGTACTTGCGGGACATATGATACTAAACATTTTTCTCTTTGTTTCACCTAAGAAAACTATTACTATCGTTAAAAATCCAATAATATCTTTCTTCGGCAGTGTGGCATTTGTAGCTCTTGCTATCTGGGGACTCTTTGAAGTCGTAAAGATACTCTTCCTTCATTAATAACTGCTGCGCATGTAGAAGTACCTATAAGCGTAATATATCCGTCTTAGGGCTTTATATGAAGTATCCATTGAATTATCTTAGTGCAGCATGGACAACAGACGTGTGCCAAATTGTGGATAGGTATGGAGGGTCTAGTACGGGTAATATTCTGATATCTAGCCTCAAATATGATACAGCGTAGTATGCAGTAAAATGGAAGAGGATATTTATCCACGTTTTATCCACAAATTTATTATATTTTATTTAGGCCTCTGAGACAGTCTATAAATATATCATATCTTATAGTAATGCGCTTAAAATGGAAGTTGCAATCCTATAGTATATATAAAATAAACGTACTTATCTGCACGTTAGGTTTATTATCTGAAGTGGTTATCCAGAGAAGTTAAGGTAGAAGAAATTTTGTCACCCAGCTGGTTGCCCTCAAGCTGAAGAGGGCCAAGAGCGATGAGCTCTGTTACGAGCTGTTCAAGTCTGGCACTATATTCCTGTTTCGATTTGATAGCCCTTTTTTCACGTTGTATTTGTTTTACATCCTTTAAATAAGGGTCTGTCATATGTGCTGCGTGTTGTGTGTCAGTATCCCAGGCACCTTTTGCTTTATGAAAGAGTTCTCTCATCTCTATCGCCTTTATGATGAGACCTTTTGCTACATCTGAGCCGAGAATATCACTATACGGAGGCAGGAAATCGGGAATCTCGTGCCCTGCGGCTACGCTTAGCTCGCTTAAGGCAGGATGTGATTCCACGTCCTGCATAATACTAAAAAGAAGCCCTGTCCGGTTAATCGTATCTTGAATTTTGGGATTTTGTTTAATCCTAAGCACGTCCGGGGCGTTGCGCATATTATAAACAAGAGTTTCGGCAAATGTTTGAGCATACTCATGTGAGCTCGAACGTGAAAAAATATACTGAATTGAGTTACCTTGGTGGTACTTTACAAGAGATAAATCTCCCAGACCATCCATTTTATCGGCGGCACTAACTGCCTCAATGGTACTGCGACACATTCTCTCGGCTTGCCTCGCTTCTTCTGAAGTATCCGAAGATACCTCATCGGCGACGATCGGTATCTCTGAAGATGACGGGGATTTGATAAATAGGCCGCCTAATAACAGGTAAAGCTCTTGTTTATCATCAAGTGCCATTGTCGCAGGTAGTTTTGCCATCTGTGCCTGCCTTTCGGGCCATTCACCCTCACCATGAGGCAAGATTGCTTTAGCTACAAGTTTGGCTGCGGATGCAGCATATTTTTCAAGCCCGGCTGCAATGAGCGCTTCTTCGACAACCTCTTTGCCCAGAATCGCGCTCATATATTCATGCTCTGCCAGAAGAGTCGATGCCCCTGTACGGGTGTCCTGATTTTTTACGAGGTAGTTGTAGTTTGCAACCTTTTCAATGTCATGAACGGCGGCGGATAATACTGCTAATCCTAATGGATTATCCGAGCCGGTTGAAGTTGTATCGGCCTGCTCCACATACTGCACTACGCGCTGAATATGATCTAAATTTTGTTTAATCTGATCAGGTGGTACGTGCAATTCATCCAGTCGTTTAAACTGAAACTCATATAGTCCGTTGCGGATTGAGGCAAGGAACTTTGGGTCTTCGGCGAGGCGCTTATTGAGCTCTGTTATATGTGAAAGATCTTCTGAGGTAAGACGTTCATCCAGAATTTGCTGGCGCTTTTCTAAGAGGGGAGATTGTTCTGCAGCCTTAACAATAGCCGCTTTATCTACCGGTTTATCCTGCAGTTTGTCGCGTATAATTTGACGCATCAGAAACGATTCGGGAGCATAGCTTTTATCATATGCTTTCGCGCCTAAGAACTTCTCAGAAAGAGCAGCAAGTACGTTTTTTTGCACCACATCTTCAGGCGTCTGAACAGTTTCCGGACGCTGCGTATCGGTAAGAAGCTTGCGTTCTTTTTGGTTTGAAGAAGCGTCTGTATCCATCATAGATTGTTATTTGTTTCTTCTGAGGAGTTGTCTGACCGTTTCGACGATCGTCGCACTATTAATCTGCTCTTTTTCAAGAAGCTCTTCAGGAGTGCCTGAGTGCGGAATAGATTTGACACAGAGATGAGTAATGCTGACCGACGTACCTGCCAATGCTTCCATAACTGCAGAGCCCAGACCACCATACGGATAATGATCTTCAACTACAATAATATGACCGGTCTTTTCCGCATGTTTAACGATCGTATCTTTATCTATTGGTTTTATAGAATAAGCGTCTATAACTGTTGCCGCTATGCCGGTCTTTTGGAGCTCTTCATAAGCCTTTAGACTTTCATGAAGAGTAATGCCCGCTGCAATGAGCGTGACCTTATCACCCATACTCTGTTTGAGGACCTTAGAACCGCCTATGACAAATGTGTCGTCTGAAGTATAGAGACTTTGGGTCTTCTCGCGGGTGAGTCTAAGATATGAAACGTACTGGCAACTCTGCATAAGTTTTGATAGAGCTATAGTAGCTGGGCCGTCCGCAGGATATAAAACAACAGATTGCAATAAACTTCGCATCATCGCAATGTCTTCAAGCCCCATCTGTGAAGAACCGTCCTGACCAATGGATACACCAGCGTGTGAACCCGCGATATGGAGGCGGGCTTCGCTGTACTGTGCCATTCTAATCTGATCAAACGCGCGTGTGAGAAAGGCAGCAAAGCTCGAGATAAAAGGTTTAAAGCCAATTTTTGAAAAGCCCACTCCTACGGAAACCATATTTTGTTCAGCAATATACATCTCAAAAAAACGTTCAGGATATGCTTTTTTAAATGTTTCTGCGTATGTGGAGTTTGATACTTCAGCATCAAGGACAACAATGCTAGTGTCAGATCCACCCATTGCAACAAGGGCATCTCCATAGGCTTCACGTGTAGCCACCGCTTTATCATATACGACGTGTTTTTCTGAAAGGATAGCATCCGTTGATTTAACATCAGCTTTTTCCGGCACTGTAACAGAGCCCTGAAGGGTCATATCTACAGGACCAAGCTCTTTTAAAGCAGCTACTAGCATATCGGACGTGAGTGTTTTGCCATGCCAGCCATCTTTATTTTCGATCGAGGATACGCCTTTACCTTTTATTGTTTTGGCGATAATCATGGTCGGTTTTTCTGTATCAATATTTTTAAGTGCCTGTGAATATGCCTGTTGTACTTCGGTAAGGTTATGTCCGTCAACTATCACGGTATTCCAGCCAAATGACTCGATTCTTTGTTTGTATGTATCCAGATCCCAACCAAGCATTGTTTCGCCTCTCTGACCCAGTCTGTTAACATCAAGAATGCCTATGAGGTGTCCAAGTTTGTACTGTGAAGCTATTTCGAGGCCTTCCCATACCTGCCCTTCGGCAATCTCTGAGTCCCCGATAAGAACAAAAACTCGCGGCTTACGGCTCAGTTTTTTGTTTAGCTGCTTTTCGTGAAGGCTGATACCTAGTGCCATGCCCACTCCGATCGACAGCCCTTGTCCCAGAGATCCTGTTGAGGCCTCTGTATATTTAAATCGGGGAGTAGGATGACCTTCGAGGTTAGAATCAATTTTTCTGAATGTGAGAAGTTCGTCATACGATAGCTTTCCTGCTACGGTGTAGAGCGAATAAAAGAGAGGAGACGCGTGGCCCTTAGAGAAAATGAGGCGGTCGTTAAATATGTACGAGGGGTTGTCGAAGTCATAATGAAATATGCCTCCGAAAAACAGAGTCCCCATGAGTTCTACCGCTGAAAGAGAGGATGAAGGATGCCCGGAGCCGGCCGCAGTTGAAGACTGAAGAATATGATGACGAAGCAACTTAGCCAGATCTGTAAGCTGAGTAGTATGCATATCTATTGATTATACAACACCGACTTTATTATTATTGTAGGAGTATGGCAGAGAATCAAATGCAACAATACGTTACGTTAAGTCAGAATGAGGTCGATAAAAAGGAGCCTCAACTAAAAATACTCGACCGTCTGCAGCAGTTGGCTTCATTACCGGCTGCTTTACCCGATTCATTGCCTCTTGTTCGAACAGAACAGGTAGATGGGCAGGAAGTGCAGACTATTCATGAAGGAAAAATGACAGAAGCAGAACGTACTAAAATCGATGCTGAAACAAGAGAAATGTATAAGAAAATGAAGTTAGAATCAGTTGGAGCATCAGTTGTTCAAGGGAGAGAGTTTAATTTTCTCCGCACTCCCCATCGTCAGGTATTTGATTTTCTTCCTCCTTTCCTGAAGAAAATTGCCCTTGAAATCCAGCAGCAGGAACGGGCAGGAGAAGATATAGTAGACGGAAATTTTATGGTTGATCAGCTGATGAGATATATTGTTGACCAGGGAGTCGCTCGAGAGCAAAACTTTGGAGAAAAAATAGCGACAGGTGAGCAAATACTGAATCGCGCCGCTTTTTCGACCCATATTACGAAAGATCGTGAACGAAGAAGACAGAGCTTAATGGAAAAAAAGATTCTCGGAGGAGAAAAGTACACGCAGGATGGTCTTGATGATGAGGTAGATGCTATGTATACCTTCCGTCAGATTGATATCAAAGATTTCCGCGCGAGTGACTTTGCGATAGACAAAGAGGGGAATAAAGGCGCCGACTATACCATGAATAAAGTAGTTTCAAGAGTGAACAAGAATATCCTCTTCATTAACAGTATGTTAAAAAACCATGGGATTGACGCGACAGTTGCGACATGTCGATATGGAGGAGATGAGCTTTGTCTTGGATTTATGGGTCTTGAGGATCCGATGGTGAGAAACCTCATCTTCGGTGTAGTAACAGGCTTGAATGAAACAGGTAATCCTGACCTATCATTTCAGAATGGCGTAAAAGCTATTGAGGGGTATTTTAATAGAGCAGGAGAGGTAAAAAAAGAAAATGTTGACCTCAAAGCAGGACTTGAGGAAATCAGTGTTCCTAAGGATAAATCTAAACGCAAAATATTCTGGGAGCAGTTTAGTATTGGACTTATTCTGAACGATGATGAGATTAGTGATATTGAAGAATCACGAAGAAAAGAACCGGGAGTGAAGTTGGCTGTAGGTCTGCAAGAAGCACCGATTATCGAGACGCATGAAGAGTTTGTCGAATATACAGAAAAACTCACAAAACGGCATCCAGAATTAGCCGAAGTAGCGAAAGTAATGCTTGAGTACTCAGGGAAGATGCCCGAAGTAATGGTGGAATTTCCTAAGTTTGTGCAGGAGATTATGTACGACCGTTTACTTGGTGAAAAGGTTACTGGCTTCCAAGACTGCGTAGATCATATGGTGCGGGGAGATATGAAAGAACTCTATATGTTTGATATGAAAGGAATAAAGGAGTTTAACGATGTTCAGAGTCTTGCGACAGGAGATCAGGCTATTGCGACTCTATGGAATAATATCGCAAACTCCCTCGGTGAAGATTTTGATAAAGTTATGTGTTTCCGCCGAGGCAGTACATTTATTGTGGGGTTGAGAAAAGATGCGGAAGTAAGGCCGGAAAGTCGAAACAAACTAGATAGTCTTACCTCAATAGCGTTCCAGGGTAATCAGTTTGATATAGGCTATCATAAGGTAGATGTCGGAGAAATGAAGTTTGCCCGCCGGCAGTCAGAAGCGAAGGAAGGCGAGGTGGATGTGAGAGATGTATTAGAAGATCTCATCATTGATACGCATTAAGCGTGGAATAGAAAAGTGATTGATACCTATCTGGTTCAAAATCCCGATATTGTAGATCAGCCTCCAATACCCAAAGGTACCAAATTTACCCCGGAAGAAGGTCTTGGTATGTTTTTTAACGGCAAACGAGCCATCGAACGGATGGATCGGTGTTTACAGGTATGTCAGAAGATGGAGGACGAGACATGGGATAATAAATTTCGTACCGAAAAAACAAAGCTGGCATATGGAGCACAACAATATCGTGAGTTAGGATATGCTATGCGAGGCAAACTGTTCTTTGACATCCTACCTCATAAACTTAAAGAGGCAAGAGCAGTGGGTGATAAAACAAAAACAGATGAAATTATTGCTAACTGGAAGCGCCTTATGAAGAAATATAAGGTACAGCAGGATTTAACACAATATGGGGTTCCAGCCGCAGAATAGGTTCGATATTTGTATGATCATGGGATATAATTAAAATCTAATTATGAGAGAGTCATTTTTATCCGATCTTGAACAGAGGGGACTGATGTTTCAAAAAACTCCAGAGATAGAAAAAGCTTTTGATAGAGGAACTACTCTCTATTGGGGTATCGATCCTACCGGAGGAGATCTTCACGTTGGCCATTTTTTGGGCGTTACTCTTCTGAAACGCGCGCTTGAAGCATCTCCGGCTAATAACATAATTGTCTTGGTTGGTGGTGGTACAGCAATGATCGGCGATCCCGGAGGTAAAGATGCTGAACGGCCCATACTTCCCAAAGAAACGATAGAGGTAAATAAGAAATCTCTTAAAGCGCAGTTGTCCAAATTTTTTCCGTTCGACGAAAAAAGAGTCGTGATGGTTGATAACGCGGACTGGCTGGAGAAAGCTACGGTTATCGATTTCTTACGTGATGCTGGCAAATATATTTCGGTCAACACTATGATGGATAAGGAGTCGGTTCAGACAAGACTTACACGACAGGAAGGAATATCATACGCGGAATTTTCGTACCAGTTATTGCAGGCGTTTGATTATCTGAGGCTATTTGAATCACATGGATGTGAAGTTCAGGTTGGAGGGTCTGATCAGTGGGGTAATATCATTCAGGGAGTGGAACTTATACGAAAGAGGCTGGGAAAGACCGTCCATGCGCTTTCATTTCCTCTTATTGTGAATCCTAAAACCGGCAAAAAGTTTGGGAAGTCGGAATCGGGCGCTTCTATATGGCTTGATGCGGATAAAACTCATCCGTTCGCGTTCTATCAGTTTTTTATAAATACAGAAGATGAGCTAGCACCTATATTATTGAAGTATTTTTCGTTTAGGCCTGTTGAGGAAGTAGACGAGCTTATTCGAGCATGGGAAGCACACAAAGAACAGCGTCTTATTCAAAAGGAGCTTGCCCACGAACTGGCGGCGCTTATTCATGGTCAGTCAGTGGCTGAGAAATGCAGGAGAGTGGCTACGTTATTATTTGAAAAGGGAGAAGCTTCGTTTACTGAGGAAGATTTGGAGTTTATTAAAAAGTCGGTGCCGTATAAAAAAATAACGTCCGCTAAGGAATTTGTTCTTGAAGAGATTTTACATGAGTTGGGGATGGTGTCGTCCAAGGGAGAAGCACGGAGATTAGTTACACAAAATGGCGTGAGGAGTGATTTATTTTTTGACAGGTATTATGTTATAAAGAAGGGAAAGAGAGAGTATGCGATTGTGGAGATTGTACAGTAAGTACATTATCATCTTGTGACAAATTTTGTTCGGAAGTGAACTCGCAGTTGAGAATGGCTCAAACATCCACTTCCTCTCAAAATTCATCACAAGACGATATAGGGAACTCTAAATATGAAAAAAACTATTTTTTCGGGAATTCAACCATCAGGTGACTTGCACGTTGGTAACTATATTGGGGCGATTCAACAGTGGGTTAATCTTCAAAATAGTACAGACGAGCATGAATTGATTTTTTGTGTGGTTGATCTGCATGCTATTACGGTGTATCAGGATCCTAAGGTTCTCAAGGATAAAATACTGGAGGTAGCAGCGCTGTATATGGCGAGTGGTATTGATCCTAAGAAATCGCATATATTTGTACAGTCAGAGAATAGAGATCACGCTCATCTTGGCTGGATTTTTGACTGTGTAACTCCGCTTGGCTGGATGAATCGAATGACTCAGTTTAAGGAGAAAAGTGAAAAGCAGAAGGAATCTACGTCTGTCGGTTTATTTAATTATCCTGCGCTGATGGCGGCTGATATTTTATTGTATGATACAGATCTTGTGCCGGTAGGTGAAGATCAAAAACAACATATTGAGCTTACGAGAGATATCGCGCAGAAGTTTAACCGGGAATATGCTGAGGTATTCCGGTTGCCGAAGCCAATGATTCAAAAAGAAACAGCGAGAATTATGAGTCTCCAGAATCCGGAAAGCAAGATGAGTAAGTCAGCCAATGATCCGTTGGGAACAATAAGTCTTCTGGATACGGTAGACGACATAGTAAAAAAGATAAAGAGGGCAGTGACTGATTCTCGTATAAGTATTGACGCCGAATCAATTCCTGAAAAAAGCGGGGTTAAAAATCTGGTTGCCTTATACGCTTCATTTACAGGAAAAACCTACGAGGATGTCCTTGTGGAAGTGAATGGATTGCAGTATGGGGCGTTTAAGCAAAAGGTAGCCGATGCTACCGTCGCGGCACTCATTCCTTTGCAGAAATCATATACTAGAATGCGTGGTGAAAAAGACTACCTTGAGAAAATATTAATGGATGGTGTAGAGTACGCAAAAAGTAAATCGAACAAAAAAATTGAACAGGTAACCCAAGCAATGGGGCTTGGAATTTGATTGCAATAGATATATTAAGTATCTATTAGATAGGGTATTTTTCGACCGTAGGGGATACCCCAGATGATATCCCGCTTCTGGACGGATAAAGGATTCGTCCCTACATATTATACGTTTTATGGCATCATTGGTATGAAACGAATTCTTTTGTGTCCTCCTGACCATTACGATATTGAGTATGAAATAAATCCATGGATGCATATGGAGAATAAAGTAGACCAACGCGCGTCGCATGAGTCGTACAATCTTCTTAAAAATCTATATACTACGTTGGGTGTTGAGATATTTGAAATTCCTCAAGGAGTCGGACTACCCGACATGGTGTATACCGCGAATTTTGGATACGTGAAAGACGAAAAATTTGTTGCCGCAAGTTTTAAATTTCCCCAAAGAAGAGCAGAGTCGTTATTGGCATCAACATTTCTTAAACAAAAATTTGGATACGAGACAGTGTCATTGCCTGAGGGAATATTTTATGAAGGTCAGGGTGATTTGCTGTCTGACGGTAAACGATTTTTCTTTGGTTGGGGTAAGCGTTCAGATCGGGAGGCAAAACCTTATTTAGAGTCCGCTCTTGATGCGGATCTTATTGATTTTGAGTTGGTTGATCCCTATTACTACCATCTTGATACCTGCTTCGCGCCCATAACATCGGAGCTTGTGGTTATGAATCCTCGATCATTCACACCGCATGGAAAGAAACAAATACACGAATTATTTACTGACGTGATAGAAACATCTGAAGAAGATAATCATTATCTTGCCTGTAATCTGGTACGCGTGGGAGAAGATATTGTTGTTGGCAAAGGGGTAACACAAACGTTTAAAGACGCTATAACAGCGCATGGGTACAGAGTACATGAGATACCTATGGCGGAGTATCTTAAAGGAGGCGGAAGCGTGAAGTGTTGCAGTTTTGAATTCTGAGACTGATACATATCTGCTTGATTTGACAACATTTTAAATTGTTGTTAGAATATTTTTATTGTTCAGTTATTGTTCTGTCTTATTGTAGACTGAAAGGCAACGTTGTTTTTGTGATAGAATTTTTGCATCTTCCGACACTACAAGTATCTTTCATGAGCAGGGAGTATTCCCGTTCTCTTATCTCCAGTATATGCTATTTTTTATCATGGCAATCACGTTACTATTTCTTATGGGAAGGGGGTGACACAGGAAAATGAACAAAAAACTATACGTTGGCAATCTTTTATATGAAGTTACTGAAGATCAACTGACTCAGCATTTTACACAGGCAGGTCAGGTACTGACAGCTGAAGTCATTCGTTTCCATAACAGCGGTCGCTCTAAAGGTTTTGGATTTGTGGAGATGGTTGATGATGCAGGCGCGCAGAAAGCAATTGAGATGTTTAACGGCCAGGATTTTATGGGACGGAAACTTGTTGTTTCTGAAGCGAGACCTCCACGTGAGAAAACTGAAGAGGGAGCACAGCCAAAAGCAGCAGCACCGCAAGCTGAGGAACAACCAAAAGCGTGAACTCAGGATATTTTATAAAAACCCTCCTTATCGGAGGGTTTTTTATGGATAAAAAGACAGATACTCTGCCTTCAGCGTATGAAAGCTGCCGTTGGTTATAGATTCACGAACCTCTTTCATTAATCTTCCAAAAAACGCTATATTATGAACAGTCGCATAATAGAACGCGTCAGGATGATGCTCGGTAAACAACGCGGCCAACTGGGCATAGGTTACTCCTGTTTTACACGCGGGACAGACACAATGAGCTTCGAAAACAGTATGTACCTGTCTCATTTTACGGACGGCAATTTTACCGTTTTTTGTGTACAGCACTTTATGTCGCGCTTCTCGTGTAGGTATAACACAGTCGAATAAATCGACACCTCTCTCCACTGCTTCAAAGATATCGCGTACCTGTCCGATCCCCAGGAGATGCCGCGGTTTATTGTCTGGCAGAAGAGGAATAGTCCAGCTAAGAATGTCGTACATGTCGTCTTTCGTTTTTCCGAGCGATCCACCGATGCCAAAACCAGGAACATCAAGAGTAGCCATATATGAGGCAGATTCTTCGCGTAAATCCTTGAAAAATCCGCCCTGCACTATAGCAAATAAGGCCTGACGTTCTTCGTGGCCTTTGTGCGCTTGTATGCAGTCAAGGATCCATGCATGTGTCCGGCCTAAGGCTTTTTTTGTATAGCCTTTTGTATTGAGTGGAGAAGTGCATTCATCGAAAGCAAAGATGATATCAGCCCCTATGCGATGTTGTATGTCCATAGATATAGCCGGATTCAATCGTACCGGTTTTCCGTCGAAACTGAACTCCACGCCCTGCGAATCAATACTGATTGGATTATTCTCGTCTGTAGACTCGAGCTCTTTTCCTGGAAAGAAGCCTCCTACTTTTCCGACCTGATGTGCCTTACCAAAACCCAGAGAAAATACCTGAAATCCGCCACTGTCAGAGGCCAATACCACATTATTCATCTTCGAATACGCATGAATTCCTCCCGCCTCTTCTATTGGTCTGAGTATATCTTTGGTCAGGATATGAAAGGTGTTAACTATCGCGTACTTCAGGGAAAGCTCGTGGTATATTTCTTTTGGTACACTTTTAATAACCCCTTCGGTTGCGACTATGGCCAACTCAGGAGTCTGTACCATACCATGCGGGGTTTCAAAAGTGCCGGTTCTTGCTCTGGAGGATTTATCACGTGCATGAATACTAAATGAAAACATAGGAGTATATTATATAATATATTGTTTATGATTGAAAAAAAGTATATACCGAAACAATTCGAGAAAGAAATGATGGATGGGTGGACAGATGCAAAAATATACGAAACAGACGCGTCCATAAAAAACGGTCGTGAAAAAATGTACACACTCGTCATGTTTCCTTACCCCTCTGGCGCAGGCCTTCATGTAGGCCATGCGCGCGTATATACCGGCACAGATGTCCTTGCACGATATTATCGCATGAAAAACTTTAATGTCCTTCATCCTATGGGGTGGGACGCGTTTGGACTGCCTGCAGAAAATGCTGCCATCAAATCTAAGAAGAATCCCAAGGATATTGTCCCTCATAATATTCAGACGTTCAAGAATCAGATGAAGAATCTGGGACTTTCATATGACTGGAGTCGGGAGCTGGCAACTACCGATCCAAATTACTACAAATGGACACAGTGGCTCTTTGAGCAGTTCTTCAAGATGGGATTGCTATACAAAAAAATGACGCCCGTATATTTTTGCGAGTCCTGTAATACCGGTCTCGCAGAAGAAGAAGTGTTGCCAAACGGAACTCATGAACGCTGTGGAAAACCTATAACCCGCAAACTTCTCCCTCAGTGGATGTTCCGTATTACAACTTATGCTGACAGACTCCTGGAAGAACTCGAAGGTCTTGACTGGCCATCAGGCATTTTGCAGATGCAGCGAAACTGGATTGGCAAACAGAAAGGTCTCAATGTAGATTTCAAAACAGATACCAATGAAACTCTTACGGTATGGACGAAGTACTGGGAGACGGTGTTTGGCGTAACCTTTCTTGTGGTTGCTCCTGAACATCCGTGGGTGCAGTCTATTATTCAAGGCGCAGAAACAAGTAAGGAAGCCAAAGAAGTAAAAGAGTATGTATCAACAGCGCTCTCAAAATCAGACCAGCAACGGCTGAAAGAAGAGAAACAAAAGACAGGAGTTTTTTCAGGGCATTATGCTATAAACCCTGTGAACGGAGAAAAAATTCCGGTATGGGTAGCTGACTATGTCTTGAGCAGCGTCGGAACAGGTGCAGTGATGGGTGTCCCCTCACACGACGAACGTGATTTTTCTTTCGCAAAAAAGTATAACCTTTCCACCAGACAGGTAGTGGTATACGATATTCCTGACGTGGATGCCAAAGTAGCTGCCGGTGAAGGATTTTTTGAGGGAAAAGGAACGCTCGTTAACTCCGGAGATTTTAGCGGTAAATCTACTCCCGGCGAAGGAAAGGAAAGCATGGCTACGTGGATGATAGAAAAAGGGATGGGAGAATGGTACACAACCTATCATTTGCGAGACTGGATTTTCTCCCGACAGAGATACTGGGGAGAGCCGATACCTATGGCATTCTGTGAAAAATGTGCCGCTGATAAAATAACATGGTGGGATACTGACGACGGAAAGGGCTTTTTAAAAGACTATCATAATATATCAAAAGTTAACGAAGACGTGCAAAAAAACCTGTATGGATGGTTTATTATTGATCAACAAAATTTACCAGTAGAGCTGCCTCACCTGGATTCCTATGAACCCAGTGCCAACGGAGAATCTCCTTTGGCTTCGGTACCGGAATGGGTGAAAACTGTATGCCCCCATTGTGGAGGAGAGGCCAGTCGGGAAACAGACACGATGCCCAACTGGGCTGGTTCTTGCTGGTATTTCTTGCGTTTTGCCGATCCTCATAACGATAAAGCAGCCTGGTCTCCGGAATCTATGAAACAATGGGAGCCCGTGGACTGGTATGTAGGTGGCGCAGAGCATGCTGTACTGCACCTGTTATATGCCCGTTTCTGGGTGAAGGCGTTGCAGGATCTGGGAATGGTAGATTTTTCAGAACCATTTTTGCGTCTGCGCAATGTGGGCATGGTTCTTGCGGAGGATCATCATAAAATGAGTAAGTCATTGGGAAATGTTATAAATCCTGATGACGTTATTGCCGAATATGGTGCCGACACGCTACGCGTATATGAGATGTTCATGGCTCCGTTTAATCAGGAAATTTCCTGGTCTACTACCGCGTTGCAGGGAGCATATAGGTTCCTTAATAGAATCTGGAATTTATTCGATGAACGTGAATTTATTGACAATAACACACATGAAGACAAAAAACTTATTGCGAAGCTGCAGCATACGATCATTAAGGTGACCCGTGATACGGCCGATATGAAGTTTAATACTGCTATAGCCTCAATGATGGAATTTCTTAACGAATGGGAAGCGTGTAAACATAAACACGCTCTCAGCAAAAGCAGTGCCAAAAAATTTCTTCAGATTCTGGCGCCTTACGCGCCTTTCATGACAGAGAAAATATGGAAAGACGTGCTGAAAGAGTCAGAATCAATTCATATTTCTCACTGGCCGGAGGCAGACGAATCGGTGCTTCACCAGGCAGAGGTAAAGATCCCGGTACAGGTAAACGGCAAAACCCGGGCATTGATCGTTGTATCAGCCCATAATATAGAAAAAGATGCAGTCGTGCATATTGCAGAACAAGATCCGAAAGTTCAGAAATATATAGGTGGAAAAATCTACGAAGCAATCTATATACGAGCCAGAATCCTTAATTTTGTACTGAAAGATTAATTACTTCATCCATTGGCGGAGCCCCGAGAGGCTGTCAACTTTACTATAACCTATAATTTTGTTATAATAAGCCCTATTTTGCTTCTATCTGCTTGTTCCGTGTAGCCCGTCAAGATTTAGCTTCTTGCATGGGTCTACAAAGCAGGCACTTTGACAATGTGAGAGAAGATATGAATTGAATACAAACCTCTAATGATTAGGAGGGATATATGGTGTATTAAATGGATTCCCGCCTTCGCGGGAATGACACTTTAGTCCTTATATACCCCTCTTAATCTTAGAGATTAACGTCTCTTTGTACCCCCGAGGGAAACTCCGACAGCTCCATCTCCGGAGCAGTGCAGCGAATGCTGCTATGAGCCACGAACGTACCGTTTGTGGTGTCTGGTTTAGCCAGACAAGGAGGTCGGTTGACAACAACCTTATGTTTCATCGGTCTGTGTCGCGATGCGATACACAAATCAAAGGAGGTAGCCGAATGACTATCGTTCTGGATCTTGAGAAAGTCGAGGCTGAGAACCTGGCGTTTCGACTGCGGGTCGCAGTCAGGCTCAAAGAACTGCGCAAGCAGTACGGCCTGACGCTTGAAGACTTGGTTTCTATTTTGTCGTGCGCTCCGACCAAGGAGCAACCGGCAAGAACAGTAACCGAGCGGCAGTTGGAGGACGTGGAACGAGCCTACCACGTGGTAGAGAATCCACCGTTCTTCTACACGATGCTCTATGAGCTGTTTGGGCATGACTCTGCGTTCAATCCTGCGGATATTCCGCCTAGGATTCAGAAAGGCAGGGGGGAACCCACGCTCAAGAGCAGAGCATGGAACGACCATCTCATTCTGGCCTGGCTTGACCTGTACGCGCGGGAAGTGGTCGAGATGAAGACGTTGTTGGATGTGGCCGCGTCCGAGGGAAAAACCGTGGATGTGGGCAGCGCCCCTCAAGGACTTCCGGCGGAAACGCAGAAAGTCGATATGAGGACTCGAAAACGGCGTGCGCCGACTAAAGATCCAAAGAAAGTAGCGATTTCGTCAGGGCCTAGTCCTGCCGATATCGTTCATGAATGGGCGGCTCAGGCCGCTCAGGATTTCCGCGGTTGGTTGAAAGATAACAATCTGGTGAGGATTCGGTTTGCCAAGGATATTGGCATTCCGATCGTCACGTTGGGTCAGATCTGCGTCGGGAAAAATATCCGTACAGACATCGAACCGTACGTGATATTGTATATCCGAACCAGGCTGCCTATCTTTCATCCCGATCGGATTCCACCGCGCGCTATCTGGTCTACGGACGAGTGGACAGTAGATGACCGAGAGTGGTCCAACAAGGACTACTGGCTTATTCAACTGGCGAAGCTGGAGGAAGTTCCTTCAGATAAGCCGGTACCGCCTGAGCTCTACGCGCTTCCTCAGGGTGATCAAGTTGCCGCTCAAAACGGCGCTGAACTCCATGAGGATGAGCAAGAGCCTCTGCCTCTTGCTGAAGCTGAACCGACAGCAATGCCGGAACGGCCTGAAGCAGGGATAGAGTTGAGAGAAACCGTGGCTGAACCCGTGAGGGAAAAGGCTCCGGAAGTATCTCCGGCGGCTCTACAGTTTGACGCGCTCATTGGCCTTATGACCCAGTCTCTGATTGGGCAGCTGGCCATACAGATTCAACAGGCACTATCAGCCAGCGGGTCAACTCCGTCGGTTGTTGAGCTTGCTGAAGCTGTGAAAACTGCTGTGAGTGAGGCTTTGGCGCCTTTCCAATTACTCCTGGAGTCGATTGGAAACGCGCAGGAGCAGCATACTCAACAACTGCAGACGCTGATAAACGCGTCGCAGGCACAGCAGGATCCGGGTCGCGATCTTTCTCTGGCAATGCGGAGGTTTCTGCGGCTTCTCGAAGACGAGATGCGAAAGGGCCCCGAAGACAGGAAGAGAGTCGCGGAGCAACTTGGTCGGACTCTGGCTCAGCGCTTGTGGATGATTGATATCGTCGCGAGCGATCCGGAGACGATCGAGGACCGGTACGCGCAGCATCAAATTGTAGGGAGGTGACACATGCCAGATGATTTTGAACAGACATTGACTGGCACAGTCAGTGTAATCCCTTCACAAGCGATACGGCTGCTGGGCAGTCCGTATGCTACTCTTGCTGATGCGCTTAAGGAGTTCTTCACGAATGCCTACGGCGCAGGAGCAGGGCAGATCGTGCTTGAGATCGAAGAGGATCGAATCACGGTTAGTGATGATGGGTCGGGCATGCTTCATCGACCGCCGGAAGACGATTTACAGATCCTCAACCGGTTTATGGCCGGAATCCGAAGGGGGGACTCAAATCTTGTCGACCCACGGCCACTCATGTCCGAGGTCGGCCGGAAAAGCCTCTTCTGCGTATGTACGGTCAGAACCCTATCTCCGCAACAGCCGGGAGAAGGCACACGCGAGCAACCAGGTCTGCACGGCGTAGGAATGGACGCATGGCGGTATTTTGCCGAACGTGCGTACGTTTATTCACGTCCGGACCCTAACCTCATAAAGCGTGCATTTGGCGTGACTTCACCCGGAGCGCATAATCCGCCAACATACCGTGCGACCTTACCAACCATGGAAATGCTTGGTAAGTTCAATACACAGTTGGTGATCGAAAAAGTGGCAACACTGAAAGATCATCAGAACAAGGAAATAGAGCACGGCACGAAGGTGGTGATGGAGGGTCTGGCCCCAGGTGTTGTGAAACAGCTGGCGGTCGGAGGCAAGTGGGGACTCGCGGCATATTACCGGAAGCGGTTTGCCGGCTACCTGCTTGCAGGTGTGAAGATCCTGATCATCGATAAGACGGTAAGTCCGGCCGTAAGATATCCTCTGACTCCTCCCAAGGAGGACGAGAATGTCTTGTTGCAGGGGCCCTGGATTATTGACGAGCAGGCTGACCTCATGTTCGACGGGATTGTCTTCTATCCTGCCTTGCCTGAGCATCCGGATCTTATGCTGGAGCGGGCGAGGGAGGCGGTGTGTAGGATAGTGGATCTTGATCCACGTCTTAACCTTGATGTGTTTCGACTGGTCAGCGGACGTTTGTCCTATGTTCAGTTCGCGCATCCGGGAGCACCCGATGAAGAGCAGAGCGCGCCCGTCATGTGGGACCTCCAGAAGTCGAGGCCAAAGCCGACTCGGGAGTACGAACAGTACGTGAATGCGCTTATAGCGTTGGCGTCATCAATCGAGGCGGCAATCGCTGAGATTGAGAAGGAGCGCCGCGATGAGCGTATGTCCCAGTTAAGCGAGGTCGCGACAGAGGCTGTCACGCAAGCGATATTCGAGAGTGGGATCTTCGGCAAGATCGGCTTTGAGAAGCCTGAGCCCCGTATTAAGGGCAAAGGCGCTCGGACCCGTCGTAAAATTCAACCGAGGATTCTCGCCAGTGTGTACAATCAACACTGGCAGCAGCTTAAGGTGGGAGGAATTCCCGTCAAGCTGATCTGTCTATCCCAGGTACGGGACGGGCGTAATATAGCGGTTAACCGTGAAGTTGCGACCGTTCTCACGACTCCCGGAGGTACTGCAAATTTCGGGGATCCCAAGCGTTACGATACGCACCCCGAGACTGCAAAACGCACTGGTTACGGACGTTACCGGCTTGAGATTGATGTCAAGAACTTGCCTCCTGGGGTAAGCTTGATTACCAGTTACAAAACCGAGCCGTTCAATATCTCCAGTAACCATCCAGATGCGGACTTCGACTTCCAGCTCAATGTGGAAGGCGCCGAGAAAATCGTGGCAGAGAAACTGCCCGAGTTTCACATCTGGTTCCCGTTGTTGAGGCCTGAGCTTCCCTATGACACCAGCAAGTTGTTGCACGGGGAGTTTGGAATCAACGCCAACGGGTCGTTTTTTAAGGAGGCTTGGGACAGCAATAACACAGAGGTAGTTAATCTCCTTATGTCGTTGTATGTCCGCGACGGCCTTCTTGAGTACATCCGCAGAAAATCGGATCTGATTTCGCAGTTTACTGCTGCGGAACTGACCGAAGAGTCGACCAAACTCTACCTGAGCTTTTACTCGTACCTCAAGGCCGGACAGGCTGAACGGTCGAGAAAGGCGAAGAAAGAGAAGCTGGGAAAGACTCCCTCTCGACGACGTGCAGCCACATAGTAAGGAGGTGAACCATGCCAGAT
>JBDKFK010000018.1:0-29923 GCA_039798745.1 Candidatus Parcubacteria bacterium
GGATATACCTGACCGCCAGCGGACCGCGAGGCTGTTAGCCAAGCGGAGTGAACATGTCCACCTTTATGAGATGCACGCCTTCGTCGTCGCCTAGGGCGTATTGGTCGCTTTGAATGCGAATCCTCTGCCAGCTGACAACAGTTAGCCCAGCAGAGTCCAGACGATCGAGCGAATACCTGCCCAAATACATGGGCGGCCAACGACGCCAGTCACCATCGTGACCCACAGGTGACATCTTGGCGGTGAACGCGACAAGAGCCGTAGCTTCATCTGGAGTCGGCGCATGCTGGATCAGATACGATCCATCTGCCTGCTGCATGAACACCGCCCATTTCAGCTCCGTGATTGCGTGCTCCTGCTCTTCAGCATAGGCAGCAACGGCGGCACGAAGCATAGCCTGCACATTGGGCCCTCGATGCCGCAGATAGTTGCGGGCCATCAGCTCAAAAAGCTGACCAACACTGATGCCCACTATCGCGGCATATGCCTGCATATGCACAGCAACTTCGTCGCTGACGCTCCATCTGAGGCCATTGACCTCTATACACATTTCCATGCTATGAACTCCTTTCGTTTAGAATGTTCTTTCAAGAGGGGTGAGTTGCACAGTATGTGGACCTTCGTCATCGGCGAGACTATATCTGCCATTTGACAAAATAATCTGCTGCCAACTACCGACCGTCAACATATCCCCCTGCAGGGAGCCCAGACGTGCCACCCAGCCAAACTTACGCGGGCGATCGCGATCGCCGCTACTGTCTGACGGATAACGCTGCTCGAACAGAGCCAAAACCGCTTCAGGACTCTCAGCGACCATCTGACGCAAAGTATGCGCTTCATACCAGGGCATGACAACGTCATACTTCGGCTTCGGTGGGAGACCATACTCCAGCTGCTTCATCGCAATGAAACCTTCGATCGCTTCTTCCGGCGTGGCAATGAGGACAAGCTCAGCATCTCGAGGAAGCCAGTGCTCCTCATGAGATGAGTCAACAACCCTTATTGTTCCCTTTCCAAACGTGATCTGATCGACGCGCGCAACCTTGCCGCCTTCAAGCAGAACTACGCTGTCATTGGGAATCGCCTTCAAGCTTAGAACCCGTTGCTCCAAGAGACACCTCCTTATGTGATCGTGCTTGCCACAGTGGGGCTGTGGCGGTAAAAGGGGATATTTCCTCAAAGAGGAACCTATAGTATATAATATCCTTTCTTGTTATTCAATTTATCCCATGGTAAACCATCGTTCACTTTGCTACAATTAAAATATTATGGATGCACCTCTTGCAGAAATTCTCCGACCTAGGTCTCTTGATGAAGTTATCGGTCAACAACATCTTATTGGAAAAGGTAAGCCCATACGCCGCATGCTTGAGTCGGGCAATGTCACTTCTATGATTCTGTGGGGACCTCCCGGCTGTGGCAAAACTACCCTTGCCAAACTTATCGCCAAATATGTAGAGGCGAACTTTATTCAGTTCTCCGCGGTTGTTAACGGTATCGCCGACGTGCGCAAGGTTATCGAACAAGCCAATGAAGCAGGAAGTCTCTTTAAAAAGAAAACAATTATTTTTATAGATGAGATTCATCGCTTCAACAGAGCCCAACAAGATGCATTTCTCCCGCATGTAGAAAACGGTACCATTACTCTTATTGGTGCTACTACTGAAAATCCCGGATTTGAGGTAAACGCGCCGCTTATATCCCGATCACAGGTATATATGCTTCAACCTCTCAGTCTTGATGAGATGATCACTATAGTGCGCAAAGCTGCCGATCACTTTAGTGGCCATATATTCGCAAAAGAAGCTATAGAGTTTATTGCATCCCGATCAAATGGCGACGCCCGTTCGGCTATTAACGCGGTCGAACTTGCTTCTACATTCGGTAAAAAAATTAGTATAAAACAGGCAGAAGAAGCCTTACAGAAAAAGGCTATTTATTATGATAAAAAGGGCGACTTTCACTATGACACCATCTCGGCGTTCATAAAAAGTATGCGCGGTAACAAGCCCGATGCCACTCTTCATTATCTCGCCCGCATGATTAAGGCCGGTGAAGACCCTGTTTTTATTGCCCGACGCATGGTAATTTTTGCTTCTGAGGATGTGGGCAACGCCCAGCCTACTGCTCTTGTGTTGGCAACCGCCACTATGCAAGCAGTACACATGATCGGCATGCCCGAAGCTACCCTTATTCTGGCACAAGCGGCTACCTATCTGGCAACTTGTAAAAAATCAATTGCCTCGACCAACGGTATATCGGAAGCCATGCATGATGTTGAGAATATGCCGATTAATCCTATTCCTCTCCACCTGCGTAATGCTGCCAACAAAGTGATGAAACAACAAGGCTTTGGAAAAGATCATGTGAGGTATCCGTGGCTTGAAGAACAACAGACCGGCCAGAAAGTAGAGCAAGAGTATATGCCGGCTAACCTAAAAGGAAAGAAATATTACAGACCTGACTCTTCATAACAATCGAGTTCTTGCATTTTATCGTAATACATGCTATCGTAATTCTTGTATTACTAATTGAACTATTACATGAAAAAATTTATTATTCCCTCTTCGTTATTATTAACAGCAGTGTTCGTCACAGCTTCTTCGTTCGGTTCTGTTTTTGCGGTTACGAGAACTTCTGACGCCCTGCGCGGCAGATCCGGCGAACGTCAGCTCGATGTTATGAGAGCTGAAAGAAAAGAAAACGAGGAAGCAACGCCGGAAGCCAAACCTACACGCGGTCAGGGGAGCCAGATGGCATGTACACAAGTAAAAACAAAACTTCCTGAGAGAGCTGAACTATTAAAACTCCGTAAAGAAGTGCATCTCAAAGTGTACGCCAATCTGAAAATAAACATGAAACGAAGAATGATGGCACGAAACATGTCCGAAACCGCGATTAATGAGGCTCTTGCCGGGCTTGATAAACTTATTACACAGTTCTCGACCGACGTAGACGCTCTCATGGCCAAAATGATGGACGCGTCAAAACTTGACTGTACAAACGAAACAGCTCTTACTACATTCCGTGAAAGTCTCAAACTGCTTGAAAGAACAGTGAAAGCTGATGTGAAAGCCATTATGGAGTACTACACTTCAACGCTTAAGACTCTAAACGCAAAACGCAGATTGGGAAGACCAACGGGTACTGAAGCTACCAAAGCACCTACGGTTATGCCGACGGCTGTGACAACTACCGTTCCATCGGCCACAGCTGCAGCCACAACAACCGTATCACCGACACCATCTTTGTAATTATGAATAGTTATTAATATATATATGAGTCACAAAACATTTCTTATCATCGGACTCCTTGCTATTACAAATCTTTTAACAGTGCTTGCACTTAATGTAACGCAAAAAGAGTATACAGCAATGCAGTCGAGAGCTTCGTTCGCCGAATCAACCATTACATCAAAGGAATCTGACGGCTCCGAAGATTTCGCCACAATAGACACCAATGACTTTGCTACTGAATCAGATGAAGCTCAGATTGACGCTAACGATGTAAATATAGAAGATCTGTCGCAACCTGAAGACTCTGAAATAAATGTCGAAGATGGAGCTCTAAACTCTGTATCCGGCGATGACTTCTCAACGGGACTAGATTAACGGGTTCTTCGCAGCAAACGCTTAAGGACACTGTAGTATCCGCCGCAACCACTAAAGAGCCAATGTGCTACACGTGTTACAGTTGTTGTAGAGGTATGAACTTCATGAGCGATCTGCAGATAAGGTTGACCCTCCATAAGCTGTTTAGCAATTCTCAGTCTGTTCGCAAACTCTTCAATCTCTCCAGGAGTCATAAGATCCCGTAAGAAATGAGCAGCATCTTCTTCATTCTTCAGTAATGAAAAAGCTGTCACGAGCTCCTGTTCCTTATCATTGGCTGGCGTGTAGCGTTCTTTCTGTTCAAACTCTTGTTTTCGTTTTATATTTGTCATGACATTATTATATCATTTGATAAATTACTATTGACATAACGTATTAATGTGTTAACATATTAATATGTTAATCATCAGGCTAACCCCGGTCTCTCCCCAACTCCACCCCACCCAGGGGTAACACTTCTTATTCATCCTCAAACCGTTTCTCACATTATTAGTCAAACCAACAGATTGGAGGGAACACCATGTCTATGGAGTACACCATTATCAGACCAGGCGGCAACGACACGTGTCTTGTTTTCGCATCAGTGACCGACGTACTTTTGCGCAAGCGGATTAACGATGTCATCATGAGAGCGTATCCGAATGTTGAACAGGTAGGGTTTGTATCCGGTACACCTCAGGTTCCGGTGCTTACTATGGCGGGCGGCGAATTCTGTGGCAATGCTACCCGCTCGGCGGCCGCAATACTCGTGAACATGCAGGCCGGCAAAAGTGTCTCACTGCTTGTCTCGGGTGTTGATAAGCCTCTTACCGCTGGATTCAACGCTCTTGGGCATGCATATGCCAGAATGCCTGTGTATGCCGATACGAGTAGGATCATTCAGGTGTCTGGACAAGACAATACATATATCGTCGAAATGGAGGGTATTACTCACTATATAATCCTAAATAGTGAAGATACTTCGCTCATTGGCGACGAGGACATCAAACAGCAGTCGTACGAGATCCTTCGCCGTAACCAACTTACTAAGTTCGCGGCAGCCGGCGTAATGTATGTATATCGTGACGAAAGCGCATGGAGGATCGATCCTGTAGTGTATGTACGCGATATCGATACACTGTTTCGCGAAACAGCCTGCGGGAGCGGAACAACAGCGCTCGGACTCGTACTGGCTCTGAGGTCAGAAAAGTCAATCATCAACGCGCGTGTCATTCAGCGAAGCGGAATGCCCATCCTGGTATCAGTGTCATACGACGGCAATACGTTTCAGGATGCTGTAATCTCGGGTCCTGTCAGCATAGTCCGAAAGGGAACGGTGATAATGAACGACAGGTTCGGGTATATCTGTGAACGTATCATGAAACCAGGAGATGTCGACACCCTACTCACCACGGGTGGACTTAGCAGCCTATACCGCAACATTTTTAGTAAAGCGCCGTATTTTGAGTCGTTCACCGACAACGAGATACGGGGATATTTTCTGGAATATGCTACGCAAGGTCTTTTCTATGTAGCACGTGTGGAAAACAGGGCAATCGGCTTCGGCGCGGCTCTCCCTCTCTGGAGACAGCCAGAGGTATCTGAGATCCTTAAGGAGCGTGGCGTAAATCTAGCCTCAGGCTGGTATATGGCGGATCTGGGTGTAGACAATGACTATAGACGGAACGGTATTGCCAGAACTCTAGTGATGCTGAGGATGAGCAAGATGAACAAAGGAAGTACGGTAGTAATGAGAACCTCAGTCAATAATAAAGAATCTCAGGCGCTCTACGGTGACCTGGGCTTCACACCTATTGAAGGAGCCTATCAGAATGTGCGTCAGATGCGCACAGACGGGTCAACAGTTGAGGACATGCGTCTGTTCCTCGCAAAACAGATAGTATGAACCTCACCTACGAACAGCTTGAGAAAACCATGCTTACGTACCGGGACCTCCAAAAGGTCCCGGTACGAGAAAACCACGAACCATTGGTTGCACTGAATGCATCTCAGATTCCGTGGAAATACAGAGAACCGTTTACGGATATGAAGGATGCCTTAGGCAATGTAATGAAGGTCAGAACTTCAGTAGCCTCACGATTGGTCGAAGCACAAAGAATATTACAAGATAACAATTCAGCATTATCATTGTGTGTTTGTTATGGATATAGGAGTCCCGCCATCCAGACGCAACGATTCCTAGCTGTGTTAAAACAAATAAGCGATATATTCTACGATAATCCGTACGAACTGTATGAGCAGGTTCACCGAAGAGTCGCAGTTCCGACTGTTGCCGGACATCCGGCTGGAGCTGCTGTGGATATTACGATACAGGATAGTACAAAGACCGACCTTGATTTCGGCAGTCCCATGTATGATTACCGGACAAAAAAATTCTATACGTTTTCGCCTGACATATCGGCTTCACAGAAAGCGGTAAGAAGCCTATTAAGAAAGGTTATGATGGATGCTGGATTCGCGCCATTTGATGGAGAATGGTGGCATTTTTCCTATGGCGATCGCGAATGGGCAAAGTATTATGATAAACCTTTTGCTCTCTATAATCAGCTATAGCTTTACATTATTTTAGAGGCGGCAGCGCCTCCATTTTCTTAAGCCACTCACCACTGTCAAGCTCTTCCTGGGTAAAATCAACCTGTTCGCCCTTAAGGTTAGGATCATAGGCGGGATTAGGATAGTTTATAAGCCATCCTTCTTCGTCACCGATATTTTCGAGACCTGTGGGGACGTTTATAGGTATATAAAGACGTGTTAAGTTTTCTGCAGATAAAATATGCTCTTCCCGTTTGCCATTTACGTAGAGAATAACTTTCATCTTTCCTTTTACACACATATATCGGGCTTCGCGAACTCTATGAAGATGATAGCCTTTGAATGCTCCCGGAGTAGCGCAGGTAAGATAAGCGCTTGTTTTATCGCCGTCCTTATAAAGCTCTATAAGGTATCCGTTTTCTTTACCTTGCAAATCATACGTAGTAACTTTTTTTGCCGTCTCTGTTCTGGATGCGTCTGTATTCATATATACACAAGGTAAATTATAATCGGTGCTCTGGCTCGTAAGTGGCTGGGGGGAGAGTTGAACTCCCGACCAATCGCTTATGAAACGACTGCTCTACCGCTGAGCTACCCAGCCTTACTCATATCTAAATAGCTTGCTTCTCGATAGCTCATAGCTACTCATTTTAGATACTGCGCTAATAGCTATATATTATAGCGTGATCTTTATTATAATATATCGTATGGCTTCTAGCAAACACTCAAACGGAGACAGACCAGAGCTGTCTATTATTATTATATCGTTTAATACAAAACAAATTACGCTTCAATGCCTTGATTCAGTGTTTGCTTCGTTTAAGGATAAGCGACATTCATTTGAGATAATCGTTATCGATAATGCGTCCATTGACGGCTCGGCAGACGCGCTGAAAACATACGCTAAAACCAAACCTGAGATAGTATACATAGCCAATACAGAAAATATAGGCTTTGGGAAAGCCAATAACCAGGCTGCTAAACGAGCCAAAGGCACCTATCTCCTACTTCTCAACTCTGATACTATCGTGCTTGACAATGCAATACAGAAGCTGTTGGAATTTTACATAGAACATGAAACAACGATGCAGTTCGTAGGAGCGAAACTTCTGGAAAAGGATGGAAAAACTCCCCAACCGTCATGCGGTCCCTTTTATACATTACCCGTCGTTTTTGCAGCACTTTTCCTGAGGGGTGATTACTGGGGGTTAACACGTTCCTCACCCGATTCTATTACCGAAACAGACTGGGTTTCAGGCGCGTGTATCATGACAACTCTCAAAGAATTCAATGCTATTGGCGGCTTTTCAGAAGATATTTTCATGTATATGGAAGAGATAGATTTATTATATAGGTCTAAAAAACTACATCGAAGCGTGTTCTTTTATCCGAATGCCAGATTTATTCATCTGGGCTCAGCATCGAGCGGAGGCAAGACATACCCGATTCTTCAAGTTTATAAAGGTTTTATCTATTTCTATAGGAAGCATCATTCGACCACTTCCCTATTTTTACTTAAAACTATGCTAAAATTAAAGGCATTGACAGCATTAGCGATTGGGAGGCTACTCAATAATCAATATTTAATTCAAACCTATGAAAAAGCTTACAAGCTTGTTGAGATGGATTGACAATAACCTTATCAAGATTCTTATTTTTGGATTCATTCTTCTTATACCGCTCTATCCAAAATTTCCTATACGCATTATTGACTATACCTACATCGCGGTACGTGCAGAAGATATTTATATCGCGGTTCTTGTGTTGCTGTACTTTGTTCAGCTTTTCCGTAAAAAGGTACTTATGCCGCCTCGTCAGTTTTTGATTCCGATTGTTCTGTTCTGGGCAGCAGCTGGTCTTTCTTTCCTCTGGAACGGTTATATTTCAGGCACCGTGATCTATAAACATCTTGGCCTCCTTCACACACTGAGACGGGTAGAATACATGATTATTTTCTTTATAGCTGCCTCAACTGTACGCTCCAAACGGGACTTCATGCAGTATTTATATACTATTCTATTCACAATGGGTGTTGTTTCACTCTACGGAATGGGTCAAAAATATTTCGGCCTTCCGGCTATTCAGACCATGAATCCTGAATTTGCCAAAGGACATCTGTTGTATCTCACCCCCGAAGCTCGTGTTTCAGCCACATTCGCGGGTCACTATGATCTTGCGGCTTATCTTGTGCTTCTCCTACCCGTTACGCTCGGCGCTTTTTTCAGTAAAAAATATAGACTATTCTTTATTATCTTTGTCATAGGTCTTTTTACGCTCATGCTGACCGCGTCACGGATATCTTATCTTGCGTACCTCGCGTCAACATTCCCGTTCCTTTTGTTTATAAAAAAATATAAGTACTTTGTAGCGGTGCTTATCCTTACGGCTGGCTTTACCTTTCTTTCCAGCAATCTTACTTCACGCTTCCTCCAGACGGTACAGATAAAACAAATTTTTGTAAACGAAAAAACAGGTCAGGTGGTAGTTCCTCAGAAAATATCATCCAAAGAACTGCCTGCCGGGACATACTATATTCCTATCAAGGACGACCCCAAACAAACTCAGGCATCCAAAGATAAAAATGAAGAACTCTTGCAACAAAAACTTATAGAAGATATTCAGTGGGAAGCATCACGGGCAGGTAAGATATTAACCAGTACCGAAGCTGCCGCTATTGCAGCATCACAGTCGGCCGGTCTTAAAGAGGTAAACACCGTAATCTCAGATATCTCACTTGCCACACGACTTCAGGTTGAGTGGCCACGGGCATTCAACGCATTCCTCAAGAATCCAATCCTTGGCACAGGACCCTCATCTATCACCGAATCCACAGATAATGACTATCTTCGATGGATAGGCGAATTTGGCGCTCTTGGCACAGGTTTATTTGTGTACATTTTCTTTATCATTGGCCAGTTTGTATGGAAGAAAAGTGCAAAACTTGAGAAAGAAGAAAAATTACTTTATTACGGGTTCCTGTTCGGCATGGCCGGACTCATAATGAACGCAAGTTATATAGATGTTTTTGAAGCATCAAAGGTAGCCTATACATACTGGATGGTAGCAGGAATCTTTGTAGCTTCATTAATGGTAGAAAAATCACAAAAAACAAAATAATATGAAAAAAGATCAAACAGCGTTTCGTATATGGGATAGTGTCATCCTTACATTGTTTCTCGTTGTGGCACTGGGAGCGCGTATATATGGGCTAAATTTTCCTCTTGCCGATTTTCACTCATGGAGACAGGCAGATACCGCGGCCGTAGCGCGTAATTTCGCGAAAGATGGCTTTGACCTTATGCATCCACGCTACGATGATCTTTCGAGTATTCAGTCGGGTATAGAAAATCCTCAAGGCTATCGTTTTGTGGAGTTCCCTATATATAGCGCTATCTTTGCGACTCTCTATAAGTATGTTCCTGTAATGTCTCTGGAAGCATACGGTAGACTCGTAACAGCACTCTTCTCGCTTACTATCATTGCGGTGATTTACTATCTCTCACTGAAAGAAAGCGGACGTCTAACTGCTATAGTAGCCGCCGGAGTATACTCGATATTTCCATTTTTTGTTTTCTTTTCGCGCGTAATTCTACCCGAAACAACAGCGTTGGCGTTTGCCTGTATGTCTATATTTTTCCTTTATCTGTTCTCTGAGGGTAGATGGGGTAAAAAATCGTATGTCTGGTTTATTCTCTCCCTCATCATGTTTGCGTTGTCTGTACTTGTAAAACCACCGGCTGTTTTCTACGGTTTTGCGCTCTTGTACTTATTTATCAGAAAATATCAGTTTGATGTCATAAAAAAGTTCTCATTCTATATATTCTTTATCGCCGCCATGATCCCCTTTGCCATGTGGAGATACTATATACTGCAGTTTCCGGAAGGAATACCTCCGAGTGATTGGCTCATTACGAGTGTGAACACATACGAAGGTCTTAAAAATATATTTTTTCGCCCTGCGTTCTTCCGATGGATCTTCTTTGAACGTCTCGGTATGGATGTTTTTGGTGTATATCTTTCAGTGTTCTTTATTCTGGGCGCTATACAAAAAGTTCCGCGGTTATTTCTCCATGCTATACTTTTTTCAGCAGCTGTCTATCTGTTTGTATTTCAGGGAGGTAACGTTCAGCATGAATATTACCAGACTATACTTCTGCCGCCTATCGCCATTATGATAGGTCTTGGTGTGACATTTATTATTCGTAACCAGAAAATATTTTTCAACCAACTTGTAGTATATTCCGCAATTGTATTCGCGTTTGCTTTGTCATTTTACTTTTCACTCTACCGCGTCAAAGACTTCTATCACTACCCCGAAGAGCTGCCTCAGGTAGCCAATATCATAAAGACGCTTACAAAACCCGATGATAAGATAGTAACCGACCGTCTCGGAGATACAACACTTCTCTATCTCACGGAACGAAAAGGAGCACCCGCAATCTATCACGATCCTCCCGAACTGAAAAAGCTTGGATATAATTATCTGGCTACGCTAAACAAAGAGCTTATCGATAAACTCAAATCTGAGAACTATAAAGTCATGTTTGAAAACGATAAGTTCGCCCTGTTCGCGTTGTAATATGAGAATTCTCATGCTGACGCCCTATCTTCCCTACCCTCCTGCATCAGGAGGTCAGATCCGTACGTTAAATCTGCTTAAGTACCTTAGCAAGAACCATAGTATTACTCTTATCGCGCTGTATAAAAACGACAAGGAAAAAAAATATGCTTCATATCTTGAGTCCTACTGCGACAAGATCTATGTCTGTAAACGGGCTGAAAAACCTTGGCAACCACGAAATATACTGAAATCCATATTCTCATCGCTTCCTTTTCTTATTGTGCGCAATTTCTCAGTTGAAGCCAAACGCGTTGTCGAAACGTTGCTCCGTGAACAGTCGTTTGATATTATCCACGCGGAAACGTTTTATATCATGCCTCATATTCCAAAAACAAATATACCTATCTTTCTTCTCGAACAGACTATTGAGTATAAAGTTTATCAGCACTTTACCGAAAAGCTACCCCTCCTGGCACGCCCTTTCTTTTATCCCGATATCATCAAACTCAAATCCTCAGAAATATTTTACTGGAAGAAAGCCTCTGTAGTGGGAACCGTCTCGGACTATGACAAACATCTTATACATAAAATCGCGCCTACTATAAATCCGGTCATAATACCCAATGGTGCCGGTGATGATATGTTTGTAGACAAACTAGCTCCAAAAGATATAAAGAAACCAACATTTCTTTTTGTAGGTAACTTTTACTGGCTGCAGAATATAGAAGCCGCGCAGTATATTATGAACAACCTCTATCCTAAACTTAAGCATAAAAAAGATATTGTCATCATAATCGCGGGACAGAACGCCAGCGTTAAGCTCAAGCCATCTGTTCATAAAAATATCAAGATCATTGACATCCCTCAGGATGATGCTACACTGGTTAAGCGGCTCTATCATGAAGCTACTCTTTTTGTAGCACCTATTTATGGGCCAGGAGGTACCAGACTTAAAATACTTGCAGCCATGGCATCGGGATTGCCGGTGATATCAACCAAAACCGGAGTCGAAGGGTTGGGTGTCACCGACGAAGAGCACGTTCTTGTTGCAGATAATGAAATCGAATTTGAAAACAAGATTGAGATGGTTCTTAGCGACAAACATTTGTATGAAAAGTTGCGAAAGAACGCATACAATCTTGCGAAAGAAAGCTATAGCTGGAACTCTATTTCACAGAAATTAGAAGTTGTGTATAAATCGGTCATTGATAAGCATGAACCTGGCAATTGATATATCACAAATTATTCATAAAGGCACAGGAGTAGCCCGGTTTACCGGAGGACTTGTAGATTCTATACTGGAGTTTGATACAGATAATACCTGGACGTTCTTTTTTTCGTCGCTCAGAAAATCACTCGATTCAGAGCTTGCAGAAGACATCGAAAAGCATCAGCATATCTTAAAAACAGCAAAGATACCACCGACACTCCTTGAAATGTTGTGGAACAGACTGCACATAGTAAAGGCGGAACGCTTTGTAGGCAATGTTGACTGGTACATATCCTCAGACTGGACTGAACCACCATCCCGGGCTAACAAAGCAACGGTAGTGCATGATCTCGCGTTCATGAGATTTCCCGAAACGGTCGCCTCTTCTATAAGAGCCGTTCAGAAACGCCGCCTGAGTTATGTGAAAAAAGAAACTCATATAATCTTTGCTGACTCAGAAACAACCAAAACAGATCTTATTGACCTTCTGGCTATTGAGAAAGATCGCATTAAGGTGCTCTATCCGGGAGTAACGATACAGGTGCCTACTCTGGAAGATATCACACGGACACAGTTTAAACACAATCTTCACAAACCATTTATTTTAAGCGTAGGTAAAATAGAACCACGCAAAAATCTGAAACGATTAATCGCTGCATATAAACAGCTCCAGACAGACGAAGTAGATCTTGTCATTGTCGGCCCTCCGGGCTGGGAAGATCTTGATGAACCTGAACACCGTAATATACGATTACTGGGATACGTAAGCGATACCCAACTCTACGCGCTCTACTCAATGGCTATCTGTTTTGTATTTCCATCTCTTTTTGAAGGATTTGGATACCCTGCAGTTGAAGCTATGAAGCTGGGATGCCCTGTTGCTTTATCCAACACATCATCTCTTGCCGAAATCGGCAAAGATTCAGCACATATGTTTGATCCTCTAAGCGTTGAAGATATTCATAAAACACTCTACTCCATGATACACAACCAAAAATATAGAAAAACATATATCGAGGCTGCCAAAGAAAAAAGTAAGCAATACACCTGGAAACGATACTATTCTTCTATGATAAAAGCCTTGCAAGGATATAAATAATTATGCTTGTCATTGCGAGCGATCCCGCTAATTCAGGATCGCGCGTCCCGACTTCGCCAAGGCTACGCCGGGCGCGGCAATCTTCACAAGGTGAGATCCTTACTTAACAAGATTGCTTCGCTCCGCTCGCAATGACATATGTTGCTATAATACAGATATGGTAATAGGAATTGACGGAAATGAAGCAAATGTAGAAAAACAGGTAGGCGTTTCTGTATATACAAAGAACCTCCTGTTCTGGTTCGCGAAATACTCGAGTGAATCAATACAGGTTAAGGTATATCTCAGATCAAAACCAATACAGGGTATGCCTGCGGAAACCCAGTGGTTTACCTATGAACAGGTCAGTGGCCCGTTTCTCTGGACAAAAGTATTTCTCCCTATAAGATTGTTTACAGCCCGATCTATTGACGTATTTTTTTCACCCGCGCACTATGTTCCTGCATACTGTCCGGTACCCCTCATAGTCACCATACACGATCTCGCTTATTTTTATTTCCCCGATGAGTTTCTCAAAAAAGATCTATATAAACTAAAAAGCTGGACCGAAAAATCTCTTGTGCAGGCACACAAAGTTATTGCTGTCTCTAAAACTACAAAAAAAGATATTATAAAATTCTACGGCACACCGACAGAAAAAATATCTGTCATATACAACGGTTTTGAAAAAGAAACACCGGCTAAAGGCAAAATATCTATATTTAAAAGCCTCGCGGATCAGCTAAAGATCGAAAAAGGCAAATACCTGCTGTATGTAGGTACACTGCAACCCAGAAAAAATATAAAAACCCTTATCCAGGCATTCGCGCAGTGCAAAGATCAGACATTCAATAAGCTTGTTATTGCCGGCAAAAAAGGCTGGATGTATGACGACATACTCAATGAAGCAGAGCGCCTTCACATACACGATTCCGTGGTATTTACTGGCTACATACCCGATGAAGAAGTCATTTCACTCTATCAGAACGCGTTTTGTTTTGTAATGCCCTCTCTCTATGAAGGCTTTGGCATACCAGTACTTGAAGCCATGTCACAAGGGTGTCCCGTTATTTCTTCTTTCGCGTCAAGTCTTCCGGAAGTGGGGGGTGACGGCTGTCTCTACTTTGACCCCACCAATCCAAAAGAGTTGGCCGAGAAACTGGTATTGCTTGATACTCATAAAAATATGAGAAACGAACTTATTGCAGCGGGAAAGAAAATTATCAAATCTTATTCCTGGGAACAGTGTGCCGAAGAAACGTTTAAGGTACTAACTCAGGCCGCCAATCGCTAATCACATGAACATACAGATAATACAAGATACACATAACAAAGCCGAATTCAACGATAAAGCACATCATCCGTTGCAAACATGGGAATGGGGCGAGGCACGTAAACAACTGGGTACAGATGTTGTACGCATAGCTGACAACAACAATGTATTTCAGATGACAACACATGCCATACCATATACAAAATATAAGATCGGCTATCTGCCAAGATCAGTAATTCCATCAAACGAAGCGTTAGCGTTTATGGCGGACTATGGACGCAAGAATGGACTCATATTTATAAAAATCGAACCATATGTACGTAAAACAGAGGGAACAATCGATGACTCCGCTCTCACCCTTATACGTTCTCCCCACGCGCTCTTTCCCGACTGGACACAGATGCTTGATATAACTCCATCGGAGGAAGCTCTTTTGAAAGCAATGAAACCTAAAACCCGCTATAACATAAAACTCGCGCAAAAAAAAGAAGTTGTTGTTAAAGAAGAATCCACAGACGACGGTTTTGAGGTATTCTCTAAACTGTACTTCGATACTACAAAACGCCAGCAGTATTTTGGACATACGCCTCGTTATCATAAAACTATATGGGATCATATGAAGCACGGCATATCACATATTGTGACCGCGTATTTTGAGAACGATCCGCTTGCCTCATATGAACTGTTTATGTTCAAAGATACTCTCTATTATCCATATGGAGGATCATCTTCACTTCATCGCAATCTTATGGGAACAAATCTGCTTATGTGGGAATCAATACTCCTGGGCAAACGTTTAGGCGCTCAAAAATTTGACATGTGGGGTTCATTACCTCCCGGCTATGATGAACACGCTCCCTGGTCGGGATTTACCAAATTTAAAGAAGGGTATGGCTGTGAGTTTGTAGAGTTTGTAGGAAGCTATGACCTGGTCATAAACCAAAATCTTTATAATGTTTATAACACAGTTCATCATCTTCGCTCGGTCTTTCTTAAAATAAAACGCATGTTTATATAAATAAAAACATGTGAGAGGGGAAAGGGGTACTCGGCCAATCCGAATACCCCACCCATAGGCGTTACAGCCCTTTCAGGACGGTGATAAGCGTGTAGTCCAGTATCCAGTCCTCCAGACGGTGCCCAGAGTCAGGACTCAGGGTAACCGCGACAATACGGGAACCCGGTACGAGATGAAACTCACGGGAATAGGTATGCCGCGTATCTACAGCCAACCGTCTTAACACATACGATAATACGATGGTGTGCGCTTCCCGTGCCTGATAGTCAAGACCACGGGAGAGCATCTTTCCCACTTCTATTTCGCTGACTCTGCGAAATGAGGCAGTTGCGTTGGTCAGCCATGTGGGGTGAAGATAGGTACACAACCGTATAACATACAGCGTCTCAACGCGGCACTTATACTCATCGGCCAGAGCCAGTATGCTCATTTCACGCTGCTGGATGCCTGTGTTAGCTATATCATGAGTCGTTAATATCGGTATGAGTATACCGATAAGCTCTTCAAAGTCGCGACTCCAACCAGAGGGAAACCGCGACAACGAACTTCCATAACGCTCAAAGCCAGCGTAGATTTGGTTGACAACATCCATCATGCGGCGGCGAATGTTAGACAGGCCCTGCTCGTACAAATTAGGTGTCACGGCGATCTCGTACGCAGCGTTGAAGATGCGGGTAAAAATGCCCTGACGCGTTAACTCCAGCACAGTGCCTTCGTCTGTCTTAATTGTTACTCGTTTCGCGTTCATGCGCAGACTCCTTTCCCCTATTGATGGGCGAAGATACCGGCTGACGTAAATATATTACCAGGAGAATGACGCCGATACCTCCGATGACAAGCGTATCAAGACCGTGTGTCCTGCCCGCAGATTGTTCCTGCATCAACCCTAGTGTGCTTACACCAGTCATAAAGAAACTGATGAGCTGACTGTGGGTAAGAGATCGTCGGCGAAGCAGACAGTCAACTATGGTGCCGCTCACGATCAGCAAAGCTATACAGATCGCAGCCGGAGCCATACGTATCAGAATAAGCATTGATCGTTACCTCCTTCATACATGCACGAAAGAACAGACTGCCTTGAGGGAAGGCCTAGGAGGGGTCCATACTCTCACATGTTGTCAAAGTATTTTCCTATGGGGACTATTATTATGCTCTAAATAATAGTTACAGGAAGAAGAATCAATTATAGCACACAAAAAAAGGCTATCATCAATAAGGTGATAGCCTTTTTTCTCAACGGGTAATCAGTTCATGTTCTCATTGTCATTATCATTGTCATCCTCTATGGAATCAGCGTGTTTTCTGGCAAAACTCAGCTGAGATTTCTTCTCAGGAAAGGCCAGCGCTACTTTCAGAACATCATCCATATGGTGCACAGGGACAAAATGGAGATCTTTGAGTACATTATTTGGAATGTCCTCCAGGTCTTTTTTATTATCCTTTGGCATGATAATGGTTTTTATCTGTGCTCTATGAGCCGCGATTACTTTTTCTTTTATCCCGCCGATTTCCAGAGCTCTTCCGCGCAAGGTGACTTCGCCAGTCATAGCTACATCGCGTCTTACCGGTATTTTAGTCAGAGCCGATACCATAGCAGTGGTGATAGCTAATCCTGCCGATGGTCCGTCTTTTGGAACAGCACCCTCTGGTACATGGACATGGATATCGATGTTATTAAAGAAATTCTTATTCAGGCCAAACATATCCCATCGTGCTCTAATATATGACAGTGCTGCCTGACATGACTCTTTCATAACATCTCCAAGCTGTCCGGTAAGAGTAAGATGGCCTTTGCCCGGCATGATGGCAACCTCTATAAAGAGTATACCTCCGCCGACCTGCGTCCAGAACAGTCCTGTTGAGATTCCGACTGTATCTTTCTCTTCAATCATCTGAGCCGAGAATTTGTAGGGGCCAAGATATGTATGAAGTTCGGTCATACCGACTGTTTTTGACTTCACCTTCTTTTCTATTATTTCCCGCGCTACTTTACGACATATGGTGGCAATCTGACGTTCAAGTTCACGTACGCCTGCCTCCCGGGTATATCTTCTGATAATAGACTTAAGTGCGTTGTCGGTAATCTTGATCTCATTTTTACTCAGTCCATGTGTCTCGACCTGTTTTTCAACCAGATATTCTTTGGCGATGTTAAACTTTTCTTCCTCTGTATACCCTGGGAAATGTATTACCTCAAGACGGTCAAGTAACGCGTCCGGGATAGTATCCAGAATGTTAGCCGTGGTTATAAAGAATACATCTGACAGATCGAAAGGTGCTTCAAGATAGTTATCGGAGAATGAATGATTCTGCTCCGGATCCAAGGCTTCAAGAAGAGCGGCTGATGGATCTCCACGATAATCACGACCAATCTTATCTATCTCGTCAAGCATCATGACAGGATTCTTTGTTCCTGCCTGTTTTACACCTTGAATCATTCTTCCCGGCATGGCTCCCACATAGGTACGTCGATGACCGCGTATTTCAGCTTCATCGCGTATGCCGCCAAGCGAAATTTTTACAAACTTTCGACCAAGGGCTCGGGCGATTGATTTACCAAGCGAGGTCTTACCCACACCTGGAGGTCCGACGAAACAAAGAATGGTAGGAAGTCTGTCCTTCATTTCTTTTTTCTTCTCAGCACCATTTACTTTTTCTTTTAATTTCTTCATCTCCAGTACTGCGAGGAATTCAAGGATACGTTCTTTAATTTTCTTCAGACCGAAGTGATCTTCGTTTAGTATTTTTTCAGCACCCTTAATCTCAACCATACTTTTTGAGGCAACAGACCAGGGAAGCTCTACAAGCCAGTCTAAGTATGTACGGATATAAGAAGCTTCGGGATTAAACTGAGACATCTGTGAAAGACGCTTCAGTTCTTTGACTGCCTTTTCCTCTACTTCCTTCGGCATCTTTGCCTTCTTTATTTTCATCTTATACTCATCGATTTCAGCATTTTCACTTTTGTTACCCAGCTCCTCTTCAATGGTTTTCATCTTCTCACGAAGAAATGTTTCACGCATTCCCCGTTCAAACTTCTGCTGGGTTTTGGCAGAAATATTCTGCTCTATCTCGAGTATTTTGATCTCTCTGTTGGTATACTCTACCTCCAGCTTCAGTCTTTTTTTGAGATCATTCTCTTCGAGCAGTTCCTGACGCTCTTCGCTCTTAAGATCAAGTACCATTGCTACCTGATACGAAAAATCCTGAGGTGTTGTAATATTCAGGATATTCATGAGAAAGACAAAATCTATTGTCTTACCCAGATTTATAGCGCGCTTTATCTGCGTTGCTATATGTTTAACCATTGCCTGAACCTCTTCGTCATCGAGAGGTTCTTCGACTATCGGCGAAATTTTTGCTTCAAGGTAAGGTGTCTCTTTTGTATATTCATCGAGCATTACCTTTTGCTTACCCCGGGCAAGCGCTGTAATTTCGCCCTTCTCGCCAACGACTGTTTTTTCAACAGTCACAAGAACACCGACATCATACAGGTCGGTTGGTTGTGGGTCGTCGAGAGAAGAGTTTCTCTGCATAACCAGAACGAGGGTTTTATCAGTTTTGAGGGCCTGGTTTATTGCCTCAATACTTTTCTGCCGTCCAAAGACTAATACGTTCTCGGTATTAGGAAAGACTATCCCATCGCGGACTGCTACGACAGGATATTTGGTTTGTTCTGAGGATCCAATTATAAATGCCATAGTAATTAGCAGTATATCAGAATTACTGCTAACTGTCAAACGAATTATGGATTAAATTGACCCAATTGTCTGAAGGAATACTATTGTATAAATTTGTTGATTTATAATCAAACAAAGTCATCTATCAACAGTCCAAAGTCTCTAAACGCGGGGCGTTCTCGTAGCGATGAATCCTGGGGTAAATGAGCAATCTGTTCATGGTATGCGGGGCGATCAGACTGATACAATATGCCTATCGGATATTTTTCTTCATTAAACTCCTGAGTTTTCTCCAGAGCTAGCTTGTAGTTGGTGCGATCGTATGAATGATCGAGTGTATAAATACGTTGCATGTAGTACTGATAGGTATTAACTTTATTAAAAGTAACACACGGTTGGAGAACATTAACGAGCGAAAAGCCTTTGTGATGTATCGCTTTTTTAATGAGCTCAATGAGCGCGGTAACATCGCCTGCAAAACCCTGAGCTACAAAACTGGCACCCTGCGTGAGAGCTAATGCCAGCGGATTAAGTGACACTTCTATCATGCCTTGGGGCGTAGATTTTGATTTATACCCTTTTTGCGCGTCCGGTGCCACCTGGCCTGTCGTTAGTCCATATACACTGTTATCGTGAGCTATTAAGGTAATATCGTGGTTGCCTCTGCTCGCGTGAAGAAAATGATTGCCCCCTTCGCCGTACAATCCACCATCGCCTCCGATTACGACAACAGGCATCTTATGATGAGCTAACTTCATCCCGACAGCAGTCGGAACAGACCGCCCGTGTAACCCGTGTATAGCATAGGCATTTAACACATCATTCATGTTCCCGGAACATCCGATATCAAAAACGACACCCACAGATGAAGGATCCATCCCCATTTGTACAAATGCTGATTTTATCGCGACTCCGATACCCCAGTCACCGCAGCCCGGGCACCATGTACCTGTATAACCTGAGAAGTCCTTTTGTGTTGCCATATAATGCGATTAAATTATTATGTATTAACTTTTGCTACAATTTCTTCCTTATATATTGGTCTGCCATCGTACTTCAGCAGAGATTCTTTTATCATAATCCCCGTTTCCATTGTCAGTAATTTGCCGAACTGCCCATGAGCATTATTTTCTATCAGAATATAGCGTTTATCCTTTGACAGGATATCTTTTACAATACTCGTATTCATGGGATAAATGTGGGTGAAATGTATATATGCTGTTTTCTTGCCCTGAGCGTCAAGCATTTTTTGCGCCTCAATAATGGGCCCTTTATTGCCGCCCCACGATACAAAAACAGCGTCAGCTGTCTCAATATCTCCATATACCCGCGGCGCTTTGAAATGAGAATCAAGATATGTCTGCCATTTGCGACTTCTTTTATCAACCTGCTCTATGCGGGGCGCGGCTTCTTCAGTAGTATGGCCGTCTTCAACATGCTCATACGAATTGACCTGATAAAATGCTCCGGGAGCTCCTGGCAGCAGGCGCTCTGAGATTCCGTCGTCTGTAATCTTATATCTCAGGTATTTACCTTCACCTGGGGCATTCACCAGTTTGCCTCTGTTGGGATGATAGTTTGCAAATAAGTTGCTTATGTCTTCTTTGTTTACACTTTTATGCGACTCGCTCAAAAATTTGTCCGACATTACGATAACTGGCATCTGATATATATCGGCAAGATCAAACGCCTTAAGAGTAAGCTCAAACATTTCATGGATATCACCTGGAGCAAGCACTATCTTGGGAAACTCTCCATGTCCCGCGTTGACCGCGAATAACAGGTCGCCCTGTTCTGTCCATGTAGGCATTCCGGTAGCCGGACCGGGACGTTGTGAAAGGAATACAACAACAGATATCTCAGCGACACCGGCAAACGAGATACCTTCTACCATGAGCGCGAATCCGCCGCCTGAGGTTCCGGTAGCACTTCGTACACCCGCGAATGAAGCGCCGAGTACTGTGTTCATGACAGCAATCTCATCCTCGGCGTGACGTACAACCATTTTGGATTTATCCTGCCAACCTGCCAATGATGTAAGTACAGTCGAGCTTGGTGTCATAGGATAGGCAGCATAAAACCGGCAGTCCGCGACTACCGCAGCCAGTGAGAACGCGTCGTTACCCGTTAATATCATCTTCGATTTTTCCTGTTTACGGGTAAGTACAGGTTTTATATGCTCACTATAATGTTCTTTAATATAATTAAAACCAAGGTCGGTTAACTTCTTATTAAAAGCTATTACTTCTTCACCTTTACGCTTAAACTCTTTTTCAATAATTTCATAAAATATAGCAATATCACCGCTGAGCAATGCCAAAGATGCGCCAAGGGCAATTGTATTAACCATTATCTGCATAACATGATGCTCTTTTTTCATGCTGGCGAATGGTATATGCAGCTTAACAAATCCTGTTTCTTCGATAGTAAATTCATCAGCATCATACACTACAATACTTTTATCCGTGAGTCTGTGCTTATGATGCGTGTATGTATCTTTATTCAGACAGACCAGCAGATCAATGTCTTGCTTCTGAGCGTATACTTCCTGAGATGATATCATGACTTCGTACGTATTATGCCCTCCGCGAATAAGTGAAGGGTACTCATTATAGTCAAAAACATGATAGCCGCTCCGGATGGCTACTTTACCAAAGGAAAGGCCAGTGGTCATAATCCCGAAGCCTGCTTCTCCGCCTATTTTCCAAAGAAATAAATCCATATATTTAATATACCATGAAATACCTAATTTTAGTCATAGCAACAAGGATCCTTATATCCGCAGTTTGCGCATATTGAATCCCGTCCTCCCGGCATACCGGCAAGTGTGATCAATCCACACGAAGGACACGGCCTTATATTGTCACGTGGATTCACAAGAAATTCACACACAGGTTTTTTATCATTATCGGGGAAAGACTTTTTCACCTTTTTCATTTGTAATTATTATAGCTGCTACCGGACAACCGCGAGCTGCATCAATAATAATGTCATCCAGATCTTCTTCAACTGTGTTTATTATCACAGCCTTTGCTTCTGAGTCCATAACAAATGTTTTCGGCGCAATTGCCACACATGTAGCAGCCCCGATACATAAGTCCCGGTCAACGACAACCGTAAGATTACGTACCGTAACAGGACCGGATGGCCTGGCAGGATCCTTCAATGTATATTCGTCCATATTATTTAGCAAGCAATTTGTGCAGCCCCTCCAATGATAACAGAGCGCATTTGATTCTGTTGGGGCTTAGTTCAATGCCGAGCATTTCCAGCACTATATCTTTGTCGATTTTTTTGAGTTCATCATTTGATTTGCCAACGGCATACTCGGTAAGCATCGAGGCTGACGCCTGAGAAATAGCACATCCCGATCCACTAAACGCGATTTCTTTTACAATCCCGTTCTCATCATAGATTTCAAATGTGAGAAGATCTCCACACAGCGGATTATTTACCGTTACCTTATGAGTGTGACGCGCCAGATGGCCGTTATTTCGTGGGTTACGGTAATGGTCTAGAATAATATCCTGATATATTGAGCTCATAGGTATTATCTGCTCAGAGTTTTTTTAACTTTTTCAAGTCCTGCGATAAGTGCGTCAATATCTGCTTTTTCATTATAAATCGACAGACTCGCGCGGGTTGTGGCGGGGAGACCAAACCGTGTATGAAGCGGCATTGCGCAATGGTTACCTGCCCGTACCGCAATCCGCGATTCATCAAGGATCTGCGCAACATCATGAGGATGAAACCCCTCCAACGTAAAAGCGATCGCACCCACGCGACCCTTCGCGGCACGTGAACCAATAATGCGCATGTTTTTGCCGAAACGCTCATCCAGACTTCTTAACGCGTACTCTGTTAGTTCAGCCTCGTGTTTTTCAATATATTCCCACCCTACGGCCTGTATATACTTTACAGCTTCCTTGAGGGCGATAACTCCTGCAATGTGAGGAGTTCCTGCTTCATACTTATGAGGGAGAGCTTTAAATGTGGTGGACTCAATAGAGACAACATCAACCATCTCACCTCCATACAAAAATGGATACATAGCGGAAAGAAGTTCCTTTTTTCCATATAATACACCAACTCCTGTTGGTCCGAACATTTTATGCGAAGAAAATGAGAAAAAATCACATCCCAGCTCTTTTACGTTAACCGGCAGATGCTGAATGGCCTGAGCCCCATCAACTACCGTGATAATCTTAGGATTTATTTTTTTGACAATGTTGATTATTTCTTTGATCGGATTTATGGTACCTAATACATTTGATACATACGTTAATGCCAGAATCTTAGTCCTCTTTGAGATTATTTTTTCAAGTTCATGTATGTCAGGCATGCCGGTATGGGGATCAAGTATTGTAAGGATACCTTCTGAGGTGATATCGATAACTTTGAAATCCGTACCGTTTTCAAAACTCAGTTGCTGCCAGGGGACAAAGTTGGAGTGGTGTTCCATAACAGTTGTGACAACCTCACTGCCCAAAGCCAGAAGCTCTCTTCCCAATGCGTATGCTACAAGATTAAGACCCTCTGTGGTATTACGAGTGAATATGATTTCATCAACATCGGCTCCTATAAAAGAGGCCACTACTTTGCGCGAATCTTCATACTCTTCGGTCGCGCGTTCAGACATTTTATAGAGTCCTCTGTGAATGTTGGCGCTATACTGTTCATAATATTCAACTACTTTGTCAATTACCTGTTTTGGTTTGAGTGAAGTGGCTGCTGAATCAAGATATACAAGACCTTTATTGTTATGTAAGACAGGAAAATCCGTACGGATGTCATGAGTAGTTTTCATAGTTAGTATTATAAACCTTATTTGTCGGAAGGGGTAAACTTAGGCACTTTCTGTTTTATTTTCTCATATAGTTCGTCAATAAATCCCTGAATCAGAAGATCTTTGGCTTTCTCTTTATCCAGTCCCCTGCTTTCTACATAAAATAAATCGTCCTCACTTAACTTACCTGTTGTTGAACCGTGTGTGCAGAAAACATCGTTCGCAAGAATTTCAAGGAACGGTTTTGACTCAACATATGTTTTAGACGAGAGAATAATATTCTGATTTTTCTGATAAGCGTGACTCTGCTGCGCTGATTTTTCGATACGTATGAGCCCTTGATAATTAAACTTTGATTCATCATCAAAAACACCTTTAATAAGGAGGTTCGATACCGATCCCGGTGCTGTATGATGCTGTGTTGTGTTTATAACAAACTGATCAGCGTTCTTTCCGGTGAAAAGTCCGTAAATATCCACCTCTACCCGGGGTGCAGCAAGTTCGACAGTAACAGACCCTGAGAGGTTATGCATAAATACCACATACTCACCCGGTTTATCAAACACCAGCTTTTCCTGATTATGTTTACTAAGATCAATAAACTCTACCATATTAACCTACACTTCCCGCCATCTCCAAATTGATAAGCCTGTTAAGTTCTATGGAGTACTCCAACGGTATCTCCCGTGCCACAGGGTCTATAAATCCGTTGACCAGCAATCCCTCGGCGTCTACTTTGGAAAGACCGCGGGACATAAGATAAAAAAGTTTTTCTTCACCCAGCTTTTCTACCGTCGCTTCATGTTGTATTGATACATCACTCTCTTTTATCTTCATATACGGGTACGTGTCAGATCGTGATTCCTCATCGAGAATGAGAGCATCGCAGGACACATATACATTTGAGTTTGTAGCACCCGGAAAAACCTGAATAAGTCCACGATACGACGTTCGACCGCCGTCTTTGGAAATAGATTTGGAGACTATGCGCGATGAAGTGTTGGGCGCAAAATGTAACATCTTGGCCCCTGCATCCTGTACCTGGTCCTTACCGGCAAACGCGATAGATAGCACCTCTCCTCGTGCCCCTTCGCCCATAAGATATACACTAGGATATTTCATAGTCAGCTGACTACCTATATTACAGTCAATCCATTCCATGAAACCGCGCGCTTCGGCTTTTGCTCTTTTTGTAACAAGGTTGTAAACATTTTTACTCCAGTTTTGTACGGTTGTGTATCGTACACGCGCGTCTTCTTTTACATAAATCTCGACAACCGCGGAGTGCAACGAATCCGTAGTATATATTGGAGCAGTGCAGCCTTCCACATAATGAACCTGGCTTCCCGGCTCGGCTATGATAAGAGTCCGTTCAAACTGTCCAAACTTTTCCGCGTTTATACGAAAATATGCCTGCAAAGGCAGCGTCACATGAACTCCTTTTGGAACATATACAAACGATCCTCCCGACCATACTGCAGAATTGAGCGCGGCAAACTTGTTGTCGTGTGCGGGTATGAGTTTGCCGAAATACTCTTTAACAATCTCAGGATATTTACGAAGAGCAGTGTCCATATCACAGAAAATTACACCCAGTTTATCCAGTTCTTTGTTGATGCTTTCATATACAACCTCACTTTCATACTGAGCGCTTACGCCGGCAAGGTATTTTTTCTCTGCTTCGGGTATACCGATACGGTCATACGTTTCCTTAATTTCCTTGGGAAGATCTTCCCAGGTCGCCGCCTGCTCTTTGACCGGCTTTATATAGTAGTAGATTTCGTCAAAATTTATTCTGCTAAGATCCCCGCCCCAGGTTGGCATGGGTTTTTTTAAGAATATATCGTATGCCTTTAGTCTATACTCTGTCATCCATTCGGGTTCATTCTTCATTTTGGAGATACTTATCACAACATCGCGGTCAAGCCCTTTACGGGCTTTAAATGTATAGTTCTGCGGCATAGAAAAACCGTAACGGTACTCGAAATCTACATTTGGTGCAGCAGGTTTTGACATAATAGTATTATTAATCTTTTATCACATTCTCGTAGCCATTTTTCTCAATCTCGTCTGCCAGCGTGTGATCTCCGACTTTTTTAAGTTCACCCTGGGCGATAACCAGTATATTGTCGGGTTTGAGATAGTGAAGGATTCTATTGTAGTGTGTAATGATAATATATGTCTTTCCCTCTTTATGATTGTGCAAAAACTGTGAGATAGTTTTTAAAGCGTCTACATCTACGCCTGTGTCTACTTCGTCAAAAATAATAAGCTTTTTATCAAGCGCGGTAGCCTGAAGCACTTCCATTTTCTTCTTTTCCCCGCCCGATGCGCCTTCGTTTAGCGACCTTGAAAGCAGCTCCTCGTTTATCTTTAGCTCTTTGGCTATCGCCTGTACTTTTTTACGAAGAGTGAGAGGATCAATCTTACCTTTACTTGCAAGCTGAATGAGCTGATAGACTCTTACACCGGCCAGTGACAAAGGCGACTGGAATGAAAGAAAGATTCCCAGTTCTGCGCGTTTATTTGCTTCGAGTTCTGTAATCTGCTCGTCTTCAAAAAGTATCTGCGATGAAGGATCTACGGTATACCCAGGGTGACCCATTATGGAATAGGCTAACGTAGATTTACCTGATCCGTTAGGACCCATGACAGCATATACTTTATTTTTCTCGAATGTATAAGAAATGTTTTTAAGAATCTGTTTGTCACCTACATTTACTTTTAAATCTTTTATCTTTAACATACTCAGTTACAAATAGTAATAAATAGTAATCTATTTTTGCGTTTTGTTCATGAAATCAGCAAGTGTCCATTTACTCAGCTCTGTGCGGACTATGGAGTTCAGCTTTGTTTTAAACGATGCTCCATGCTGACATATTCCGGCAAATTTGCAGTCATATCCTTCATCAGTACACTTTACCATTTCCAGCTTATCTTCAAAGTATTCAAGATAATCCATAAGACTTATGTCATGTAAATCTTTAACGATCTTATATCCTCCTACTTTGCCCTCCCGGCTTACGAGAATGCCGGCCTTTACCAGTTCAGCAGCGATCCGTGCTATAAAACGCTGGGGAAGTTTGGTCTCCTGCACCAATCGTGACAGTGACGTATACTCTGTTCGTTCTCGTAGCTGCGAAATAAGAAGCAACCCATAGTCGGTTTTATTATTAATCGCAAACATATACTTATTAAGTATTAGTTTAATTCATAGGCTGGCTATTTGCAACAATCAGCCAAGAGTAAGCCGGGGCACTCTGTCTGGAAGGTCGGCAGGACTACAGATCATGCCTTTCTCAGCTTTATACGATGCAACTACACCAATCATCGCCGCATTGTCACCGGTAAGATAGGAATATACAGGAAAGTATATTGAGCCCTTTTTTGTTTTTATCATGGCTCTGAGAATATATCGCAGTCGTTTGTTTGCCGCGACACCACCACCCACTATAATATTATTCACACCTGTTGTGTCTATAGCGCGTGTCAGTTTTCGCTTTAGTGTATCAAATACAGCTTCCTGAAACGAACTTGATAGTTCTTTAAGATGGCTTAATTTTTCATCCTCCGGCATCTGTCGCAGAAAATACAGGAACGAAGTTTTTAGTCCTGAAAACGAAAATGCCAGATCTTTTGATCCGATCATAGGGCGTGGAAATTTGTATGTGTCGCTATTATCAATCTGCTTGGCCAATCTCTCAAGAGTAGGTCCTCCCGGATACCCAAAGCCCAGCATACGCGCGGCTTTATCAAGTGCCTCACCTGCAGCATCGTCTCTCGTCTCGCCCAAAACTTTGTATGTTATATGATCAGTAACAAGGACTATCTCAGTATGCGCGCCGGAAATAAGTAACGCGAGATACGGGAATGAGAACTCTCGCTTGGGATTGGCATTTCGGTTCTGCACAAAGCAGGAATAAATATGTCCCTCCATATGATTAACCGGAATAATCTGCTTGTTATGTTTTAACGCAAGTTCCTGCGCTTTTTTCATTCCTACCTCCAGTGCTATTGCCAGACCCGGACCATAGGTAACAGCGAGATAGTCGATACCGTTATACGAAGTTAGGTCTTTGTTTCCGATTGCTATATTATATTTTTTAATCGTCTGCGCGATGATGCCATCAATTCGCTCTTCATGGGCTCGCCTTGCAAGCGAAGGTACCACTCCACCCCACTGTTTATGCGTTGTGACCTGGGAGTACAAAGCCTGAGCAAGCACTTTTCTGCCGTCTGTTACCGCGGCCGCTGTTTCATCACAAGATGTATCGATTGCAAGAATGCGCATGTGTTTATGTTTTAATGACTATCTCCCTTGTATCAGGGCCAGTATAGCTAATGGTAATATAAAAGATCTTTGCTTTATCCCGCAGTAAGGGCAGAAGTGTGCCGGCTTTTTCTCCCCACTCCATACACAGCAAATTACCGGGCTTCATCATTGTTTCTATACCGAGATGCTTAAACTCCTCTTCTTCTTCTATTTGATACAGATCAAAATGATAGAGATACTTAAAATTATTTTTCTGAATAGGATATTCATAATATATTACATAGGTCGGTGATATTATATTGTTTATATTAAGGTGCTGTGCCATACCTTTCACAAACTCAGTTTTACCGGAACCCAGATCCCCTTCCAGAAAAACCACAACAGGTTGCCCCGATCCACCACGAAGGATTGTATTCAGCACAAACTCAGCAATCTTTCTTGTCTGAGCCGGACTTTCACTTATATATGTCTCAGAATCTTTCCAGACAATATCGCCTCTTCGGATAATACGGACTTCAGAAGTAGACATATCTACAACCGTCGAAGGTTTGTTGTGGGGAAGTTTGCCTGCATCTATAACAAGATCAATGAGATCTGTCTTGGACTGTGAAAGTCCGCGGAGAAAGGTTTCTATAGAGTAATGGGGTGATTTGCCTGCAATATTGGCCGAGGTCGCGGTAAGCGGTGATCCATAAGATTTTACGAGAGATGTGATAAAAGGATAATCGGGTATCCGCGCTCCAAGAGTACCACGCTCTGACTCAAGCAATTTGCACACGTTATGTTTGCTTTGAAGAATTACCGTAAAAGGGCCCGGCAGAAAACGCGCGAGTGTCTGACGCTGCGTTTGGTTTACATCGGTAAGATGAAAAAGCATATCCATGTTATCCGCGAATACAGATATAGGTTTACCTATAGGTCTATTCTTGAACGCGAGCAGTTTGCGTACAGCCTTCTCCTGTGTCGCGTCGACGAGCATACCATATACGGTATCAGAGGGAGCAACCACTAAACCACCCGCCCGCAAAACGCTGGCAACCTTTGTTTCATCTATGGTACTTATAGGAGTAATCTTCATGTATCTAGCTTCCAATTTTATCAAATATCTGCTAAAATAAAATCTTATGACCCAAAAAAAGCCTTCCGTGAATAAACCAGATGCCAAAAATGGCAAACCGAGTAAAGTTCAAAAAATAGCTGAGTTTAATTTTAACTTTAACGCAAAAACAATTTTCATCGTCCTCTTCGCCTGTATCTTTTTCTTCTATATTTTTTCAAGTATTTCCAAAGAAGTAAAAAAAGCGGTACCCGAAAAACCACTTACCAGTGTTGTACAAGATATTAAAGCAAAAAAAGTTGATCAGGTGGATATAATCGACAATAAGATAATTGTCTATTATAACAATAAGAACCTTGCTATTACCTACAAAGAGCCAAGCGCAAGCTTTTTCGAGACACTCCAGTCATCGGGAGTGAATCCTTCCTCAATCAAGATAAATGTAAAAGACACACAGGGCTCAGCGGGTCTTATAAACTTTCTAGGCAACCTTATTCCTACCATTCTTATGGTAGCCTTTTTCATCTTTCTTTTCAGACAGGCAAAAGGCGCCCAGGAATCGGTCTTTTCATTTGGACAGTCTCGCGCGAAAAAATTTAACAAGGATCTTCCAAAAACCACCTTCGCCGATGTTGCAGGTGTAGATGAAGCCAAGAAAGAACTCGAAGAAATAGTAGACTTCCTTAAACATCCCGATAAATACAAAAAACTTGGTGCACGTACACCAAAAGGTCTTATTCTCATAGGACCGGCCGGATCAGGTAAGACACTTCTTGCCAAAGCCATTGCAGGCGAAGCGAACACACCGTTCTTCTCTATAGCAGGTTCAGAGTTTATGGAGATG